>JANQUV010000052.1 GCA_030730585.1 Haliea sp.
CGTCGGGCTCATAACCCGAAGGTCGTCGGTTCAAATCCGGCCCCCGCTACCAACATACGTGTCGTCCGCTCCGAAATGGCGGCACGTTTCGTCAAAGCCCCTTTATGGGGCTTTTTCGTATCTGCGAAAAACGTCTGTTGCGTTTTTTGCGAGGTGAACCGCCGGTGGCGGAACTGGAGTCGAATTGACGACCAAGCAACAGGAACTGCAGGCACTGCTGGAGCCAACGGTGGTGGCTCTTGGCTTCGAGCTTTGGGGCATCGAGTATGCAGCCCAAGGCAAGCACAGCATTTTGCGCGTTTATATTGATGCGCAGTCTGGTATCACTGTGGACGATTGTGCTGCGGTGAGCTTGCAGGTGAGCGCGGTGCTCGACGTTGAGGATCCCATTGCGGGCGAATATACGCTCGAAGTGTCCTCGCCAGGTGTCGACCGGCTGTTGTTTCGCCTGGAACATTTTCCGCCATTTTTTGGTGAGTGGGTTGAGCTACGCCTGCGCAGGCCGTTCGAGGGTCGACGCAATTTCAAGGGCGTACTGCAAGGTATCGAGGGCGAGGACATCGTGGTGCGCGTAGACGATCACGAATATCTGTTGCCCTATAGCGCCGTGGATAAGGCGCGTGTTCATCCCCGCATCGAGGATGCGGCCAGCGTAAGTGACGAGGCTACGAATGAGTAAAGAAATCCTGATGGTGGCTGAGGCCGTCTCGAACGAAAAAGGCGTCTCTGAAGACATTATCTTCGAAGCGATTGAGTTGGCGTTGGCAACGGCGACCAAGAAGCGTTTCGACGAAGACGCCGATATTGAAGTCACCATCGATCGCAAGACGGGCGACTATGTCACTGTGCGCCGTTGGCTGGTGGTCCCGGACGATGAGATGGCGTTGCTTGGCACCCAGTTCACGACCGAGGAAGCCATTGAGAAAGAGGCTACCCTGAAGCCCGGCGACGTATTTGAGGAGTCTATTGAAAACGTCGGCTTCGGGCGTATTGCTGCGCAAACGGCCAAGCAGGTGATTGTGCAGCGTGTGCGGGATGCCGAGCGGGCGCAGGTGGTTGAGCTGTATCTGTCACGTGTAGGCGAGCTTGTTGCGGGCACGGTAAAGAAAGTGACCCGCGACAACGTGATTGTGGATCTGGGCAGCAATGCCGAGGGTCTGTTGCCGCGCGACCAACTGGTCGGCCGGGAAACATTCCGCGTGAACGATCGGGTGCGTGCCATTTTGCGCGAAATTAGCGCCGAGACGCGCGGCCCCCAGCTGATGCTGAGCCGCTCCTGCCCGGAAATGCTGATTGAGTTGTTCAAAATTGAAGTTCCAGAGATTGCGGAAGAAGTCATTCAGATCAAGGCGGCAGCCCGCGACCCGGGCTCCCGCGCCAAGATTGCAGTGAAGACGAATGACCAGCGGATCGACCCGGTCGGGGCCTGTGTCGGCATGCGCGGTTCGCGGGTACAAGCCGTTTCCAACGAGTTGGATAACGAGCGTGTAGACATCATTCTTTGGGACGATAACCCGGCCCAGCTGGTGATCAATGCCATGTCGCCGGCAGAAGTTGAATCCATTGTCGTCGATGAGGACAGCGGTACCATGGATATTGCTGTTGCCGAGGCTAATCTGGCGCAGGCTATCGGCCGTTCCGGGCAGAACGTGCGTCTGGCCAGCGAGCTGACTGGCTGGACTATCAACGTTATGAGCAGTGAAGAAGCAGCCGAAAAGCATGAGGCTGAGACGGGTGAAGTGATTCAGATGTTCGTGGAACAGCTGGATATCGACGAAGAGGTGGCGGAGATCCTCGTTGAAGAGGGCTTTACTACGCTGGAAGAAGTGGCCTACGTGCCGCTTGAAGAGCTGACAGCCGTTGATGGCTTTGATGTTGACATCGCTGAGGAATTGCGCGCACGAGCCAAAGATGCGCTGTTGACTCAGGCGATCGCGTCTGAAGAGCAACTCGGTTCCAACGAGCCAGCTAAAGACCTGTTGGAAATGGAAGGTATGGATCGCCAGCTGGCCTACATATTGGCCAGCCGCAGCGTGATTACTATGGAAGATCTGGCTGAGCAGGGTGTCGATGACCTGATGGATATTCCGGATATGACCGAGGAGCGTGCGGGAGAGCTGATCATGACAGCGCGCGCACCCTGGTTTGCTGAGGAGAGTGAATAGGCCAGGTTACACCAGGCGTTTCAACTCTAGGCATCAGGGTTTCACGGTATTAAGGAGAATTTTGCATGGCGCAAGTAACAGTACAGCAGCTCGCAGAAACAGTGGGAGCGCCCGTTGATCGTTTGCTGACGCAAATGAAAGAGGCGGGGCTGCCTCACGCGGCTGCGGGCGAGGCTGTGTCGGAAGATGACAAGCAGACGTTGCTGGCCTACTTGAAACGCAGCCACGGCGAGTCCACTTCGGCACCCAAGCGCATTACATTAAAGCGCAAAACCATCAGCACGCTGAGAACCTCTGGTTCACAGGGCAAGAAGACGGTTAACGTGGAAGTGCGCAAAAAGCGTACCTATGTTAAGCGCGATGGGTCAGACGCAGACTCCGAAATGCAGGATTCGGCCAAGCTTGAAGAGGCTGCCCGTGCAGAAGAAGAGCTGCAAGAAATGCACGCCCGCGAAGCAGCTGAGGCCGAAGCACTTGCAGTAGCGGCCCGCCAAGCGGCGGAGGCGGAGGAGGAAGCTGCGGTTGCGGCAGCCGCAGCCTCAGTGCCCGAACCCGAGCCTGAGGACGAGAAGGGCCTCGACCCCGAGGTGCTGCGACAGCGTGCAGCACAGCGGCGCATGGCGCGCGACGCCGCCGAGGCCGAGGTACGCAAAGCAGCGGTGGAAGCGCGCAAGGCGGAGGAAGAGCGGGTCAAGACCGAAGCGGTCGCGAAGGTGGAACAGGAAAGAGAAGCCGCTGCGAAACGCCCCAAGCGCCTGCACGATGCGCCTGCCCTGCAAACGGAAGAGCAGCGCAAGAAGGCTGTTCGTGGCCGTTTGGACCGCA
This sequence comes from Haliea sp., assembly GCA_030730585.1. Classification (GTDB taxonomy): domain Bacteria; phylum Pseudomonadota; class Gammaproteobacteria; order Pseudomonadales; family Halieaceae; genus Haliea. The sequence continues at coordinate 2,991 of JANQUV010000052.1, forward strand.
GCACGCCGGGAGGCGGCCGTGGCAAACAGCGCGGCCACAATTTGTCACTGTCTGACCTCGAAGCGGCTGAATCCGGCATGATGCGCCGCCGCGGCGGGCGCAAGAAAATACGTGGTGGCACTCATGCCGAACACGGCAAACACGGATTTGAAATGCCCACAGAGAAAAGAGCCCATGAAGTCGAGCTGGCCGACATGACGTCAGTCGGCGGACTGGCGCAGCAGATGTCGGTCAAGGCGGGTGAAGTGATCAAGGAGCTCATGAAGCTTGGGGTCATGGCGAATATCAACCAGATGATCGACCAGGACACCGCGATTCTGGTGGTGGAAGAAATGGGCCACAAGCCCAAGCTGATCAGTGCTGACGCACTGGAAGATAAGCTGGAAGAGACGCTGTCTCAGCACGGCGGCACTCTGGAGCCTCGCGCTCCCGTGGTCACAGTGATGGGTCACGTTGACCACGGCAAAACGTCTTTGCTGGACTATATCCGCAAGGCAAAGGTAGCGTCTGGTGAAGCAGGTGGCATCACTCAGCACATTGGTGCCTACCACGTGGAAACCGGCCACGGCATGATTTCGTTCCTCGACACCCCTGGTCACGCAGCCTTCACGGCAATGCGTGCTCGCGGTGCGAAAAGTACGGATATCGTTATTCTGGTGGTTGCTGCTGATGACGGCGTTATGCCGCAAACAGAAGAAGCGGTGCAGCATGCGAAGGCGGCCAAGGTGCCCCTGATTGTCGCCATCAACAAGATGGACAAAGAAGGCGCAGATCCGGACCGCGTGAAGAGCGAGCTGGCCGGCAAGGATGTCATCCCGGAAGAATGGGGTGGCGACACGCAATTTATTGAAGTGTCTGCTCACACTGGCGACGGCGTTGACAGCCTGCTTGATGCGATTCTGTTGCAGGCCGAAGTGCTTGAACTGCAGGCTGCCCGTGACGTGCCCGCTCAGGGTATCGTCATTGAGTCACGCCTGGATAAGGGCCGCGGCCCGGTGGCTTCGCTGCTGATTCAAAGCGGCACCCTACGTCAGGGCGATATCGTATTGGCCGGGCTGCAGTACGGCCGCGTGCGCGCAATGCTGGATGAAAATGGCAAGAACATTAGTGAGGCCGGCCCCAGTATTCCAGTGGAAATTCTGGGCCTTGATGGCACCCCCGATGCTGGCGACCTGTTTGCCGTCGTCGAGAGCGAGAAGCGTGCCCGTGAAGTAGCCCAGTTCCGCCAGGACAAGACGCGCGACAGCAAGCTGCAGCGCCAGCAAGCGGCGAAGCTTGACAACATGTTCGAGACCATGACCGCCGGCGAGAAGAAAACGCTGAACGTAGTGGTCAAGGCCGATGTTCGCGGCTCGCTGGAGGCGATTCAAACCGCCTTGTTGGACCTTGGTAACGATGAGGTGCAGGTGAATATTGTATCCGGCGGCGTGGGCGGCCTGGCAGAAACCGATATTACCTTGGCTATGACGTCTAGCGCTGTCGTGTTTGGTTTTAACGTGCGAGCGGACGCCTCTGCGCGTCGTCTGGTAGAAAGTGAAGGTGTTGATTTGCGTTATTACAACGTGATCTACGACCTTATTGATGACGTTAAGCAGGCCCTGACTGGAATGTTGGCGCCAGAGCTGCGAGAAGAAATTCTGGGTATTGCCGAAGTGCGTGACGTGTTCCGCTCGCCAAAGTTTGGTGCGATCGCGGGTTGCATGGTTACCGAGGGTACCGTGTACCGTTCGCGCCCCATTCGCGTGCTGCGTGACAACGTTGTCATTTACCAAGGTGAACTGGAGTCACTGCGTCGCTTCAAGGACGACGCCAGTGAAGTGCGTAATGGTACGGAGTGCGGTATTGGCGTCAAGAACTACAATGACGTGAAGCCCGGCGACCTGATCGAAGTGTATGAAGTGAAGGAGTTTGCCCGCACCTTGTAGGCGGCACGACTATGGCCAAGGAATACAGTCGAACTCAGCGCGTAGCGGATTATCTGCAGCGCGAACTCGCACAGCAGATTCAGCGCGAGCTGCGTGACCCGCGCATCGGTATGGTGAGTATTACCGGTGTTGATGTCAGCCGCGACCTCGGCCACGCCAAGGTGTTTTTTACGCGGCTGGGCAGCGATGGCGCAGACGAGGCCGAGGAAGTAGCCGAGGTGCTGAATAAAGCCGCCGGTTTTTTGCGCAGCCAGTTGTCGCGCGAGAGCAGCATGCGCAGTGTGCCGCAGTTGCGCTTTTACTTTGACGGAAGCGTTGGCCGCGGCCGCGAACTGGAAGACCTGATCCGGCGTGCCGGACAGGCTGACCGTGAGCTGGGCTTGCGTGAAGATAACGCCGGTGAAGAGTCCTAGTGGGGCGGCAGCGTAAAGGGCGGCTGCTGGATGGAATACTGCTGCTGGACAAGCCTGCAGGGTTTAGCTCGAACCAGGCGCTGCAACGCGTCAAGTGGCTCTTTTTTGCGGCCAAGGCGGGCCATACCGGCAGCCTTGACCCACTGGCGACCGGTGTGTTGCCGCTGTGTTTGGGTGAGGCGACCAAGTTTTCCCAGTATTTGCTGGATGCGGACAAAGCCTATACCAGCACCTTTGTTCTGGGTGAGCGACGCACCACAGGAGATGCCGAAGGCGAGGTGCTGGCGACGGTAGATGCCAGCGCACTGACCCGACAGCAGGTGGAGCAGGGCCTGGGTGCCTTTCGTGGCGAGATTGAGCAGATCCCGTCCATGTACTCGGCGCTGAAACATGCCGGCCAGCCCTTGTATAAGTTGGCGCGCAAAGGTCAGGAAGTAGAGCGTTCGGCGCGTTCTGTGGTGATTCACCACCTTGAGTTGCTCGATTTTCGCCCCGGCGAACGCGCCGAGGTGGATGTGGCGATTGAGTGCAGTAAAGGAACGTACGTGCGCTCGATCGCTGAAGATTTGGGTGCAGCGCTAGGTGTAGGAGGGTATGTGAGTGCGTTGCGGCGCACTCGCGCCGGGCCGTTTACGCTGGAGCAATGTGTAGCATTGCCGGCGCTGGAGGCCCTGAAGGAGGCAGAGCAGGTAGAGGATATGGATGCTCTGCTGCTGCCAGCAGATACAGCGCTAGAGGCCCTTCCTACCGTGCGCCTGACGGAGTCAGGGGGTTATTATCTGCGCCAAGGCCAGCCGGTTTTGGTGCCAAACGCGCCCCACAATGGTATGGTGCGCGTCGCTCTGGAGACTGGTGAGTTTCTGGGCGTAGGCGAGATATTGGACGATGGGCGTGTTGCGCCGCGTCGCCTGATAGTCACCGGGAGGTGACGCGAACCTGTCTGTAAATCTGCACGGACAGGCTCTTTTTATTGATC
>JANQUV010000053.1 GCA_030730585.1 Haliea sp.
AGCAGGCTGTAGGCCAGGCCGCTGCCGAGATTCGCAGCTTCCGTCCGCCGGAGCCGTACAAGGGCAAAGGTATTCGTTACGCCAACGAGAACGTGCGGCGTAAAGAAGCCAAGAAGAAGTAGGTAGGTTGAGATGAGTGCAAAGAATGATTCAAGGCTGCGTCGTGCACGTCGCGCTCGCAACCGTATGCGTGAGCAGGGTGTCAACCGTCTCAGCGTGCACCGTACGCCACGGCACATCTACGCCCAAGTGATCGCTCCCGAAGGGGATCGCGTGCTTGCCAGCGCTTCGACGCTAGACAGCAGCCTGCGTGCCGGTAGCACCGGTAATCAGGCAGCAGCCGCAGCCGTAGGCAAATTGGTTGCGGAACGCGCCAAAGCTGCCGGAATTGGTAAGGTTGCGTTTGATCGCGCGGGCTACAAGTACCACGGACGTGTTAAGGCGCTTGCCGACGCTGCCCGTGAAAGTGGACTGGAATTCTAGGGTAAGGTTATGGCGTTTAACGATCAGAAGAAGCAGCAGCAGGACGGCGATCTCCAGGAAAAGCTGGTGCAGGTCAACCGTGTCGCGAAAGTGGTTAAGGGTGGCCGGATCTTCAGCTTCACCGCTTTGACGGTGGTAGGTGATGGTAAAGGCAAAGTGGGCTTCGGCCGCGGCAAGGCACGCGAAGTGCCAGTTGCGATCCAGAAGGCCATGGAGGCTGCGCGCCGTAACATGATTCAGGTCGATCTGAACCATGGCACTATTCAGTATGCGGTTAAGGCTAGCCATGGTGCGTCCAAGGTCTATATGCAGCCAGCATCTGAAGGTACAGGGGTTATTGCCGGCGGCGCCATGCGTGCGGTATTGGAAATTGCGGGCGTTCATAACGTTTTGGCCAAGTGCTACGGCTCGACTAACCCGGTTAACGTGGTGCGCGCGACTTTTAATGGTCTGCGTGACATGTCAGCTCCGGAAGAAGTTGCTGCCAAGCGTGGCAAGACCGTTGAAGAAATTCTGAATTAATTATTGGGTTGGCGAGTCATGGCTAAAGCTACTATTAAAGTGACGCAGACCAAGAGCGTCCACGGTCGGTTGAAGAACCACCGCGCGTGTATTGCGGGCTTGGGTCTGCGCCGGATTGGTCATACCGTTGAGGTGGAAGATACTCCCTCTGTGCGGGGTATGATCAATAAAGTGAACTACATGGTTCGGATCGAGGAGTAGATCATGTCAGATGTTATGCGACTGAACACCCTGGGGCCGAACCCCGGCGCCCGCAAGGACGCCAAGCGCGTTGGCCGCGGTATTGGCAGCGGCTTGGGTAAGACGGCAGGACGTGGCCATAAGGGCCAGAAGTCCCGCTCGGGCGGTAAGGTGCGGCCTGGTTTCGAAGGCGGCCAGATGCCTTTACAAAAGCGCTTGCCGAAATATGGTTTTACGTCACGCGTTTCTCGCACAACGGCTCAGGTTCGTCTGGGTGAGTTGAATGCCGTGGACGCCGATGTTGTTGATATCGAAGCACTTAAGGCCGCTGACATCATTCGTCAAGACGTGCTGCGCGTACGAGTGTTTTTGTCGGGCGAGCTTAGCAAGCCTGTCACCGTCAAGGGCCTGGTTGTCACTAAAGGCGCGCGGGCGGCAATAGAGCAGGCTGGCGGGAAGGTCGAGGAATAAATGGCGACAGCTCAGCTGCCAGGCTCTAACAAAGCAGGACTAGGCGAGCTTTTTGCTCGCCTTCGTTTTGTTTTGTTGGCTATCATCGTTTACCGGATTGGTACCCATATACCGGTGCCCGGGATAGACCCTGCCCAGCTGGCGGCCTTGTTTAACCAAAACCAAGGCACGATTCTGGGTTTGGCGAATATGTTCTCGGGCGGTGCCCTGGAGCGTATGAGTATCCTTGCTTTGGGTATTATGCCGTATATTTCTGCCTCTATTATCATGCAGCTTATGTCGGCGGTCACGCCGCAGCTGGAAGCGCTTAAGAAAGAAGGTGAGTCCGGTCGTCGTAAGATAAGCCAGTACACACGCTATCTCACGGTTGTGCTCGCCATTATTCAGGCTACAGGCATGACAGTGGGTATGGCGAATCAGGGCATGTCGTATGATGTGTCTGTGGTGTTTTACGTTATTGCAATCACCTCCTTGGTCACGGGCGCTGTGTTCATGATGTGGTTGGGTGAGCAGATCACTGAAAAAGGCGTAGGTAACGGGATATCCCTGCTAATCTTCGCCGGTATAGTCGCCGGTTTGCCGGCGGCCATTGGCCAGTCCTTGGAGCAGGCACGTCAGGGTGAGCTGAATATTCTGGTACTGCTGTTCATTCTGACTTTGGCTGTCGCGGTTATCTACATGATCGTGTTCATTGAGCGAGGCCAGCGTCGCATTACGGTGAATTATGCCAAGCGCCAGCAGGGCCGCAAGATGATGCAGGCGCAGAGCTCGCACTTGCCACTTAAAGTGAATATGGCGGGTGTTATCCCGGCTATTTTCGCCAGCAGCATCCTGCTGTTTCCAGCGTCGATTGCCCAGTGGTTTGGCTCCAGCGGTTCGGCCGATTGGTTGCAGGATCTGGCGTTGGCGATCGGTCCCGGGCAGCCTTTGAATATTTTGCTTTTTACGGCGTTTGTGGTGTTTTTCTGTTTCTTCTATACGGCGTTGATGTTCAACCCATCGGAAGTGGCTGACAATCTCAAGCGTTCTGGCGCGTTTGTGCCAGGTATTCGTCCCGGTCAGCAGACGGCAAACTATATCGACGGTGTCCTGACGCGGTTGACAGTGTTTGGTTCGGCTTATATCGCTTTGGTGTGTTTGATGCCCCAGTTTTTGGTGGTGATGTGGAATGTGCCGTTTTATCTGGGCGGTACGTCGCTGCTGATTGTAGTCGTGGTCGTAATGGATTTCATGGCTCAGGTGCAAAGCCACTTGATGTCTCACCAGTACGACTCGGTGATGAAGAAAGCGAAGCTGAACAACTATGGTGCCTCCGGCCGCTGAGACAGCGGGCCGGTCATTGGAGAGAAGTAAAATGAAAGTACGTGCATCAGTAAAGAAGGTCTGCAGGAACTGCAAGATCGTCCGCCGTAAAGGCATAGTGCGTGTTATTTGCGAAACCGATCCGCGTCACAAGCAGCGCCAGGGCTGATACCCATCCCGGTTACTGACTGTTGATTTTTAGTAAACATACCGCTAGAATGCTGCGCCTTTCGCGCCACACACCTTCAACTGGTTTGGTTGACTGAGTAGGCCGCTCTGGCCAGCACCTAGCGACGATTTGAGTATTTGGAGAAAGTTGGATGGCTCGTATTGCCGGCGTCAACATACCTGATAACAAGCACACTGTTATCGCCCTGACCTACATCTTCGGCGTGGGTCGTACACAGGCGCGTCGCCTGTGCGCAGACACCGGTGTTGCCGAAGATAGCAAGATCGGTGAGCTGAACGAAACAGAAATGGACGCCTTGCGCACGAAAGTGAGTGAGATGACGGTGGAGGGTGACCTGCGCCGTGAAGTTTCGATGAACATCAAGCGCCTCATGGACCTGGGTTGCAACCGCGGCCTGCGTCATCGCCGTAGCTTGCCATTACGTGGCCAGCGCACCAAGACCAACGCTCGTACCCGCAAGGGCCCGCGCAAGCCGATTCGCAAGTAAGGCATTCCTGCCCGCGGATCCTTTTTAGTGTAGCTGCACACCGGTGCAGTGTTGATATTAAAGCAGGAAGAACAGTATGGCCAAGCCAGGTGCCAAGAGCACTCGTAAGAAGATTACCAAAACCGTGGTGGACGGCATTGCGCACGTACATGCTTCGTTCAATAACACGATTATTACCATTACCGACCGTCAGGGTAACACCCTGAGCTGGGCGACTTCAGGTGGCTCTGGTTTCCGCGGCTCGCGTAAGAGCACGCCATTTGCCGCCCAGGTGGCAGCAGAGCGCGCTGGAGAGGCTGCGAAGGAATATGGGCTGAAAAACCTTGATGTGCAGGTAAAAGGCCCCGGCCCAGGCCGCGAGTCCGCCGTGCGTGCACTCAACTCTTGCGGTTACAAAATCACCAACATTACTGACGTGACGCCGATCCCGCATAACGGTTGCCGTCCGCCCAAGAAACGTCGCGTCTAATACCAAGACAAGCGCTTAGCAGGAACAACTGACATGGCTCGATACATTGGACCCAAGTGCAAGCTGGCCCGCCGCGAAGGAACAGATCTGTTCCTGAAAAGCGGCGTCCGTTCACTGGAAAGCAAGTGTAAACCCGAATCTGCTCCCGGGCAGCACGGCGCGCGTCGCGGCCGTTTGTCTGACTACGGTGTGCAGCTGCGTGAGAAGCAAAAAGTTCGTCGCATTTACGGTGTGCTGGAAAAGCAGTTTCGCAATTACTACAAGGAAGCTGCCCGCCTCAAGGGCGCGACCGGCGAGAACCTGCTGCAGCTGCTGGAAAGCCGGCTCGATAACGTCGTGTACCGGATGGGCTTCGGCTCAACGCGTGCAGAGGCTCGTCAGCTCGTCTCCCACAAAGGTATTTTGGTGAATGGCGCGGTCGTGAACGTGGCCTCTTACCAAGTCAAGGCAGGCGATATTGTTGCTCTGCGCGAAAAGGCCAAGAAGCAGCTGCGTGTACAGTCTGCCCTGGCCTTGGCTGCCCAGCGTGGCGAGTCCGAGTGGATCGAATTCAATAGCGATAAGCTGGAAGGAGTTTTTAAGTCAGCGCCTGAACGTCAGGACCTGTCCTCCGAGATCAATGAAAACCTGATCGTGGAACTGTACTCCAAGTAATCCTTCTTAGGACTAACCTACTCATACAGGTGGCAGAATGCAGACAGCAGTAAATGAATTTTTGACTCCGCGGGTTATTAACGTCGAAGAAAAGACGAGCACCCGCGCGCAGGTCACCTTGGAGCCGCTTGAGCGGGGTTTCGGCCATACACTCGGTAACGCCCTGCGTCGCATACTGCTGTCTTCCATGCCCGGCTGTGCGATCACAGAAGTTGAAATCGACGGTGTCGAGCACGAGTACAGTGCCATTGAAGGCGTGCAGGAAGATGTTATCGAAATCCTCCTCAACCTGAAGGGCGTTGCCTTGGTCATGAACGGCAAAGAAGAAGCTGAATTGACGCTGAGCCGCAAAGGCCCAGGTGTGGTAACGGCCGGTGATATTCAGGTCGACCACGATATTGAGATCCGTAATCCTGATCACGTAATCTGCCACCTCAATGGTAGCTCTGACATCAGCATGAAGCTGACCGTGGCGCGTGGCCGTGGTTATTCGCCGGCAGACTCTCGGGAAAACCCCGAAGAGGAAACTCGTGCAATTGGCCGCCTGCATCTGGATGCGACGTTCTCGCCCATCAATCGCGTAGCATATGTGGTTGAGGCGGCTCGTGTAGAGCAGCGCACCGACCTCGATAAGCTGGTGTTGGACCTCGAAACCAATGGCACGATTGATCCCGAAGAGGCGATCCGCCGCGCCGCGACTATCCTGCAGCAGCAGCTGGCCGTGTTTGTTGACCTCGAGAGCGAGAGCCACAGCGAGTCCGTGGTTGAAGAAGACGAAGTGGACCCTATTCTGCTGCGCCCTGTCGACGATCTTGAGTTGACAGTTCGTTCGGCGAACTGCCTGAAAGCCGAAAATATTTACTACATTGGGGATCTTGTACAGCGCACCGAAGTGGAGCTGCTGAAAACCCCCAACCTGGGTAAGAAGTCCCTGACCGAAATCAAGGATGTACTGGCGTCTCGCGGCTTGTCGCTGGGAATGCGCCTGGACAACTGGCCGCCGGCCAGCCTCAGAAACGACGACCGGGTGTTGAGTCTTTAAACTCCCGAGTTACCAGTTGGCCGTGCTGAGATAGCACAGAGAGTATAGGAAACAAAAGATGCGTCACCGTCATAGCGGACGTCAGTTAAATCGGAATGCCTCCCACCGCAAGGCAATGTTCCGGAACATGACCGTGTCTCTGTTGGAGCACGAGTTGATTAAGACCACCTTGCCCAAGGCCAAGGAGCTGCGCAGCTACGCTGAGCCTCTCATCACCCTTGGCAAGAACGACAGCGTTGCCAACCGCCGTCTCGCGTTCGATCGTATGCGCGACAAGGCAGCAGTAGGTAAACTGTTCACAGAGCTCGGCCCGCGGTATCAAGCCCGTCCGGGCGGCTATATTCGCATCATGAAGTGCGGTTACCGCTCAGGCGATAAGGCCCCTATGGCCTATGTTGAACTGGTCGATCGCCCACTCTCAGACGACGTAGCGACAGACGAGGGCTAACCCCCTCGTAACAAAAAAGCCGGGCGAAGCCCGG
>JANQUV010000054.1:0-17333 GCA_030730585.1 Haliea sp.
AGTGCAGAGGCCGCGCTACGGCCCGCCAGGCGCCCAAAGAAGGTGGCATCCCCCACCGACATCCCGCTGGCGTAACCTTGCGCTGTGCGCGGCAGCCCCGCGCTTGCGCGGCCGGCAGCGTACAAGCCGGGAATCGCCTCGCCGTCAATGTTAAGCACCTCACCCGATGGGCGAGTTTGCAGCCCACCCAGCGTAAACATCAGCGGGCCGGCCGTGCCCGGCATGATCACCGCCCTCATTTCCTCGGCAGAATATTCCACCAAGGCGTAGGGCCCTTTGGTCAGAGGTTTCAGCCACTCGGCCGTTTTATGCAGCAAAGGATCCTTGCCAGCTGCCGCATGCACATTGAAATAACTCACTGTTTGCTCCAGAACACCTTCAGGAAACGGGGCTTCTGCGGCAAGCTCTGCAATCGTTTCGCCCGTTGCCACCAAGGGTGGGCGCCCTAGATAATCGGAAGGCTCAAAGTCTTCATTCTGCACCAGCAAGTAGAAGCGCTTATGCGGCTGCTGGCAGGAGTACCAGGCCAGACGCGCCAGATAGGTGTCTTCATTGATATAGCGCTGGCCCAGTTCGTTCAACAAAATACCGTAGGTAAGCTTGGCAGGCGGGTACAGCGGAAAAGACAAGAATGCCTGCTCCATGTTGAGCGTCACGCCACCCGCCGCCATACCCAGTACAATTCCATCGCCCATGTCATAGGTGTTGCCGTAGGGCACAGCATAGGAATGGACCTCAGGCATGTAGCGCTGGGTCATGGCCTCGTTCATGACAAAACCACCTGTGGTCAGTATGACCGCCCGGTCTGCACGTATCGCCACTTCACGATTTTCGTGCCGAACCATGGCACCGCGAACACGGCCGCTCTTATCAGTAAGTAAAGCGGTAGCTCTAGTATCACCGAGAATTTCAACACCCGCGTCCACCACATGCTGCATCAGCGCTTCCATAAAGATCTTTCCGCCTTCATCGCCCTCCTTCGACGGCACATGGCCGCGTGGGACCGGTGTTGCCACCTTATTGAAGGGGTGCGCTTTTTCATTGCCGGTATAGAGCAACGATTCGTCTGTCAGCGGTACCACCGTGCGCTCAAGGAAGGCAGCACGCTTGTAGCTGACCCCCAGGGATTCCACCCAATCAAAGTGTGCCGCTGCACCCTCGGTGTAGATACGGATTTTTTCTGCATCACCGTACTCGCCGAGCGCCTCGGTAAGGTAGGCAATCATGTTTTCGGTACTGTCTTCCAGGCCCAGCGCTTTCTGCAGCGCTGTGCCGCCACTGCCCCCCAGGTACATTTCGCAGCTGGACATGGCGGTAGACCCGCCGCCGGCGCTGGCGCGCTCGACCACCAACACCCGCGCGCCCTGCTGTGCGGCTTCCAGCGCAGCAGAAGCACCCGCGCCGCCATAACCGCACACCAGCACATCGGTGCTGGCAAAGAAATCATCGACCGCTTCGAACGAACGGATTTTCTCAGGGGGTAGTTGTTGGCTCATAGTGGGCTCCTGGAATGATTGGAAAGACGGTCTTCTACGAGAATTAGGGGGCGACGTAATATATTACAGCTTCTTTCTCTGGATATTATTGTTCTTGCCTCGACCCATGGCATTGACTCGGCCAGAGCCACCGTCCTCGCAGAAAGGTTTTTTTCAGGGACGCATCAATTGGCCGCCATCAACACTCAAAATATGCCCTGTAATCCAGCTAGCCTGATCCGAGAGGAGAAACAGTGCCGCATCAGCCATATCACTCGGCTTGCCAAGGCGCTTGAGCGGCATTGTTTCCAGCATCTTCTGCGCGTATTCACCCGCCGTCTTTTGTAGAGCCCCAGTGTCAGTTGGGCCCGGTGCAATTGCATTAATACGAATATTGCGCGGGCCCAATTCATGCGCTAACGACTGGGTAATTCCGTTCAGCGTCAACTTCGCAACACCATAGAACCCCGTGCTCATCCAAGCCGCAGTGGAGGACTGGTTGACAATGGCACCACCGCCAGCGGCTGTCATGGACTCAACCACCGCCCTTATCATAAGCAGGGCGCCGTGAGCATTTACCCGCATGAATTTTTCGAGGTAGGCCATATCGACATCGAGATAGCCCTCTATCCTCATGTCGGCGAAGATTGCCGCATTGTTGATGAGATAGTTGATAGAGCCAAAACACTCTGCGGCTCTGGCTGCACACTCGCGAGTAGAGTCTTCCTCTCCAACGTCAGTTTTTACAAACAGAGCCCGGCCTCCTTGCCGCTCTATCTCTTGCGCCACACGGCTCCCGCCAGACTCGTTCAATTCCGCAACGACCACGTTCATGCCCTGTGCAGCACAGGCTTTTGCGTACTCTTCGCCGATGCCACCACCTGCTCCAGTGACGATGACGGTTTTTTGTGTAAAGTTCATGCAAGTCTCCCTGTTTGCCCGGCTTGACTATCCGGCTTAGGTATTGGCGTATTCGGCCTGATCTCCATGAGGTCCACGGCTACCCCCTGCGGGTAGCTCAATACGTGTATCACCGCAGAGGCCACATGGCTCGCCTCCATGCCGGCATCCATTTCAGGGCCGGTCTTTCGCCAAGCATCAAAGCCACGCTGAACCTTCTGCTGGTCCCAACCGTCGGCAAAGTTAGTCCAGGCAGCACCTGGCCGCAGACACGTCACCCCAATACCGTATGACTGAACCTCCTCACGCAAGTCCCTCGTAAAACGCTCCACTGCGGCTTTGGTTGATGCGTAGACCGATAAGTGTGACATTTCGTCATAGTGCCAGGCACTTGCCGAAGAAATATTCACGATCCGTGGATTGACTCCCGCACGTAGCAGGGGAATCGCCGCCTGACAGCAAAAAACGGTTCCAAGAAAATTGGTTCGCACTTGCTGCTCCACCTCAGCTTCGTCCAGATCCTCGACTGAGCCGGGTTTCGCCATGCCGGCGTTATTGATAAGGCCCTCTATCGGCCCGATAGAGGCAAAGGCAGAGTGGACGCTCTTGCTATCGCCAACATCACAGACGAAGTAATCAGAATATTCAACGCCGAGCTCCTCTACGACAGTTTCTAACGCGGATTCACGCCGACCAAGCAGGGTCACTCTGGATCCGGCCGCAACCAACGCTCTGGCAAGCGCCAGACCAAATCCACTGGAACCGCCAGTAATGACATAGCGACCGCCCCGCAAAACTTCATTCATACACCCACCGCGATAGTCTTGGTCTCAAGGTATTCGGCAAACCCTTCCGGACCCATTTCACGCCCCAGACCACTCTGCTTGTAGCCACCGAACGGAGCATCAGCACCGTAAAAGTTTCCTCCATTGACATTAACCGTGCCGCATCGGAGGCGACGCGCTACGGCAAGTGCTCGGCCCTCGCTGGCAGACCAGACTGCAGCGGAAAGCCCAAAGTCCGAATCATTCGCGATACTCACAGCCTCTTCCTCGTCCTTGTAGGCAATGACGGCAAGCACTGGACCAAAAATTTCCTCTCGTGCAATCACCATATCGTTCGTGACGTCCACAAATACGGTGGGCTCTATGTAGTAACCGGACGACATGTGAGCAGGCACGCCGCCGCCCAGCAACAACCGAGCCCCCTCGGCCTTCCCTTTTTCTATATAAGACAAAACCCTCTCGCGCTGACTCGCGCTGATCACAGGCCCCATAATCTGGCCCGCAGCTTGCGGATCTCCGTACTCGATAAGCCCAAAGTAAGTCTTCAGCAATGCTTCCACCTCAAGCTGGCGACTACAAGGAATAAGCAGTCGCGTTTGAATGGCACAGCCTTGCCCAGCGTGAAAACATACCCCAAGAGCTGAGAGAAGGCTTTGCTCAAGATTTGCATCATCAAGTATCAGGCTTGCCGACTTTCCGCCGAGCTCCAGAAAGACTTTCTTCACTGTCTGTGCCGCGGTGGCCATAATGTGTTTGCCGACAGCTGTAGAACCCGTGAAAGAGACCATATCGACGCGCGGATCGCTGACCAGCTGATCACCTACTTCACGAGGGTCTTGCGCCGTAATCACATTGAAAACACCCGGGGGAATATCGGTACTCTCTTTGACTATTCGTCCTAGCAAAGTCGCAGACCATGGCGTTTCGGGGGCCGCTTTCAGCACCACCGTGCAGCCTGCGGCAAGGGCCGGTATACACTTGGCAAGGTTTATCTGCAGGGGCACGTTCCAGGGGGTAATGCAGGCCACGACACCGACCGCCTCTTTCTGCACATAGCGGCGGCTTTTCATACCCATAATCTCGGCAACACCAATATCTTTGCACCAATTGAATCCCGGTAGGGTCTGAAGTGTGTAGTCAATGAAGGAAATGGGAATTTCACATTGCGGCCCCTGTGCACCGCATAGGGCCATGGGGGAACCGGTTTCAGCGGCGATCTGCTGTTTAAGTTCGTCCATATGGTTGAGCAGTCCGTCGCGGAGCTGCTGAATACAGTGATGCCTGAACTCGTGATCAGCGGACCAGGTGCCTGTATCAAACGCGCGCCGGGCGGCTGCTATTGCCCGGTCCATATCTACCGGGCCAGCGTCAGCAACTTCACCAATAACGCCTTCCGTGACGGGGTCTATATTTGCGTAAACATGGCCGGACGCTGCCGTAGCAAGTTCGCCATCGATGAACAATCGGGATTCTGCAGCCATGAACAGCTTCCTAAAGTCGATTCATAAATAAATCATAGACCAGTGCGCGTAAGCGGCCGGTCGATGGCAGGTACACATCCAGCTCCTTTCCGCTTTGTGCCGCACACTCGAGATCTTTTTCCGCGAGTCGACCAAAGGCGCCAAAGGCGGCTTCCATTTCCTGCGCACTGCTGGCGGCGGCATAAGCCTTTCGGTTTGCGATGAATTGGTACATTGCCTCGTTCACAACGCCGTTAGACAGGCCGACCTCGCGGAGTACATCAATAGACAGGCCGCCTGCTTCCGCAAGGCTCGCTGCTTCCGACATTGCGAGAAACTCCGCGTAGGTAATCAGGTTATTACAGAGTTTTAACAACATACCCGCACCGACACCACCCGCGTGGACGGTTCGGTTGCCCGAAGTTTCAAAAACGGGCCTTGCTCTTTCAACAGATTCAGTGTCGCCGCCAACCATGTAGCAAAGGGTGCCTGCTTCAGCTCCCTGGGCGCCACCGGTGATAGCCGCATCCATGAGTGTAACGCCAAACCCCGACGCATCATGCGCCCAACGTCGCACAGCACCAACAGAAGTAGTGCTGTGAATCGCAACGAGGGTGCCAGGGCGAGCATTGGCCAAAACACCTTCAGCGCCGTAGAGGACAGCGTCCACCTGCACATCATCCCGCACGCAAACTCCAACGTGTTCACAGACTGCCGCAAGACGTGCCGGGGATTCGCTGCCGCTCGCACCGCACTCGACCAGCTCACGCTGTAGGTCCTCTCGCACATCGTAGACGTGCGTTTTCCAACTGCCACGCAGAAGCCGCAACGCGGTAGGCTTACCGATATTGCCGAGCCCAATGTAACCGACGTTGGACAACGTATGGTTGATCATCAACACCTCAATTTGCTGATCTATTTATAATTTTTCTGGATACTATTGCGGCGAAAAATTAATGTCAACCGTGTTTGACTATAGGTCAATTTATATTTACTTTTAACCCGGACTGGAAGACAGAACCAAAAAAATGACTCAGACATTGCTCCGTTTTCTTTTCACCAGCACAAAAGGAGTCGGTGCATCGGCCATGGCCAACGATATCTGCCGATCATTTTCCAGACAAAATTGGGGGAAGAGCCGATGAAATTCTGGCAGTCAGTGGCGATGATTGATACAAAAGAACTACCAACGCTGGCACGGCACGCAGAGGACCTGGGATTCGAAGGTGTTAGCCTCGGAGAGCACGTCATTACATTCTCCGAACAGTACGATCAATACAGCTACAGCGAGAACAACTTGATCCGCTGGTACCCGGAGACCCATTGGCCCGATCCCTGGATTCAAATCGCGGCGCTATCGCAGATCACAAGAACTTTGCGGTTCATGACCAGCGTCTACATCCTGCCAATGCACACGCCTTTCGACGCAGCAAAGTCCATAACAAGCGCTGCGAATATCAGCGGCGGCCGCGTCATCCTGGGCGCTGGCATTGGCTGGCAAAAGTCTGAGTTTGCACTGGTCGGACAGGATTTTCATACCCGAGGAAGACGCTGTGACGAAATGCTCGATGTCATGCGTAAGCTCTGGAGCGGCGAACCTGTTTCTCATACAGGTGAGTTTTTCAACTTTCCCCGCTTACAAATGTCACCGAAGCTCGAGGATCCTCTGCCGATATTCATCGGCGGTTTTGTGAACGCCGCGTTGCAACGGGCCGCCCGCTACAACGGGTGGATTGGGGCGCAGCACAACATGGAAGAAGTCGAAACAATCGTCACCACTCTCCGACGACACCGACAAGATTTAGGGCGTCAGTCAGAAGTGTTTGATATCTGCCTTGGACTTTACGACCCCAGCCCAAAGAATTTTGACCGCTGCCAAGAACTCGGCGTAACACAGATTTACCGGCATGCGTTTTGCGATGAAAACGGTATGGCAAGCTCCATGTCATTAGACGAAAAATTGCACGATATGGACAAGTTCGCCAAACAGCATCTCCATTAGCGCGCCAAATATATGCCTGTGGCGGTAAATTCGATGGCCACCGCCCGTGCGCAAAAGGAAGAAAAAGTACATCTATCGCAATTTAGTAAAGTATCACTGACGATACATCAACGTAGGTTTTGCGTAACGCTCATGATCCCGACACAACTGCGAAAAACGGACCAAGACCCAATATGGAGTCGCTATCGGGACAACTTCCCCCGACAGGTTCTGGCCGTAACACGTCACCTTGAAACTCAGATAATGCAACAGCTGGCGGAAAAGCATGGCTTCACTCACTTACGCCTCTACTTCGAGCCTTATATTTCAATGGTCCCACAGAAAGGGATTCGCCTCACAGAGATTGCTGCAAAGCTCCAAATTTCACGACAAGCCGCCAATCAGGCGGCTAACCAAATTCAGTCTGCAGGATATATAGAGCGCACACCAGACCCCACAGACGGCCGCGCCAAACGCATCACCCTCACCAGCAGCGGAATGGAACTGCGACGCAAGGGACTCAATGCCGCGATCCGCCTGGAAGCCGAACTCGCTATCCTTGCAGGAAGCTCAGCTGCCACTAAGAGCGCAGCCGCGCTGCTCACTTTCTGCGAGAAAAACAGCCTACTCGGCCAAGAAAGCCCCCACCGCATGCTGGACAGAGCACCTATCATAGGCCTTCTACCGAGATTCGGAAGCTACATAAGCCAGCGCCTGATGGAATTGGTCAAGGAGCGCGGACATCCAAAGCTGAAACTGTCGTTTGGCCACGTTCTTACGTTTATTGGCCCTGAAGGTGGGCGCATTTTCCAGATCGCAGCGCTACAAAATGTTAGCAAACAGGCGATAAGCGCCATATCACAAGAGCTTGAGGAACAAGGCTATATTTACCGGGAAGTGGATCCAGGTGACGCACGGCAAATGCTGCTGAGATTTACTCACTTGGGCAGAAAATTGATCGAAGACTCTGTTGACTGTATCGATGATCTTGAAGCGGAAATTCGCGCTTGCGTAGGCGAAAAACCATTTCAGGCGCTTCGATCAGTCATGCAGAAATCCTACCATTCGCTCAAACCTGAGGTTTCTGTATTCAAGGAGCCTGCTCCAAATGTCGAATTACTGGCTCAAGAATTGAAACAGAGACTCACGCTAGAGGGCTGCCGCCACCTAGCTTTTCTGCTGACTGAAGCCGAACAAGAGGTTAATTACCATGATGAATAGTTTCACTGAATTTACATCCATATTGGCGGCCAACTACAACCTGTTAGCAGCATTCGTTGTTTTGGCAGGCATAGTCGTCATCAATCGAATAGGTAACTTTCTAGTATTCTTAGTCCCCGAATTACGGCGGATGCGCGAAGAAAACCGGCAAGAAGATGGAAAAAAGAAGGCCCTTGAGAAGTACCCCCCCGTGATGCGTGCAAGCCGGAATATAGGCGGCATCACTAATGCCACTTTCTTTCTGCTGATACTTCCTTTTTGCGTCACGCTCGAAAATGTGAACATTGTTGATATAGCGCTAAACAGTATACTGATTCTGATGGTCTACGACTTTTTCTACTACCTGAGCCACCGGTTCTGGTTTCATGGTAACGGCTGGATGCGTCGAATCCATGCTGTCCATCATCAGGCGCGTCATCCAACCTACATCGATGCCTATTACGTTCACCCCTTTGAGACCTTTATCGGTGTCACACTGTTTCTTGGCACCATTGCAGTATTGGCAGCGTTTACTGGCCCTTTTCACGCCTGGACAGCCATCATCACATATCTTGTTTTTCTCAATCTCAACATCATTAATCATACATCCGTAAATCTTCCACACTTTCCATTCAGAACCTTGTCTTGGATCACCAAGAAGCACCATATACATCACGAAAACATGCACAAAGGAAACTACGCGACGATCACACTGCTTTACGACAGAATTTTTGGAACGTTGGATTGAGTCAGTAGCAGTCCTTTTAACAAGCGGAGACCAGAGCCATGAGCAAAAAAAGCCGAAGAGACATCGGGTTGGAGACGATAAAGGAGGTGTATGCGGGGGACGTGGTAACACCTGACAAAGGCTACGAATTCACCGATATTATGCTTGAGCAACTATTCGCTGAAATCTGGACGCGCGAAACTCTTTCAATGCGGGACAAAAGAATACTGCTCCTCGGTATCATTGCCGAAAAGGGCGAGGCGGCCACCTTCAAAATTCAGGTCAAAGCATCGCTTAAACGTGGAGAAATGAAGGCTGAGGAAGCCAGAGAGTTGCTCCTGTTTATCGCGCAGTACGCGGGCTACCCTCGCGCCGCCTCATTAATTGGCCCCATTGAAGAGGCCATAGCTGAAGCAGGCACTTGAATGTAAACTTCGGCCCAAACCTCGGAGCATACGCAGGGTAACCTCGACGGCATTATTGGCATGCTCCTATCGCTGACCCTAGATCCCCCGTACCGTTAAAGAGGCTATAAACCCCGCCACAAATTTGCACCCCAAGCGTCGCGGGACAGACCTAGGCACCTCCAGCGCGGAAGATCAATAATGCCTACGGTTAAACAAAAAAAGCCGGGATTCATTTTGCGGCCGGCACTATCACTCTGACCATATTATTCGTTTTGTTTGACGCCACCGGGAGTTACCAGGTCATGCTCTTGGCGCTAGCCCGATAGCGCGGCGCGCCAACCTTCACGTTCGAAGTCAGCCCTGTTGCAATGCCCAACTCTCGGCAGAAACGGCTCCAGCTCCTTATCCTCGCCTTCACCGAGCGCCAGCGCTTTTAAGCGCAGTAGCAGCGGATTGGTGCGCAGCAGCATGCGGAAGGTTAACTGCCCATCAAGGTAGGGGCCCCAGTCCATCCAATTCACCGCTTCTTCTGCACAGGCGTTCACCGGGCGGTTCTCCGGGCTGGAAAGCACCACCGTGTAATAGCCTTGCTCGTCCAGATGCAGATGCCTGTCCACCACGGCATCATTGCAGATGCCCGCCCAGAAGTTGTAATTCGTGATGGTGAAGCCGCGGATCTGCACCTCGCTGGCATACACCGGCTCTCGCGGGGTATCCGGCGTGCGTAGCGCCTTCGCGCGCACCACCAGCAGCTCACCGAGGCGCGTGCTGTAGGGCGTACTCAAGTAGAGAATGTCGTCGCTGGCAAGGATGTCGTACGGCAACCCCCAGTTGGAGCGGGCGCTGAACTTGCCCGCCGCCACCACGGCCCGGTAATCCGGAATAGGTAGCGAGGCGAATTGCGTCGTTTCTACCGGGTAGCTCTGTTCCGGGTCATAAGGGAAACAGCTGTCATGATGCTCCACCACCTTGCCGTCGCGGTCCAACACCGTCACCGAAGGCAGGGGGACACCCGTGCTGTTCGGCGGGGTGGCACCCAGCACAGAATCCGTGGTTCGCAGCAGCAGGAACACTGCCTGATTGGCACCCCCGTTAACTTTTTCGCCCGCATAGATGGTATTGGGCACGGGCTTTTCGGGCAGGGGTTCGAACACCATCGTTACGGTGAAGCGTTGCTCGTCGCCTTCAGCGACCGGCTCGCAAAACGGGTTATGGCTACCAATATCGGGCTGAATATCCTTATCCACCAGCGTGGGCAGTGTGTTGGTATCAAAGTCACAGGGATGAAAAGCAAAGTAGCGGCAGCGTAAATACTGCCCGGCAAATACAACGCGCCCCCCCTCCGGCACCGCCACGAAACCTTCCGGGGCTTGCGCACCGTTCCAGTAGCGGTTACTGAAGTAATTAGACGCCGAGGTGTCCAACAAATAGGGAAATCGGTTGTTGGTCAAGGGACTGCCCGCACCGGGCCAGCCGGTAGACAAAGGCGCGCCGGTCAACTCGCCCACGTGATAACGCCCGTCATCGAGGCGCACCCCACAGTGCTCGGCAATGTAATCCGAAATACGCCCTTCAATAGCCGCCAGATTCGGATCGCACAACTTGGGGAACACGCCCAACACCGCCATGCCTGTGGCATCTCGCGCTTCCGCCAGCAAATCGTACAAGGCCTGCAGATCCGCCCGAACCGGATCCGGGGCAACGTCAAGCAACTGCCGCACCGTATCGGCGTGGCCAATAAACTCGTTATAGCCATGCTCGATCGGCAACTCACCGGCCCACAGGCCTTGCAGAACTTCCTTGAACTGATTCAGGCTCATTGATCACTCTCCTTGTTGGCCGCCTCAGGGCGGCCTGCAACGGTTTCGCCGGGCTGGCCGGGGGTCAACTGTTCATAACCAAAGGCCTCAAATGCGAAGCCCCAATGTTTGTTGACGCGTGCAATCACTTCGTCTGGCAACTCAAAACTGTTTTTCTGGTAGTTGTTCAAGCCATCCAGGTACGACTTCAGCAGTGGCTCAACCTGCGTGAAATCACCCAACTCCAGCTGCCCATAAATATCCCGCATGCATTCCATAGGGTTGGTATCAAGATCTTCAAACCGAATTTCAATGAGGCTCTCTTTGGGGATCACCTTGCGCTGCTCGAGGTAGGCCTCAAGTAACGCCTTATAAGCATGAATAATCCAGTCGTCGATCGCTTCCCAGGTGAAATCCTGAAAGGTTTGCCCCGGCAGAATTTGTCGGTACATATTGCACATCGACTGGTACACGCGGTAAGGGTTGCGCATGATGTATACGTATTTGGCACCCGGGAACATGCTATGCAACAACGCAACGCGCCCGGTGTGGGTGGGCGTTTTCAGCACCAGCCGCTTGCCGTTATTGAGCAGGGTCGCTTTTTGCAGCACTTCCCTATAAGCCGCCTGCCATTGCGCCAATTCATCGGGGTATTTGCCCAACTCAGTGACATAGCGGTCATAGATGCCGGGCAGCTCCCGCGGGAAGCTCGCGAAGTGAAAAGCCGCGTGCTCGGTGATTTTTACCAACGCCAACTCCTCTTCCTGCGGCGCATCCAGGGTAATGGCGACATTATCCATCGGCCGCGTGGCCGGCATGCCGGCGGCGATCCGCCGCTTCACCCACCCCCGGCTGATCATCGCCACCGGGTGCAGTGAAGCCTGAAAGTTGGTGACAAAACCAAACTGCGGATCCTGCCAGAACAGATAGTGCAAGTGCGTGGTGCCACTGCGCCCCATGCCAAGCAGAAATACGGGCGGCGCTGACAACTGAGCGGCTGCAATGTGCTTGCCCCAGCGCCATTTCTCATACCAGCGAAACGGCTCCAGCAGCAGACTGAACAGCACGCGGCCCACAACATAACCGCGGTAGCCCGCGTCGACTTTACCTCGGCGCAGTAGCCGAATGAGAGGCGCCAAACCTATGAACTGCGACATCGCAGTGTTGGATTCGTTATCGCTCATGGCTTACTCCGGAAGGTCGTACAGCCACGGCACGCCATTGATATGGCCGCCACCGTCAGCGTGAATAGTATTGCCTGTAATGTATCGGGCGCCGTCGGACGCCAGAAACACAGCCAGTGGACCTATATCGTGTTCACTGTCACCTAGCCTGCGCATGGGATTACTATCCAGAATGCTCTGCGCGGCCTCAGGCGCCATAGCCACATAGGTTTCCCAAGGTTCTGTAACGGCTGCCGGGCAAATCACATTGCAGGTAATACCATAGCGCCCCCACTCCGCAGCGGCGGTACGAGTGAGCGCCCGCAGCGCCTCCTTGGAGCTGTTATAGCCCACGGAAAAACGATGGGCATTCACACCGTTGAGAGAACACATGTTGATCACCCGCCCGGACCCTTTGGCCTTCATGGCGGGGAATACTTTTTGCATTGCCCACAAAGAGGCGTAGTAATTGATTGTGGTGAGCTCCTCGATGCGCGCGAAATCGGTACTTTCCACGCGCAGTGGCTGACCATCACCCGCTGGCGTGGCGTTGTTCACCAAAATATCGACGGCACCGTACTCGGCGGCCACCTGCTCCAGCACCTGCTCGAGCTGCGCCCGATCTCCAACATCAGTTTCCAGAAAAACCGACTTACCCTGCGGATAATCACGGTTAATTGCCGCAGCGGCAGCGGCTCCCACTGTTACGCTGCGGCTGGCGATGATTGCTGTCGCCCCCTGCGCAGCAAACGCACGTGCAACCCCCAAACCGATACCACGGCTGGCGCCGGTAATAAACGCTACTTTGCCCTGCAGTTGTCCCATAACCGGTCTGTCGCTGTATTGTTATTCACATCCAGCATAAAGCGGTTACCGCGCCGGGGCACCCGTAAATGTGCAGAAAACGGCATGCTTGAATTGATCAGTTCAACAAACTGCGCCACGCCTGAAACAACACGAAACCAAGTCACTCGCAATCACGTTCATGTGCAATCACCCTGCTGATCGACGCACAGCGCGCCGGCGCCACAATAAGTAAACGGTGGGCAGCACTAACAGCGTGAGAACCACGGCACTGGCCATGCCGCCGACTAATGGCGCCGCGATGCGCTGCATCACCTCGGTGCCCGTTCCGCTGCCGAACATGATCGGCAGCAGGCCGAGAATGATGGTTGCGGAGGTCATCATCACCGGGCGAATGCGCCGCCCCGCCCCGCTGAGCACGGCTTCACTCAGCTGTGCCAACGTGGGCTCGCCCCCGGTTTCATCCAGCAACCGCCGCCAGGCCTGATCCAGGTAGACGAGCATGATCACGCCGATCTCTACGGCTACCCCCGCCAACGCTATAAAGCCAACACCGACTGCCACCGAGTAGTTGTAGCCCAGCAGATACATCAGCCAGATGCTACCCACCATCGCCAGTGGCAGCGTACCCAGAATAATGGCCACCTCCATCAAGCTGCGAAAGTTCAGGTACAGCAGCACCACGATGATCGCCAGAGTCAGCGGCAAAACGTAGCTGAGCTTCTCCTTGGCGCGCAGCATGTACTCGTACTGGCCAGACCACGTAAGGGAGTACCCGGGCGGCAACTCAACCCGGTTCGCAACCACCCCCTGCGCCTGCCCCACATAACTGCCTACATCCACGCCTTCAATATCGACAAAGGTCCAACCGTTCAAGCGCGCATTTTCACTCTTGATTGCGGGAGGGCCGTCTTCCACATACACCTTCGCCACATCTGCCAAGGCAATGCGTTGGCCGTTGGGTGTGACAATGGGCAACGAAGCCAACTGCTCGGGGGAGTCGCGGTAGTCTTGAGGGTAGCGGAGGTTGACCGGATAGCGCTCCTGGCCTTCGATAGTCTGGGTCACGTTCATGCCGCCAATAGCGGTTGCCACCACCTGCTGCACGTCAGCAATGTTCAACCCGTAGCGCGCTGCATTGGCTCGCTGAATATCCACCTTGATATAGCGCCCGCCGGCAACCCGCTCCGAATACACGGACGCCGTACCCGGCACCTCCCGCAACACCTCCTCAAGCCGCTTGCCAATCGCCTGAATCTTTAGCAAATCGGGGCCCGCGACTTTAATGCCCACGGGGGTTTTAATGCCCGTTGCCAGCATGTCAATACGCGTTTTGATCGGCATTACCCAGGCGTTGGTCAGGCCCGGTAACGTCACCAGTGCATCCAGCTCCGCCTTGAGGCTGTCAGTGGTGACACCTGTGCGCCATTGCTCTTTGGGGCGCAGCTGAATAAACGTTTCGATCATGGTTAAAGGCGCAGGATCGGTGGCCGTTTCCGCGCGGCCAATTTTACCAAACACGCTTTGCACCTCCGGCACCGTGGCAATCAGCCTGTCCGTTTGCTGCAGCAGTTCGCGTGCTTTGCCAATCGACAAGCCGGGGTAGGTGGTGGGCATGTACATGAGGTCACCCTCGTCGAGGTCGGGAATGAATTCACTGCCAATTCTACCGGCGGGCCAGAAACCGATGGCCGTAACCACGAGCGCCAACATCAAGGTACGGGCCGGGTAGCGCAATGCCAGGCGCAACACGCTCAGGTACCCTGCAGTCAGCACGCGGTTAATCGGGTTCTTGTCTTCTGCCAGCACCTTGCCG
The DNA here is from genome assembly GCA_030730585.1 of Haliea sp. Taxonomy (GTDB): domain Bacteria; phylum Pseudomonadota; class Gammaproteobacteria; order Pseudomonadales; family Halieaceae; genus Haliea. Next base: position 14,518 of record JANQUV010000054.1, read on the forward strand.
CGAATGAAGTAGCCCATCAGCACCGGCACCAGCGTAATCGCCAGCGCCGCGCTGGCGGCCATGGCGTAGGTTTTGGTGAACGCCAGCGGTGCAAACATGCGGCCTTCCTGCGCCTCCAGCGTAAATACTGGCAGAAAGCTCACGGTAATAATAAGCAGGGTGAAAAACAGTGCAGGCCCCACCTCAGTCGCGGACTCAACAACAATTTTCCAACGATTCTGTTCAGTGAGTGGCGTACGCTCCATGTGCTTGTGCATGTTCTCAATCATGACGATAGCGCCATCAATCATCGCGCCGATTGCAATAGCGATACCGCCCAGAGACATGATGTTGGCGTTCAGGCCCTGCAGGTGCATGACGGTGAAGGCTGCCAGAATGCCAACAGGCAAGCTGAAAATGGCAACGAGCGAAGAGCGCACGTGGAACAGGAACACCATGCATACCAGGCCAACTACCAAAAACTCCTCAAGCAGCTTGCGCCACAGATTTTCCACCGCTCGCTCGATAAGCCCAGAACGATCATAGACGGTGACGATCTCCACCCCATCGGGAAGCCCGGCCTTAAGCTGTTCAAGGCGTGCCTTCACTTGCTGAATGGTGTCCTGCGCGTTCTCGCCGTATCGCATAACCACAATGCCGCCAACCACTTCACCCTCACCGTTAAGATCGGCAATCCCGCGGCGCATTTGCGGGCCCAACTGAATATCGGCAACATCCTGCAGGCGCACTGGCGTACCGTTCACATCCAAACCCAGCGGGATCTCCGCCAGGTCACCAACGCCCTGGATGTAGCCCGTTGCCCGAACCATGTATTCGGCCTCTGCCATCTCTACCACCGAGGCACCAATTTCCTGGTTGCCGCGCTGAATCGCGGTCTGAATCAGCGATAGCGGGATACCGAAGGCGCGTAGTTTTTCCGGATCCACCTGCACTTGGTACTGTTTTACCATGCCGCCCAGCGCCGCAACTTCCGACACCCCGGGAACCGTCTGCAGCTCATATTTGAGGAACCAATCCTGCAGGCTACGCAACTGACTGATGTCGTGTTGCCCACTGCGGTCGACCAGCGCATACAAATACACCCAACCCACGCCAGTGGCGTCCGGCCCTAATTGTGGCCGCGCACTGTCGGGCAAGGTCGGCGCAACCTGCGACAGATACTCCAATACCCGGGACCGGGCCCAGTAGAGGTCGGTGTCCTCATCAAAAATGACATACACATAGGAATCGCCAAAGAACGAGAAGCCGCGCACGGTTACCGCCCCAGGTACCGCCAGCATCGCCGTGGTCAACGGGTAAGTTACCTGGTCCTGCACCACCTGCGGCGACTGGCCCGGATAGCTGGTTTTGATAATCACCTGCACGTCCGACAAATCAGGGATCGCGTCTACCGGTGTGTTCTTCAGGGACCAAGCGCCAGCCGCCAACAGCAACGCCGTCGCCAGCAGCACGAAGAATCGGTGGTAAACCGACCAGCGAATGATGGCGGCAATCATTGTGCCTGCTCCATCGTGTGTGACTCGTGTTGATGCGCGCCGTGATCAGCAGCAGGGGCTTGCTCGTCCTGACCGCGATGCTCCATGCGCTTGAAGTCTGATGTTTTGCTGGATTCGGAATCGATCAGAAATTGGGCCGAGGTCACGATGCGCTCGCCCTCGCGCACGCCTGAGAGAACTTCGACCTGCGCACGGCCCACCCGGCCCACCTCCACGGCAACCGACTTGAACCGACCCTCCCCTGCCGCCTGCACCAGCCGCAACTGTGATCCCGTTCGAATCAGCGCTTCGCGCGGCACCAGCAGCGTCTCCTCGCCCGGCTCAGTGGCGATATCCAGCCGCGCGAACATGCCCGGACGCAGCATCCGGTCGATATTGTGGACCTGCACACGAACCTGAGCAGTGCGCGTTCGCGGGTTCAGAGCGGGGTAAATGTAATCTATCCGGCCTTCCCATTCACGGCCCGGCAGGTAATCCAGCTGTATGCGCACCCTGTCGCCCACCTGCACCAGCGGCACTTGACGTTCAAACAGCTCTCCAATCACCCAGAGGTGCTCCAGCGAGCCAATGGAGAGGCTTTCCATACCGGGCTTGACGTACATGCCCTGGCGCACCTGCAGCATATCGACCACGCCATCGGCGGGGGCATTAACCGTGATGGTGCGGCTAACCTTGCCTGTTTCACGCAGCTCCTGCAGCGCGGCAGCCGGAACCTCCAGCGCAGCCAGGCGCTCCGATGCAGCCTTGATCAGCACGGGATTTTTGCGTTCCCACGCCATGAGCAACTCTTCCTGAGCATTCACCAAGGTGGGCGAATAGAGGGTGTACAAGGGCTCACCGCGAGTTACCGGGTCACCAGAAGCCGCGACATACACATTTTCGATCCACCCTTCTACACGCGGGTGAATATGCTGTAATCGCGCCTCGTCATACTGCACGTAGCCCACGGTTCTGAGGGTGCTGGGCAGGCGACCCGCAATCACCCGTGCCGTGCGTACGCCAAGATTATTTATGACATCAGGCGAAATGCGCACTGTGCCCGCGGGAGCCTCCTCATCGGCACCTGCATAGACCGGTATCAAGTCCATTCCCATAGGCGACTTGCCTGGCTCATCTCGACGATAATTAGGGTCCATAGGTGCCACCCAGTAAAGGGGCGCCGCCTTGCCGTTGTCGGCGGCTCCCACAGAAACGTCTGATCTTTCACCGTCAAGCCACATGGTCGCGAGGCCGCTGAACAGAGCACCTAAACCAACACCCAGCGCCAGCACAGAAGCAACCTTCATTGTTCCATTCATTGTATGTTCCCCGCGTTATTGT
>JANQUV010000054.1:17433-30875 GCA_030730585.1 Haliea sp.
CCTGGCTTCGCCGCAACCAACAGGTAATCGATTTCCGCAAGCATTTGCTGGCGCGCAATCGACAAGCCGAGCGACTCGACTTGTGCATCCAGCTCCGCGATTCGTGCGCGCACTGCCTCGGCAAAGTCTCCATCGTCGTTGTTGTAGGCAGCGAGTGCTGCGTCTGCTTGATTGGCCATCTGCGGCATCAGGCGCTCGGCATAGAGCGCGCTGCGCTCATCGAGACGCTGCAGGCGGGCCAGCGCCGTCTCCAGTTCAGCGAGCATTCGGCGCGCCAACAGCTGCCGGTCGGTGCGCAGAGCTTCCACTCTGGCAACGGCCGCCCCGACCTGTTTGTCCTGCAGGTCACCGGTAAACAGCGGCACATCGAAAGTGACCCCTACACTGAACAGGTCAGCACGGTCGCGCCCCACGGGGTCTTGACCACGATACCCGTATTGAGCATTAACTCCCCATGCAGGCTTATAGCCTTGCCGCGCCAGATCAACCTCGGTGCTCATCGCCGCAATACGCCGGTCGATAGCCTGCAAAACGGGGTGGCTGGCAATCCAGCCATAGCGCTGCTCGCGGGAGGCCGCAGCCGCGCCCTGCAAAGCGCCGGCCGGCTGCATCACGTCATTCGCAGGCAGCGCCAACAGTGGTGAGTTTGCGCTAGCGCCAATCCACTCGCCCAGCTGGCGCTGCGCCGCATCTCGCTGCTGGTGAAGGGCAGTGAGACGATCTTCCAAGCGCGTCAGTTCGAGCTGCGCACGCACCAAGTCTTGCTGCCGGGTACTGCCCAGCGCAGACGAGTAGCTGGCACTGGCGGCGTCCAACAAGTAGTCAAACAGGCTACGGTTGCGCTCGATGAGTGCGATCGTTTCCTGCGCCAAGTACGCTGCATACCACAGCTGCGTCACCTTCCGCTCCACTTGGGCACTGCGATCCTCTCGAAGCCAGGGCTCCTGCGCCGCCAGCTCTCCTTTTTGTCGCTGAGCCAACACGCGCGTATCGCCGCGAGGGAAGGCCTGGCTCACCCCCACCATAAGCTGGGTCATCGGCTCCTGATTGATATCAAAGGTATCCAGCGGCAGGTTCCCTGCCGTAAGGCTCACCTTGGGGTCGGGCAGGCTGCCAACGGCTACCGCCTCTTCAGCCAGGGCTTGCTGCCGATAACGGCTACCCAACAGCCAGGGATCAGCCGACCCAGCGAGCTCTATTGCGGCGTCCAGCGTCAGCGTGCCGGGCGCCGCCTGCGCAATTGCCGGCAAGCACAGCCAAAAAGTCGAGCAGAGAGTCATGAGTAACAGTTTCATGGTTCGTCCTTCACACCAGTGCGCTGAGCCCCGCTGCAGGAAAGACATCAACATGCCTGCGGCGGCAGCAAAACGCGTTCGTTACAAGCGGCGACCACCACAACCCCACGCACGATGAGCGCGAGCGGCGAAACACGGTGGGCCTATAGTTTGGGAATGGCGAATTCCCGCCTTGCCGAGGATGTGGGCCCAAAAAACAGGCGCACTAACCCCATATTAGCGGAAAATGGGCGGACGAAGCAGAGAGGAGCCCTCGGCCAGCACACAGGATGCTGAAGCTCCGGCATTAAGAACCTTACAAAAAGAGGGGGCAGAGAACAACGTTGTACTTACCGCTGCAGCGCCACCGCCGGACATGCAGTGCACAGGGGAGCATTGTGCTTGATCACAGCATTCAGGGGTATCGGCGGTACCATGGGCCGCAGAGCCGGCGTGTTTGGCCGCCTCACCGTGGCCCGCTGACTGGACATGCCCCATGCGCATGGCGCTGTGATCCAAACCATCATGCACCATAACGGAGCCACTGCTATCAGGCGAGCTACCCGCATGCATCATGCTGCAGGGCGCAGGCACAACAGCAACCGCCTGCCCCGTAAAGGCGACGAGCACAAATAATGCGATGTACGTTCTCAGCCGGTGTGGCAACATGTCGGGCATACTTAACGAATACACCCCTTTAGGATAGCGCCTCCCGCAGATAGTTCAAACGCTGTTTTCAGCCAACGCCTGAATCGCCGCGCTAGCCGAGGCGTCTTTGCAGCGTTATTTTGCGCTCTTGAACGAGCCGCAGTAACGCACAACACAGCACACTCACCGAAGCCGAACCCGTCATTAGGTCACCGCAACGTCTCGCCCCAGGTACAGATACACAGCAGGTAAAACGTAGAGCGTAAACAAGGTGCCAATCGTCATACCTGACGCAATCACCAGGCCCATGGAAAAACGCGCCGACGCACCGGGGCCAGAAGCCAGCAACAACGGCACCATGGCAATCACCAGGGCTGCTGTCGTCATCAACACCGGGCGCAGCCGCACCGAAGCCGCTTCTTCAATCGCCTCACGCTTTTGCATACCCTCCTCCTGCAGCCGGTTGGCGAACTCAACAATGAGGATACCGTGCTTGGAGATCACCCCAATCAAGGTCACTAAACCGACCTGCGTGTATATGTTCAGCGTCGCACCAGGCACCTGAAAGAGTGCAAGAATGTTCAGGCACAGCAGCGCCCCGCACACCGACATGGGCACGGTCACCAGCATAATGAGAGGATCACGGAAGGACTCAAACTGCGCGGCGAGCACCAAATAAATCAGCAGTAGTGCAAAGAAGAAGGTCATGATCAACGCGCTGCCTTCGGTTTTGAACTGGCGACTCTGCCCCCCGTAGTCAATGCTGTACTCGCGGCTCAACTCATCGCGGCTGATTTGCTCCAGCGTGGCGAGCGCGTCCCCTAAAGCCACACCCGGGCGGGGAATACCATTGAGCGTCACGGCGTTGAGCTGCTGAAACCCTTTCAGAGAGCGCGGCACCACCTCGCTCTCGAGCGACACCAGCGTGCTCATGGGCACCAGATCACCACTGCGCGTGCGTGTGTAGTAACCCTGCAGATCCTGTGGCGTCAGGCGCTGCGAGCGACGCACTTGCGGAATTACCTTGTAGGAGCGCTCGTTCATGGCGAACCGGTTAACGTAGGCGCCCGACAACAAGGCCGACAGGTCTGCGCTCACCTGCTGGATCTCCACGCCCAGCAGTGCCGCCTTGTCGCGGTCTACGGTCAAGCGCTGCTGCGGTTTGTCGATTTGCAGGTCCTGATCAATAAAAATGAACTTGCCGCTTTCGCGTGCCCGCTGCAGTACACGCTGCACATCGTCATACATAATGTTGAAGTTCAGCGTTGAGGTCACCACGAACTCGATCGGCAGGATACCGCTGGAGGGCAACGGCGCCGGATTCACCGCGTTCACCTGAAGCCCTGCGATGCTCTGGGTTCGCGGCAGGATGCTCTCCTGCAGCACCTGTTCGGAACTGCGCTCGCGTTCACTCCAGGGCTTGAAAATAAAACCACCGAACGCCCCGTTGGTTGTCCCTCCGCCTCCGGGGCTCACCCCGTTAAAGAGAAAGTTCACATCGATTTCTGGCGTGTTACGGGTCACCTGACCAATCTCCGCCGTGTACTGTTCGATGTATTCCAGCGTCACATAAGGGTCGGATTCTGCCAGATAGAAGATCAAGCCAATGTCTTCTGCAGGCGCCAGCTCGGAGGGTGAACGCACAAACAGCAAGTAGCAAGACACGATAATTACAGCACCGAACACAAGCACTCCCGCGCGGTCATCCAACACCCGACCCAGGTCATGCTGGTAGACCTTGCGCAAGGCATCAAACCGCTGGTCCAGCCAGTGCTCCAAGCGGTTGCTGCTACCCCCTTCGTCCTTGCGCAGCAACCGTGCGCACATCATCGGCGACAAGGTAAGCGCGACAATCCCGGAAATCAGCACAGCACCGGCCAAGGTGAAGGCAAACTCAGTGAACAAGGTGCCGGTAAGCCCACCCACAAAACCAATAGGGATATACACCGCTATCAGCGTGGTGGTCATGGCGACAATCGGCCAGGTGAGTTCGCGCGCACCCAGCAAGGCGGCATCCATTGGCGCCAGGCCGCGCTCGATGTGCCGGTGGATGTTCTCCAACATGATAATCGCGTCGTCCACCACAATGCCGATGGCCAAGACAATGGCCAGCAGGGTGAGCAAGTTGATACTGAACCCCATCAACTGCATGAGGAACAACCCCCCTATCAGCGACAAGGGCACCGCCACGGCGGGAATCAGCACCGAGCGCATGGAGCCGAGAAACAAAAAGATCACCACGATGACAATGATCATCGCTTCTATAATCGTGGTCTGTACATCGCTGATCGCGTTCTGGATATAGACCGTGGCATCGTAGTTGATGTTGCCAACAATGCCTTCGGGCAGGCGTGGGGCAATGGTCTCCGCGTATACCTGACGCACGCGGGCAATCACTTCAATGGCGTTGGCATCGGGTGCCACATCGATCTGCACAAACACCGCTTCCTGATCAATAAACATGGAAGACGAGGTATAACCTTCATTGCCAAGTTCCACCTCGGCAATGTCGCCAAGGCGCACGATGGCACCGTCCTGCTCGCGCAGCACCATGTCCTCAAAGCCCTCAACCGAGCGCAGGTCGGTATCTGCCTTGAGGTCGATTTCCACCATGCTGCCCTTGCTGGCGCCTACCGCAGACAACACATTGTTCGCCGCCAGTGCCGCAACCACTTCGCTGGCGGTAAGGCCCAAGGCCGTCATCCGTTCCTGGTCAAGCCAGATGCGCATGGCAAAAACGCTGGTGGAGCCGGTGCTGGCGCGCAACACCCCCGGCAGCGTGGAAAGCTTCGGTTGCACCTCGCGGATCACGTAGTCCGTCACCCGATTGGTGGGCAACTGGTCGCTGATAAAGGAGATGTACATGCTGCCTACTTGCTCACCTATCGCCAGGTCGAGCACCGGGTCTTCCGCTTCACGCGGCAACTCATTGCGCAGCTTGTTGACCTTGGTCACTATCTGGGTGAGCACCTCGTCCGGGTCAGCCTCGGTGCTCACATAGGCCGAAATAATGCTCACACCACGGATGCTGCTGGAGGTGAGGTAATCAATGCCCTCGGCCGTGGCAATTTCCTGCTCCAGTGGCGTGGTGATAAAGCCCTTGATCAGCTCCGCATCGGCGCCAACATACGCCGTGGTCACGGTAACCACTGCCGTCTCGATCACGGGATATTCGCGCACGTTAAGCTCGGTCGCGGCACGCAGGCCCAGCACCAGTAAAAACAGACTGACCACGGTGGCCAGCACCGGCTTGCGGATGAAAATATCAGTGAATTTCATCTCAGCCGTTGTCCGGTTGTGGATCGAGTTGTGCCGCAGGTGGGGACTTGTTGTCGACGATCACCGGCATGCCGCCGTCCAACTTGAGCAAACCGCTGGTCGCGACGCGCTCACCCGGGTCCAAACCCTCTTCAACCGACACCATGTCACCGCGCACGGGGCCGAGCGTGACAAAGCGCTGAGACAGACGCAATTCTCCCTCACTGCCGGTTATCACATACACCGAATCACCGTAGGGCCGGTAGGCAATCGCCGTCTGCGGTACCACTACCCGCTCCAGCTCTATACCAATCGGCAACACCAGCCGGGCAAACATGCCGGGGCGCAGCAGCTCTTCAGGATTAGCCAGTGTTGCCTGCAGGGCGAAATTTCGCGTATTGGGATCAACTACCGGCGAAATCGCAGTCACCGTCCCCGCGAACGTCCTTCCATCCAGTGCTTCCAACCGTGCCTGCACCGGCATGCCCGCAACCACTTGCTGGCTGTACTGCTCGGGCAGGGAGAAATTGACAAAAAGGCTGTCTAGCGCCTGCAGGGCAATGATGGTGTCGCCGGCCTGCACATAGTCACCCACATTATACTGCCGAATGCCAAGGCGCCCTGCATAGGGCGCGCGCAGGGTCTTTTGCTCTATGCGTGCTTGCTGCGCTGCGACGCGGGCTCTCGCCTGCTCCAATAAACTGGCTCGCTGGTCAAGCTCGGAGTCGGAGATATTACCCTGGCCTACAAGACGCTTGGCCCGCTGCAACTCCAGCCTGGCAAGCTCTGCCGCCGCTTGCAGTTCCGTCAGTTGCGCACGGTCCGGGGTAGAGTCCAGCGACAGAATGGCATCGCATGCTTGCACCGCCGCGCCGTTATCGAAATACAGCGTCTCTACCGTGCCCGGCACCTCCGTGGCCAGTTCAGCCCCGCGAATCGCCACCAGCGTCCCCACCGACTCCACGCTGTCGCGCCAAAGCGCGGTGCCTGCCTCCATGGCGGTTACCGTAGCAGGCCGCACCGGCATATTGTCCATGAATTCATTCATTTTCTTGCTGCCGAACCACTGCATGCCGAACAGGCCGCCGAACACCAGCAGGGTCACCAGCAGCATGAGCCACATGCGCAGGCCAAACAAAAACTTTCTCTCAGACATCTCACTCACCGGCAATTGGGTCGCAGCGGGCCAAGCAGGCACAAGACCCCCTGCAGGCCACTACAGCAATGAAGTTGACAATGATACGCGGGGCGCCCTGTCGATACCAATACCGCTTTCTATAGCAAGCGCATGACAGGACGCCCGTGCATCACTGTGGCAATGGGGCCTCGCTATGAGTATGCTTGCCCGCTCGACCCGGCTACGGACCCAAAATACAGCTGCCATGACCTACTGCCTCGCCATTGCCGTTAAAGAAGGACTGATCTTTTGTTCAGACTCGCGCACCAACGCGGGGCCTGACCGGGTTAGTACCTACAGTAAAATGCATCGCTTCTCGGTAGCCTACGACCGCTCATTGGTTTTGTTAACCGCGGGCAACCTGGCAACCAGCCAGGCGGTGATTGCACAGATTCAGCGCGACCTCGAAGAAGATGCAGAATTCAACATTTTGAAGGCCCGCTATGTTGCCGACGTCGCCGACTATATTGGCGAACTGAACGTGGCCGAGCAGTCACGGCACAAGAAGCCCTCCGGCCCCGGCGCCAGCACCGGTTTCGACGCCTCGGCCACGTTTATTCTCGGCGGGCAAATCAAAGGGCACGCGCAGGCGCTCTACCTGATTTACCCGGAAGGGAATTACATCACCGCCTCTGAGCTCTACCCCTATCTGCAGATAGGTGAAACCAAATACGGCAAGCCGATTCTGGACCGGATTGTGCGCCCGGATACGCCTTTTGAAACGGCCATGCGCTGTGCCCTGGTCTCCATGGATTCAACCATACGCTCGAACGCCACGGTCGGGCCGCCACTGGAGTGCCTGTTCTACCGGAACGACAGCCTCAAGCCTCACGCTCGCTACTTTTCCCTTGAGGAACACCATCCCTATCTGGCCCTTCTGCGTCAAAGTTGGGACGACAACATTCGCGAGGCCTTCGATAAGCTTCCCGCCCTGGGAGATGTGATTGGCGATGGCGACTGAGACATGAGTGAAAACGGCCACGCGAACGGACAGGAGGAGGCACTGCATGCCGCAGAGGCTGCCTCCACACTGGTCCTGCGTCGGGTGGCCATCGACACCTACCGGGAAAACGTCGCCTACCTACATCGTGATTGCGAGCTCTACCGGGCCGAAGGCTTCCAGGCACTGGCCAAAGTAGAGGTGTCCAACGGAGGCCGGCGCATTCTAGCCAGCGTCAATGTGGTGGACGACGACAGTATCGTAGGCTGCCTGGAACTGGGCTTGTCAGAAGATGCCTTTGCGCTGCTCGGCCTGCCTGAGGGGCACCGCGTTAGCGTATCTCAGGCGGAGCCACCCAGCTCAATACCGGCCCTGCACCGTAAAATAGCAGGCGAGCGCCTCCGCGCCGAAGACTTCCGTGCGATCGTGAACGACATCGCCGAGCACCGTTATTCCAAAATCGAACTTACCGCCTTCATCGTTGCCTGTAACCAGGCGGAACTCGATCGTGAGGAGGTGTTTTTCTTAAGCGATGCCATGAGCCGCGTGGGCCGGCGGCTGAACTGGGGCGAGCAGCCCGTGGTCGACAAGCACTGCATCGGCGGGCTACCCGGCAACCGCACATCCATGTTGGTGGTGCCGATTGTGGCAGCGCACGGCATGTTATGCCCGAAAACCTCATCCCGCGCCATCACCTCGCCGGCAGGTACCGCCGATACCATGGAAGTGCTGGCGCACGTGGAACTGCAATTCGACCAGCTCAATAACATTGTTCGCACCCACCGGGGCTGCCTGGCCTGGGGCGGCACCAGCGACTTGTCACCTGCGGATGATGTACTGATCGCGGTGGAACGGCCGCTGTCGATTGACTCCCCGGGGCAGATGGTGGCGTCTATCCTGTCTAAAAAGATTGCAGCAGGCTCTACCCATCTAGTGCTCGACATTCCCGTTGGCCCTACCGCCAAAGTCACCTCCATGCCGGAGGCACAGCGCCTGCGCCGCCTGTTTGAATATGTGGCAAAGCGCATGGGGCTGATGCTGGATGTCGTCATCACCGACGGCCGTCAGCCCATTGGCAACGGCATTGGGCCGGCGCTGGAGGCACGCGATGTCATGCAGGTGTTAGAGGGCAACCCCGCAGCCCCCGATGACCTGCGCCAGAAGGCGCTGCGGCTGGCCGGGCGCATGCTGGAATTCGACCCGGACGTACGCGGCGGCGATGGTTTCGCCATTGCCCGGGACATTCTCGATTCCGGGCGCGCCCTGCATAAAATGCAGGACATTATTAACGCACAAGGTGGCAAACCCTTTGCGGCGAACAATCCACCTCTGGCTCCGCTTACCTTCACTGTGCAAGCCGAACAGGGCGGCACCGTGGTCAACATCGACAACCTGCAGCTGGCGCGCATCGCCCGCCAGGCTGGCGCTCCCCGAGCCCAGGGCGCCGGCGTCGACTTGCGCGCCAAGCTGGGAGATGCGGTTGCTGCGGGGGACGCACTCTATACCGTATACGCTGCGTTTCCTACCGAGCTCGGCTTCGCCCGCAAGCTGTGCGAGCGCAGTAGCGGCTTCACGCTAGGCGATGCCGCCAGCATCACTCCTGCATTTATGGAGTTCTGATGAGCACGCTACTGGCTTATCTCGAAGACGAACGGGGGCCGGCACAGCGCTTGGCCCGCGCCTGTCGGCTGGAACACAAAGAAATTGCTCGACATCGGTTTCCCGATGACGAGCTAAAGCTGGTCATCGATCTTCCAACCGATACAAGCACGCTAGTGCTCTATCGCGGCCTGGACCGGCCCAACGAAAAGTTAGTCGAACTACTGCTGCTGGCGCGGCATGCACGCCTTAGCGGGGTACAGCGCTTACTGCTGGTCACACCCTATCTGGGCTATATGCGCCAGGATATTGCGTTCCAGCCGGGCGAAATCGTCAGCCAGACTATCATCGGCGGTTTTTTGGCCGAGTTATTCGATGCGGTGATGACTGTAGACCCACACCTGCATCGCATCAGCCGTCTGGATCAAGCTATCCCATTGCCTGCCGCCATCGCCCTGTCGGCGGCCGGCAGCCTGGCCGACCTTGTTGCCCAGCGCCGGGCCAACCCGCTGCTGGTCGGCCCGGATGCGGAATCGCGACAGTGGGTGGAAAGTGCGGCGGCGGCACACCAACTCGACCACGCGGTGTGCACTAAAGAGCGGCGCGGCGATCGCGATGTAGACATTGCGCTGCCCGACATTGCCGTCGCGGGCCGCGCCGTGGTGCTGTTGGACGATGTGGCGAGCTCTGGCCACACCCTGGCGGGCGCAGCGCGCCTGTTACTTGCGGCGGGCGCAGCGTCTGTTGATGTCGCGGTGACCCACGCCCTGTTTGCGGGCGACGCACTCAATGTCATGGAAGCTGCGGGCATCGGTGAGGTGTGGAGCACTGACTGCATACAACACCACAGCAATGTCGTCCCCATGGCGCCGCTACTCGCGGCCGCCCTGCTTACCCTGCTGGATGATAACTCGCACTGTGGCTTAGCGCGGCCCCGGGAGGGCTTGTAAACAGCGCAGCGCCTCATCGACAAACGCCAACTTCGATTCCACGAAATGGTTGATCACAAAAGGGTAGGCATCACCAAGCCCTACACTGCGATTGAGCTCGTTGAGGGTGATACTGAGGCTGCGCCAGCGACCGATTCTGTCGCCCACCTCAAGGCTGGCGATATCTTCGCGGATCACACCATAGGCTGCTGCGGTCTCCAGAGCATCCTGAATGTGCAGGTAATGCCCCCACGTTTCCGCCCAATCCTCCATGGGGTGCACGCTGGCATAGGCGCTGATGTAGTATTTCCGCCAATCCGCTGATGGCCCCTCACGATAATGGCGGTCCAGGGCGCCACGATAATCCATGGCCTCATCACCAAACAAGGTGGCAAAGCCTTCGCGAATGCGTTCCTCACGCGCAAGCCGAGACCAGTAAAAATGGCCAGACTCGTGACGCATGTGCCCCAGCACCGTGCGATAGGGCTCATTCATCTGCTCCCTCGCCGCTACCCGGGCGACATCATCCGCCTCTAGCGTATTAATAGTGATAACACCGCCGGCGAAACCCGTACTCACAAACGTTTCCGCATACTCCTCCCGGCTGCGGCCGTCCTCAATAAAATCAAATACGAGGCCATTTTTCGGGTCTTCCCAGCCATTAACCAGCGGTAAATCCAGGCTGCGTAGGGTGTACAACAGGCGCTTCTTGGCCTGCTCCAGCGCCCACCAGCGCTGAATATTCCCTGGCAGGGACAAGTCCGGAATGGTGCGATTAAACTGGCATCCCCAGCACAGCGGGTGTGTGTCTTCCTCTGCGCACAGCCAATTGCATACACCCCACTCGCTGCCATTGGCGCAAAAGCGGTAGCGTGCACCGGTTGCCGCCTGCCAAACATCACCCCCGACTTTTTCGAGAGAGAGCATTTCCAGCGTATAGGGGTCAAAGCCGAGCTCGACACCACAGTGCACACAATCGCGACTCTCGAAAAAAACCTGACTGCCGCAGCAGCACTCAAGCTTCTTCATGGTGTCTCGGGGTGGAACCAGGACACGGTAATAGCATCGTGGAGCTCCGCCAGCAGTGCCTGAAACTCATCAATGTAGCCATGCAACTCCTCACGAGACATGCTCTCCGGGTCCAGCCGCGCCAACTTGCGCCGCCCGCGCCCCAGCGTACGTAGAGCTTTTTCATGGTTGCTCAGGGGCTTCAACTCGGTGCGGATTTCCGCCAGGCAAAAAGCCACTGAACGCGGCAAGAGCGGCTCTTGAAACACGAACTCCAGTACCTGCTTTGCTTCCACCAGCGGCCCGATCATACGCCGGTAGGCCCCAAAAGAAGACAATGCCTGCAGCAGTGACGTCCAGATGAGGGGGTCAATCGCTTCATGAGTGCCCGGGCGGCCAAGAATTTCCCCTGCTCCAACATCCATCAAACGCGTGGTCATATCCGAGCGTTCAAGCAAATGCCCAAGCCGCAAAAAGCGGTGCGCGTGATCCCGTGGCAGGCTGGACGACAGCATTCCATTGACGCGCTGGCACCGGCTAATGACTTCCTCTAGAAAGGCTTGTCGATTACGACGTCCGACCGACTTTTCAGCGGCATCGGTGACGTACAGGTGCAGTTCGTTGATTTGCTCCCAGGTCTCTTCCGGCAGGACGTCGCGTGTTGTGCGCACATTCTCACGGGCACAACGCACGGCAAAAGGAATACTGGCGGAGCTGTCGTGCTCTGCCATGAGAAAACGCAACACGTTCTGCTCATTTCCAACCCGGTACTGCTGGTAAAAGACAGGTTCGGCATCGAGGATGCGAACCAAAACATCCCAGCTGAGCTCGGCGGCACGCGGGATATCCATAATTAGATGATTATAGGCCGCCACCAGACGTGCGGTATCTTCCGCTCGCTCCAGATAACGACCCATCCAGTACAGACGCTCAGCAACGCTGGAGAGCATCGTCATACTTTACCCTCCACAATCCAGGTGTCTTTACTACCACCACCCTGAGAAGAATTCACCACCAGCGAACCCTTCGTTAAAGCCACACGCGTTAACCCGCCGGGGGTCACCCAGCTGTCTTTGCCCTGCAGAATAAAGGGCCGCAAGTCCAGGTGACGCGGCTCGACGACATCGTCGATATAGGTAGGAGCCGTGGACAAGGCGAGCGTTGGCTGGGCCACATAATTGCGCGGGTTTTTCTCGATCAGCCGCGCAAACTTGCGGCGCACCGCTGCGGTGCTGTGAGGCCCGACCATAATGCCGTAACCGCCCGACTCGTTTGCCGGCTTCACCACCAGCTTGTCGAGATTCTGTAGCACGTACTCGCGATCCTTCTCGCGCATGCAGAGCCACGTGGGCACGCATGCCAATAAAGGCTTTTCCTTCAGGTAGTAGCGAATCATCTCGGGCACAAAGGCGTAAATGACCTTGTCATCCGCCACACCGCTGCCGGGAGCATTGGCAATAGCCACGTTGCCTGCCTTCCACGCCCGCATCAGGCCCGGCACGCCGAGCATGGAGTCGGCTCGAAACACCTCAGGGTCCATAAACTCTTCATCAATACGCCGATAGATGACATCGACTTGCACCGGCCCATCCACCGTACGCATGTACACCGTATCGTCGTCCGCAACCATCAGGTCGCGCCCCTCAACCAGCTCCACACCCATCCCTTGCGCGAGATAGGCGTGTTCGAAGTAAGCTGAATTGAAAATGCCCGGGGTCAACACCACAACGCAGGGTCGGCGGCGCTCTCGGGGAGATAGCGACGCCAGAGTTTGGTAGAGATGGGAAGGGTAATCATCGACTGGAAGAATGCTGTAGTTTTCAAACAGCTCCGGCAAAACCCGTTTGGTGATTTCGCGGTTCTCCAGCATATAAGATACCCCGGAAGGTACACGCAGGTTGTCTTCCAGCACGAAGAAACGCCCATCGCCATCACGCACAAGGTCCGACCCGCAGATGTGCGCCCACACGCCAAACCGGGGCGACATCCCCATACATTGCGGCTTGAAGTTGGCAGAGTCCAGCACGATATCGGCGGGCACCACGCCATCGGCCAGTATCTTCTGCTCGTTATAAATGTCTTGAATAAAGTGATTTAAGGCGCGCGATCGCTGCCGCAGCCCATCACTGACGCCCTGCCACTGGCGGGCGGAAATAACGCGGGGGATAATGTCGAACGGCCATGCGCGATCAATGTTGCCAGCTTCGTTGTATACCGTGAAGGATATCCCCATTTCGCGAATCGCCAACTCTGCTGCCGCACGGCGCTCTGCCATTTCATCGCCAGGCAGCTTTTGCAGCAGCCGGACAACACCGCGGGCGGCCTCTCGCGGCTGGCCTTTAGCGGTGATCAACTCGTCGAAGAAAGTGCCAGAGGGGTAGGACTTCCAACTCTCATTCATAGGATTGGCAACGACATAGCAGAGACTTTACGAGACTACACAAAAATTCTGCAACCGACTACTGGTGGCATACCCACACTGCTGTTTGTGCTGCGGCGTTGGCTGCGGTGGGTGGTTTTCTGTTCCTATGCCGGGGGCTTCGACTACCCACCTCAGCCGATGCAACCACACCGCGTTGATCCGGGGTTTGGAGGTCTTTTTGCGGACT
>JANQUV010000055.1:0-2252 GCA_030730585.1 Haliea sp.
CCGCTTCAAATCACCGGTTCGTTCCGCCGTCAAAGCGCAGTACACTAAGCCCTCTACCGGACGGACACCACCCTATGGCCAATCAGCCCGCCACGCCGCCCACACCGGACTTATTGCGCAACCCGGTGCAATTTCTCGCCTTCGGTTTTGGCAGCGGGCTGTCACCTGCAGCCCCCGGCACTATGGGTACGCTGGTGGCAGTGCCCTTGTTTCTGCTTGTGAATGCCGCACTCGACCACACGTCCCTGCCTTTGCTCTGGTATACCCTGTTCGTACTGGTGACTGCGGTGGCTGGCGTGTGGATATGTGGCCGCGCCAGTGAGCAACTGCAGGCCCACGATCACCCTGGCATTGTGTGGGATGAGTTCGTCGGCTACTGGATTACCATGTGGGCGATGCCTTCGGGTTGGCTGTGGGTAGTGATTGGATTTGTCGTGTTTCGCGTCTACGACATTGCCAAACCCTGGCCTATCGGCGCTCTTGACCGGAAAGTGGCGGGGGGCTTTGGCATCATGATTGACGATATTGTGGCGGGCGTCATGGCCTGTATCACCGTTCATATAGCCCTGTGGCTAGTGGCGGCGGGTTAGCGCGGTGGTTTATGTCAGCCCCCCGGCAGCTGGCGAGCAAAGTGCCTTTCTAAGCGCTCTCCTAATTGTCTCTCTAAGCGCCTCGCGCAGCTGCTTTGGCTCGCGCGGTGTTGCGCTCTTCCTGAGCACCGTCACTCTGCTACTTTTTTCCAGTGGTGCTGCAGCGGCCTCTGTCACCGTGGAGGCTCTGCTGCCCAACACCGCGGTGCTGATGATCAATGGCCAGCGTAAAACGCTGCGTGCGGGTGACGACTTTGATGGGGTAAAGCTGATTAGCGCGGATGCCAGTATTGCGGTGCTGGAGATCAACGGGTCACGCCAGCGTGTGGGCTTGAATCGCAATATCACCACCAATTACGTAGCCCCCGAGCGGCGCGAACTGCAAATCCCGCGTAACGACCGCATGCAATATGTGACCAGCGGTTCGATCAACGGACGCAGCGTGCAGGTGATGGTGGATACCGGCGCCAATGTAGTTGCGCTGAATACCCGGCACGCCGAAGCGTTGGGCCTGAATTACAAGGACGGTATTCCCTCCACCCTGGAAACCGCAAGTGGCGTGGTTGACGCCTGGCTGCTTAACCTGGAGCGCGTTGAGGTGGGCGGCATTCCGGTGGAGGGCGTGCGGGCGACTGTGGTGGTAGGCGAATACCCCTCCATTATCCTGCTCGGCATGAGTTACCTGCAGCATGTGGAGTTGCGCGAGCGCGGCGGCGTCTTGTCGCTATCGCGAGAGTGGTAGCGCAAGCGCCCACACCTGCACTGATTAAGTGCTAAACTATGCCCCTTTTTTCGTCACCGGAATGCTCAGTGCCAGTACGTTACGTAGAGACCTCCCGTTTGCCCACCGTTTGGGGCGTGTTTGATATACACGGCTTTGAGGATTCCCATTCGAACAAGGAGCATGTGGTGCTCACGATGGGCGATGTCAGCGGTGGCGAGCCCGTGTTGGCGCGCATTCACTCTGAATGTTTGACCGGCGATGCCCTGTTTAGCCTGCGCTGTGACTGTGGCAACCAGCTGGAAGCGGCCATGAAGGCGGTTTCAGAAGTGGGCCGCGGTGCCATTTTCTACCTCCGCCAAGAAGGCCGCGGCATCGGCCTGCTGAACAAGATCAAAGCGTATAAGCTGCAGGATGCGGGTGCCGACACCGTTGAGGCTAATGAGCAACTGGGTTTTGGTGCCGATATGCGTGACTACTCCATTCTCGGCCCCATGCTGCGCCACCTGCAGATCAGCCGGGTGCGGTTGATGACTAACAACCCGCGCAAGGTGGCGGCGATGGAAGAAAATGGTGTAGGGGTGGTAGAGCGTGTGCCGCTGCATTGCCTGAGCAACCCGCACAACGAGAAGTACCTGAAAACCAAGGGTGCGAAGCTGGGGCACCTGTTCATGGATGACGGCCAGTAACTAAATTATATGTGACGCGGCAATAAAGCGCCCAGCAATGACATTGGCAGGCTGTTACGAGCCCGTCAGTGACTGGATAAGCGGTATCACCACAGCCAAGGTGGTAATGGTGAGTAACGCTGTTTGTGCTGACTGGCTACGCTCCAGCCCCATTAGCCTACCTTCGACGCGCACGAAATGCTCGTCCACTCTTTCAAAGCGTTCGTCCACTTTTTCAAAGCGCTTGTCGATGCTTTCGAAGCGTTGGTCGAT
>JANQUV010000055.1:2352-6222 GCA_030730585.1 Haliea sp.
TCGATACTGTCGAATTGTTTGTTAATGCTCTCAAAACGTAGGTCGGAATGCTCAAAGCGCACGTCGATTTGCGACATGCAGCGATCAAAGTGCTCCGTTGTGACCAGCGTATCAAGTTGCTGCGAAACCATGGTGGCCATGCCTCGTGCGATAACATCCGCCTGTTGCCGGGTCAGCCCAGCCGCTTCTATTTCTCGAGAATAGGTTAGCACATCAAAAAGGGGCTGAGACATGAGGTTTCGCAAGGCCGTGAACTGCTGGTCTTTGTAGTATTGTCGTGGGTTACTATCCACGCAACATCAAAAAGCGCCAATGTGCTTCGTTAGAGAATAAACCCCAGCTCCGACTGGTGAGCAATCTGCTGCAGGCAGTGCGAGGGTGCGGTGCTTTTCACGCCCTCAATCGGCACGATTTTCTCATGCAGCAAGTGGGTTAACTGTTCCACCTCCGACACGTTTAGCGCGCAGATAAGGTCGTGGCGCCCCAGCGTGGTGGCGACAAAACTCACTTCGGGAATAGTCGCTAGCGAGCGGCAGACCGAGCGACCCTTGCCTCCGTGCACATCAATGCCGACAAAGGCTGCACTCATTGGGCCTTCTGGATGAATTTGCAGGTATTCAAAGCTGATTTGCCGGGTGTGCTGCATGCGCTTGATACGGCTGCGCACGGCGGATTCCGAGGCGCCAATGTCGGCAGCTACAGCGCGGTTGCTCTTGCGAGCGTTTTGCCGAAGGTTGGCGATAATCTTGCGATCCAGCGCGTCCAGCGGGCGATGTTGCCGTGGGGGATCCTCAGTCGAGTGCGCCTGATAGCCGCGCCGGAATTTCCACACATCCAGGGCCATCGCCGGGGTAACCCGGGCGATGCCAGGCATGCCGGGCAGAGTTTCAGTCAGAAACGTGCTCACTTCTTCTCGGCTGGGGAGGGCAGCGACGAGTTCAATATCGTGGCGTCCCAGCACCACATTTACCGTGAGTGCGGCAGGCAACGCTGCGATACGGTGTGCCAGATCAAAGGGGGAAAAATGCTCGACGTTAATGCCTATCAGTAACAAATTCGGGTAGCCAGCTGCATGCAGGTCGACTAATGGGGCCAGGCTAATAATGCCCTGTTCGAGCAAACGCTCAATACGGCGCCGCACCGTGATAGGTGAGGCGGCGACCGTATTGGCCAGTGTTTGAGTGGGGCTGCGAATGTCGCCCTCCAGCGCCGCCATGATGGCGGCGTCGAGGGCGTCAGGCTGATAGCCGGCTGATAACGCCATATTGCTAGAGGCGCAGAGTAAGGTTCAGCTCGACAGTGCGTGGGCGGTTGTAGCTGCCCTCGAAGTAGCCGAAGAAGCCACTGCCATCAAAGCCGGAATTCAGCACGCGCTTATCACTGAGGTTGGTACCAATCAGCCCCACTTCCCACAATTCGCTGGGCGAGGTGTAGAAGAGGCCTGCGCCAAACAGTGTATGTCCGGGCACTTCGAGTACCGAGCTGTTTACTGCGTTGAGAAAGTAGCTGTCGGTGTAGCGCATATCCCCACGCAGCAGCAGGTCACCCACATCGCCCAAGTCGTAGCGATAGTCGACGGCCATGTTGAAGGTCCACTCGGGCGTGTGCTTGAGTTCGGTGTCGGTGAAATCACCGGTTACATCGACCCAGCCATCGGAATCATCGTTCAGATAACCGATGCCCGCTTGAATTTGCAGAGCATCCGTTGGCAGCCAGGTGGTTTCCAGTTCTACACCTTCAATGGTGGCTTTAGAGGCGTTTTCTACCGCTACTGACCCTGCGCGAGTTATGAGAACCTGGATATCTTCATAGTCGTTGTAGAACACCGCACCGTTCACGCGCAGAGTGCGGTCGAGCAGGTCCGCCTTGATGCCGGCCTCGTAGCCGGTGAGGATCTCGGGCTCGTATTCCTGCAAGTCCGAAGGGCTGCCAAAGGCGCGGCCGTTATAACCACCGCTGCGGAAACCACGGCTGACATGGGCGTAAGCCATGACGTCATCGTTCATCTGCCATGACACACCCGCCTTGGGTGAGGTGTTTGACCAGTCCTGCGAGCAGTCAAAAGACGCCGCCGGCTCATCGAACGAGCAGCTGTCAACGGGTACCCCGGGGATGGGGAAGGCGTGGGGTACGCCGAAGTCGAAGTTGCTGATCTTCTGGGTGAAATCTTTCTGTTCCTCCGTGTAGCGCACACCGGCAAAGACTTCCAATTGCTCGGTAAGCGCATAACTGGCGTGGGCGTACGCTGCGTAGCTGCTGGTTTTTTGCCGGTTGTCGAAGGACACCGAGGTGCCAAGACCCTGAATGATAATCAGGTCCGTGAGGTCGCGAGTATCTTCTTCGAAATAGTACAGTCCCCCGACCCATTCCAGCGCACCGCTGGTGCCTACCAGCTGCAGTTCCTGGCTGAATTGGTCGTGATCCTGGTCGTGAATGTCACCGGAGTAATTCAAAGCGCTGTTGTCTCCATCGCGGCCAAACAGCGCCTCGGTTTCGCGGTAGCCGGTGGTAGATTTGAACTCCAGCGAGTCGTTGACTTGCCAGGTGTTGGTCCAGGTAACGCCCATGCCTTCAACGTCATCGCTGGGTAGCGCCCCTTCAATGCCGGAGACATCAATGTTGGCATTGGGTGTGCAGCAGGGGTTGTCGGGGTTCAGCTGGTTCCATAGGTCACCAAAGATGGTGCCGTCCTGCCAGGTAAGCATAACGTTGGGGTAGCCGGTTTGGTCTTGCTCGTGCCAGTCGATGGAGAGCGTTGACTCAAAGCTGTCGATCGGTGCCCAGTTGAGAATAGCGCGAGCGGTAGACAGGTCGATATCACCCGCATCATCGCCGGGGCGGCTCTGCCAGCCATCTGCCGTGCGGCGCAAGTAAGAAAAGCTGCCGGAGAGTGTGTCGGTGAGAGCAGTTTGGCCGTAGAAAGAGCCTTCGAACATGCTGCGCGAACCCGTTGCCACGCCGATTTCGGCGCTAGTGTCACCGGTAGGCTTGCGCGTAATGACGCTGATAGCGCCACCGATGCTGTTCTTGCCGAACAGGGTGCCCTGAGGGCCGCGCAGCACTTCAATGCGCTCCACGTCTGCCAGCTCCATGTTGGCGCCGAAAGCGCGCGCCAAGTAGATGCCGTCGAGGTAAAGGCCTACCGATGGGTCCGTGGTGAGGATGAAGTCTGATTCGCCTACGCCACGCAAAAAAGCGTTGACGGTGGAGCTGCCGCCGCCGGTGCCCACGGTGAAGTTCAGGTTGGGCGTTTGGCGTTCAATGGCGGTTAGCTGATTGATCCCTGCTCGCGCCAGTTCTTCACCCGACAGAGCAGTGATCGATATGGGTGTGCTCTGCAGGTTTTCAGCGCGCTTGCGCGCGGTCACTACAACCTCTTCCAGCGTTGCGGCGTTGCCCAGGCTGGGTAGTGTGGCAGCCGGGAGGCCGGTGGTGAGTGCGGCGATTGCGAGCATCAGGCGTTGTCTTTTCATCGGAGTCCCCCCTCAGGGTAGTGCGGCGTGAATGCGGTATGGATGCGTGTGATTGAGCGTCTTGAGCGCTCTAGCGGAATGGCTTGTTATGCCATCTTCCAAATCATAGGATGGTAGTTATGTAGGTATGCGTCAATAAAACGCATTCAATAAACGCAAAACAACAACTGATGGTTTAAATATCGGTAGTTTCGGTTTGCAAGGCTGGGGCTGGCTTTTAGGCCTGCCGGTTAACGATGAGGTGCGCGAGGTCTCGTAAAGGGTCCGCGCGGTGGCCCATGTCTCGCAGTGCCGCAAGCCCCTGCTGCAGAAGTGCTTGGGCAGCGCTGTGCGCGCCTTCCAGGCCGAGCAGGCTGACGTAGGTGGTTTTGCCGGCCATGGCATCTTTGCCACCGGT
>JANQUV010000056.1:0-2916 GCA_030730585.1 Haliea sp.
AGAGTCAGAGTGCCCTCATCAAAGCTGTATCCCAATAGGGTGAGTTGCTTGTTCATCTTAACTTTGTGCACTCGCAGGAACGCTCGGTCTCCCTTCTTTTGCTCACCCAGTTCTGGTTTATTCATCAATGCCTTTACAGCGGCATCAAGCTCTTTTTTCTGGCTCGGTTTAAGCTTTTTTACGGCCTTTTTGAATGTAGGCGTTTGTAAAACACTTGTAATCTTAGCCAAAGTCATAACTCTCAAGCTTTCCAGCTTCTCTTTCAGCTGCTGCAATTATGGCCTGGCGCACGAACTCATAAGGAAGGTCGGGGTTATCTTCCATAATTTCACCAATTTTCGCCCAGTGCTCGATTTGTTTGGGTGGTGTTCGGTTCAAGGCTCGAGCCATAATCGTGGCTTTATCAATAAGTTCTTGGTTTAAACGAATACTAGTCGTTGCCATGTTACTTTCCTCCCAACAGAAAATCTCCCAAGTTGTAGCAATATGCCACAACTGAGGCAACATGCAACAAGTCGGGGCAAAGGGCGGCGTAACCGCCGCCTATGTCCGAAGCGTTATGCGCAACACGTAGACCAAGGAGACAACCTAATGGATGAAGTTGATCAACCTGTGAAGTCAAGAGAGCTTCACAACCACCATTTCGACTCGACAATCTGGAACGATTTTATCTTTCGTGACGATGACATTGTCATTTCCACCTATGCTAAGTCAGGGACGACCTGGATGCAGCAAATCGTATCTCAGCTTCTTTTTTCAGCTGAGGAGGGCTTGGAAGTCGCCGAAATGTCGCCCTGGATGGACTTGCGCGTTCCTCCAAAAGAAATCAAGTTGGCTGCAGTCGAGGCACAGACGCATCGTCGATTCATAAAAACGCACCTACCAGTTGATGCTCTGGTCTTTTCAGAAAAGGCAAAGTACATCTACATCGGTCGAGATGGACGCGATGTAGTCTGGAGTCTTTACAACCACCATCTAAATGCGAACGCGGCTTGGTACGACGCCCTTAACAATACTCAAGGCAGAGTTGGTCCGGCTATCGAACCGCCATGCTCGTTGATCTCACAGTATTTTGATGGCTGGCTGAATCAAGACGGATTTCCATTTTGGTCGCTCTG
Organism: Haliea sp.; assembly: GCA_030730585.1. GTDB lineage: Bacteria > Pseudomonadota > Gammaproteobacteria > Pseudomonadales > Halieaceae > Haliea. The sequence continues at coordinate 1,119 of JANQUV010000056.1, forward strand.
GGACAATGCTCGCACTTGGTGGGCAATTCGTAATTTACCGAATGTACACATGGTGCATTTTGCAAATTTGAAGTCTGACTTGCCTGGAGAATTTCGTCGCATTGCCAAATTCATTGGCACACCCATCGATGAGTCGAAGTGGCATGAGATATTAAATCACTGCAGTTTTGAATATATGAAGGCCAATGCCAAAAAGACTGTTCCTCTAGGCGGGGCATTTTGGGACGGAGGCGCAGAAACATTTATTCACAAAGGTACGAATGGCCGGTGGCGTGATGTGCTTTCTGCTGAACAGATCATGAATTATGAACAGCGTGCGGAGTTGGAGATCGGCTCCGAAGGCGCACATTGGTTTGCCACTGGCGAGCTCAGGTAGTGTATTTTCGTGAGGTGTTTGGTTATGAAGGCAAGTTGTTTATGTGGTGGGGTTAAATTTGAAATTGAGGGCCAATTCGAATACGCCGGGTATTGCCACTGCACCGAATGCCAGAAATTTTCGGGTTCCGCCAATTCAGCTTTTGGCGGTTTGAAGAAAGAGCAACTCACGGTCGTGCAGGGCAAAGAGCTGATGGCCTATTATACGAAATACCCGGGCTCTCACGTCGCCTTTTGCAGCCGATGTGGTTCCTGCCTGTTGAACGAGAAAATTGACTGGGATACCACTAACATTCGTTTGGGGTTGCTTGACGATGCGACGGAAAATGAGCCAAATTTTCATGTTTATGTCGCCTACAAAGCGCCTTGGCACCATTGGGAAGATGCGTTGCCGAAGTTCGATGAGTTGCCTGAGTAGCTTTCTGCAGCCATAGTGCATGAGAATATTAACGATGCCTTCTCTAGCAGAATGTACTGAGTAACCTACGCCTCACATTGCCCTGACACCCACGCCGCCTCACTAAGCTGTGATATTCAGCAGTCAATGAACCAAAGGCGATAACGGCTACGGTGAGATGGCTGACCGCATGGTGGAATTGGCGTCTCAGTAACCCGGCTTCCTGGGCGTCGAATCTATTCGTGACGGGCTGGGTATTAGAAGCGTGACGCACAACAACGAGACAAGATGAAACCACTAGAAAAAATCGCAACGGCGATCATTCCAGACAGCGGCGGTGAGTTAACCTTATATCGCCGAGAAAATGAATTTTCTATTCGGCTGTCCGGTGTGCGCGGAGAGTTAATGAACAGCCGGGTTTTTAACTCAGAACAGGAGTTGGCGAAGCTGGGTTGCGCCCATATTCGGGATAAGGATGGGGCGGAGGTGTTGGTCGGTGGTTTGGGTATGGGTTACACCCTCGCATCGGCACTCGGGTGTTTAACGGCGACGTCACGGGTGACGGTCGCAGAGCTTGTGCCGGAGGTGGTGGAGTGGAACCGAGGGATGTTGGGTGAATGTGCGGGGCATCCGCTGGCAGATAAGCGTTGCCACGTGCGCTTCGGTGATGTTATCGACCTGATTAAAGTGCAGCAGCCACGGTTTGACGCGATCTTGTTGGATGTTGATAACGGCCCTGAGGGGATTACGCACAGCAATAATAACTGGCTGTATTCCACCAGAGGGCTGGACGCCTTATATAATTCGTTGCAGCCTGAAGGGATGCTCGCGGTGTGGTCTGCTGGCGCAGATACGCTATTTACCATTCAGCTCAAGAAAGCAGGCTTCGCTGTTTCACAGCGTACCGTGAGAGGAAGGCCGGGCAAGGGGAGTCGGCATACAATTTTTTTGGCCAAGAAGCCCTGGCGCTCACCTACATCGGCTCCTTACCCTGCTGGCGCTGGGTGAGGAACCGCTGGTTCCGCG
>JANQUV010000056.1:3016-21218 GCA_030730585.1 Haliea sp.
TTCCCGAGAGGTGCGCGGCACTACACGGTAAATTTGCTGTCAATGCTGTGTGGCCATGCGTCTGCAAGCTTAGGGGCGCGCGGGTTCACGCTGCAATTTCATAATCTGTAAGGAGCGATATAATGATTAGCCACGTAATGATTGGCTCGAACGATATTGAAAAGTCGAAGAGCTTCTATTCTGCTGTACTGAAGGTGCTTGGTGCTGGTGCACCTATGGAGCACAAGAACGACACAGGGCAAACGCGCCTGTTTTATATGCATGACGGCTCGATGTTCAGCATTAGCGAGCCGATCAACGGAAAACCGGTGACCACTGCCAATGGCTCAACGATTGGCTTTGCGTGTAATTCGCCGGAGCAGGTCAAGGAGTTCCACGATGTTGCAGTGGCGAATGGCGGTATTAGCGTTGAAGATCCGCCCGGCCCTCGCAACAGCACGATGGGCGTGATGCATCTGTGCTACTTCCTCGACCCTGACGGCCACAAAATCTGCGGCATTCATCGCGCGGGCTGAGGCTGGCCCAAGGAATCTGGGGCGCCTTGAAAAAGGCGCTATACCAAGAGGGCTAGAGGCGTTGGCTTGTATGGGGAACGATGATTGAAGCGGTAAACTTGCTCGGCAAAGAGATCACCTGCGCGACCTGCAGAGCGAATTGCTGCCGCTTGGAGGTCATGCTTGTCACCGATACCGGTGTACCTGAAAAATATGTTGAGATTGATAGCTGGGGCGGTATGACCATGGCCCGCCTGCAGGACGGCTGGTGTGCTGCCTTGGACCGATCTACCATGCTTTGTTCCATCTACGAAAAACGCCCACTGATCTGCCGCGAATTTGAAATGGGTGGCTATGAATGCCTCTCTGAACGGTCTTGACGCATTAGCCGTTTTTGGAGCGCCGGGTAGGCGCTTTCGATATGCCGTACCGGCATGTAGCACCAAGTTTTGGAGGTTTAGATGACAGAAGTTTGCAGTCAAAGTGTTCTGGACTCCTCATTGGGGGAGTTAAACAAGCATTCCGATGAGTCATGGAGTATTACAGGGGGCAAGTTGCACAGGGAATTTACATTCCCTGACTTTGTTGCAGCGTTTGCGTTTATGACCAAAGTGGCAATCCTCGCCGAGCGGGCCAACCATCACCCCGAGTGGTTCAATGTTTACAACAGGGTGACTATCGATTTAACAACACACGACGCTGGCGGCATATCAAAGAAAGATTTCGACTTGGCGCTGGAGATATCCAAGCGAGCTTTTGCTCGCAATTCACAGGCCTAATCGACAGTTGTGTACACTTACAGCGGCCAGTAAGTCAGCCCAAGGAGAGCATATGAGCAAGATTTTAATCGTACTTACCTCACATAGCACACTCGGAGACACTGGCCAGCCTACGGGATTTTGGCTCGAAGAGCTTGCGGCGCCTTACTACATCTTTAAGGATGCGGGAGCAGATCTGGTGTTGGCTTCGCCAGAGGGCGGGCGGCCACCGCTTGACCCGAAAAGTGATGATCCGGATGCGCAGACTCCAGCGACTCAACGGTTCAAGGCTGATAGCGCGGCGAATCGCGCACTTGCCGCTACCGTCCGGTTGGACTCGCTGTCTGCCGATGACTTTGACGCCGTATTTTATCCCGGAGGGCATGGGCCGTTGTGGGACCTTGTTGACGACGCCGCCTCCATTCGTTTGATCGAGGATTTTTGGGCAGCTCGCAAGCCTGTCTCGGCGGTTTGTCATGCTCCGATTGCGTTGGTTAACGCCAAGGATGTGAGTGGCGCGCCTATTGTCCAAGGCAGGCAGGTAACGGGATTCACCAACACTGAGGAGGCCGCTGTTGGCCTGACTGAGATTGTTCCTTTGCTGGTCGAAGATACGATGCTTACGCGTGGTGCTCGGTACTCCAAAGGTGACGACTGGCAGTCATACACTCAACAAGATGGCAACCTCATTACGGGCCAGAACCCGGGGTCATCAGAAGCGGTGGCCAAGCTGGTGCTTGCGGCGCTCGCGCAGCCACGTTGAGCATTAGTAACGGCTTCAAGGTTTGCCCATCTTGCAGCTACGAAATCCAATCTTTGCTCTGTAATTTTGCGTAACCATAGTGTTTGGATGGAATAGGAACGTAAAGATGTTGCCGGAAGGCGAGGAATCGAGAATTATTGAGATGGCATGGGAGGATCGCACGCCTTTTGAGGCGATTGAGCTGCAGTATGGCCTGAAAGAACCTGACGTCATCAAGCTCATGCGCCGAAGCCTGAAGCGGGGCAGTTTCGAACTTTGGAGAGCCCGTGTAAGCGGCCGCGCGACGAAGCATTTGAAACTGAGGGTTCCAGGCGTTTCTCGAGGCTATTGCCCTACACAGTACAAGCCTCGCTAGGGCGGCTTGGTGACGCGTCCAGAGAATCGAGGCCGAAAAGCATCCGGGAATTAATGAGAGCATGAGTACAGAGCAACCGAAGAATCCTCTGCATGGCGTGACCATTGAGATGGCTTTAACCCGCTTGGTCGACCATTACGGCTGGGAGGGTTTGGCACAGAGAATTGATGTCAATTGCTTTAAGAATGACCCCTCTCTCAAGTCATCGCTGAAGTTCTTGCGCAAGACGCAATGGGCCAGAGACAAGGTTGAACGCCTGTATCTGGAGAAATTTGATCCGCAATCCCCCTGGAGCCGTTCCCGCTAGCACTCCACGTGGCGGTTGCTCCCTTCGCGCGTGTTTGCCTGTTGGGCGGTGAATGAACACAGGGTAGTGTGTTGTGCGCGAAACCCATTCAAGCCTGGTTGAGATACGATGAACAAGATAAATCCCAGCAAGCTCCTCAACAGCAAATGGACTGCGGTGAAACCCGTCGATAAGGAAAAGCACTTTATCGTTTCTGAAGTCGATTTCGATGAAGAAGGTGTTGTCGTTTCGTGCGTTATTGAGGCGGTCATGTCAAAGCGGGCAACGCCGCTGGATTGGCGCGTGTTGAAGAACGAAGAGTGCTGGCAGCATGGTTGGAAATAGGTCTCCATTCTTCACATGATCCACATAGCCTTACACTTTTTCACCCCGTTGATAGTAGCTGGGGCCTTTTTCAGGAAGCGTTGGAAATATGCCTACGTTGTTATGATGGCGACAATGCTTGTCGATATTGATCACCTGCTGGCTACCCCTGTTTATGATCCTGGCCGCTGTAGCATCGGCTTTCATCCATTGCATCAACCATGGTTTATAGCGTTGTATGTAGTGCTTTGTTTTTTTCCCAAGAGCAGGCTCGTCGGGATAGGATTGGTGCTACACATGTGCCTGGATGCGATCGACTGTCAGGTGACCAACGGCCTGTGGATCACTTGAAACCCTCATGAGCCATCTTTGAACGGATCTCTGTGAAACTCTGCGGCCTTATGACCGCTTTTATACCGCACTCCATCGAATTGGCGCTTCGCCGCCAGCCAGTACACTGTTTGAAGCATCAGTTTTGCATACCAAGCTCATGCCAGCTGGCCTTCCGATACCACAGGCGGCCGATAGACTTGATCTTGCGCACGGCCGCGTTAACTAACCTAAGCTAGAATATACTGAGTGCAATCGCTCGTTTGCCCGTTATACCTGTTGAGGTAAGAATGGAATTTAAAGACTACTACGCATTGCTCGGCGTTGAGCCGGATGCTGACGAATCCACCATCAAAACAGCCTACCGGCGTATGGCTCGCAAATTTCACCCGGATATCAGCAAGGAAGACGATGCTGAGGCCAAGTTCAAAGATGTGGCTGAAGCGTGGCAAGTGCTGAAAGACGCGGACAAGCGCGCGGATTACGACCAGTTACGACTGATGCGCAGCCAGCAGGGCGGACGCGGCGCTTTCGAGCCGCCGCCAGGGTGGGAGCCTTCGGGTGGTGCCGGCTTTGACCCTGCCGATGCCGGCTTTTCCGATTTTTTCGAGTCTCTGTTTGCGGGTGCCCGGCAGTCTGGCCGGGGCGGGCCATCGCCGGAGCGGCGTGGCCGGGATGTGGAGATCGACTTGCCCATTTTCCTCGAAGATACGGTCAGTGTAGAGGCAAAGCCGGTCTCCTACCGGCTGCCGGAGTATAACGAGTATGGGCAGGTGATCGGTGAAACCACCAAGAATCTGAATGTTAAAATCCCGGCGGGTGTTACGGGCGGTGAGCGTATTCGCTTGAAGGGCCAGGGGGTCGCGGGTGTGGGAAATGCTCTGGCCGGGGACGTGTACTTGCGTATCCGTCTTGTGCCGCATCCACTGTTTGATGTTGAGGGACATAATCTTATCGTCACGGTGCCCGTGGCGCCATGGGAGGCGGCACTGGGTACCAAGATCGAAGTGCCTACGTTGACTACGCCGATCAAAATGAGTATCCCCGCAGGTAGCCAGAATGGGAGTAAATTGCGTGTCCCGGGTAAGGGGCTGCCTGGCAAGGCCGGCCATGGTGATCTTATCGCAGTGCTCAAGGTAGTGATGCCTGATGCTGCGGGTGAGGATATTAATCAGCTGTGGCAGCAGCTGGCCGAGAAGGCGGGCTTTGATCCGCGCGCACAATGGAGTCGGTAGCGATGGTCTCTCAAGTAGACGTGACGATTTATAGCAGCGAACTCTGTCAGCGGGTGGCGATTTCGAGCCAGGAGTTGGCTGAGATGGTCAGCCATGGCATCGTACAGCCATGCGACCAGCGTGCGGTAGAGTGGCAGTTTGATGAGGCTGTAGTGACAGAGATAGCCCGCGCAGCAAGGTTGCGCCGTGATTTGCAGATTGATTGGGCTGGAGTGGCCTTGGCGCTTCAGTTGCTCGAGGAGGTTGATGGGCTGCGACGCGAAAATGAGGTGCTCCGGCGGAGGCTCGCGCGGCTGGAGGAGTAACTGGAAAAGTGGTGTCAAAATCAAAGCTCTATGCACAGTTGGACTTCAGGGAAGAGGAGCTGCGCGAACGTCTTGTCCCGCACCTGGAAAATGCGGCCAATGGGCGCAACAAATGGGTGTTCTGCACAACGGATTTCAACCTGTCTCCGCAGTTGCCGTGTGTGATTAACGCTGAAACGGATGCACTCGTTCAGCTTGGCAGGCAGGTTCTGCAGCTCAGGGAAAAGTTGGGTGAATCATCAGCCGGGACAATCGCGGAGAGGATATGCTGGTATTGTAGGCAATGGAGTGACTGCGGGGATAATCATCAGAAGGCTGCGCAGGAATTGGCCCGTGACTTTTTGCTGGAAATAGCCAAAGCCAATTCACCGGAAGGAGGTGGCGCGAGATGAGTTTCGTTTCTTCCTTGTCTATCACAGATCGTGCGGTCTATGTTCTCTGCGACAGGCTCATGGGGTGTGACGCGGGGGCAGCGCAGCGGGTTGAATGGTTTCGTCGTGGCTTTGAAGGCGGCGAGATGAAGCAATGTGATACGTTTGTCGCCGTTACCTGGAAAGCGAGGTTGGACTCATGAATTCACTCGATCAACAAAGCGTTGACTGCCCTTATTGCGGCGAGCCTATTGAAGTTCTTATTGATCACGAGGAAGCGGGTCAGCAATATATTGAGGACTGCCAAGTGTGTTGTCGGCCCATTACCTTTAGCGTTTCCATGGATACGGACGGTGACGTGTCTGTTGCTGTTTACAGCGAGGATGAATCGTTTTAAGTCACAGTATCTCGATAGCCTTGCGTTCGGTACGTTTCGAGCGTCAGCCACTCAACTTTATTTAGCCTGGATTTTATACGGAGCCATATGTTTCAAATACAGTTGTCAGAAGAGATCAATGCACCCAAGGATGTAGTCTGGGATGTGATTACCAACACGCAATACTATTCCTTGTGGAATCCCTTTGTGGTTGCCTGCGAATCTACATTTGAAGTGGGCGCTCCCATTCACATGCAGGTTAGGGTAATGCCCTCCAAAGTGAGACCGCAGACAGAGACGATTTTCCAAAACATCGAAGGTGAGCTTCTGGAGTACGGCATCAATGCGCCGCTGGGAGCGCTCTCCAGCATACGCCAGCATAAGTTAACGTCGACCGATTCAGGCTCGACAAAATATGAGTCGGTTTTCAGGTTGAAGGGCTGGTTTTCGCCGGTGGTGGGGCTTTTTTTGGGCGCGCAGTTAAACAGAGGGTTCAACGATATGACGGCTGGTATTGTTAGCCGTTCATTGGAGGTTTATGCCAACAAAAAGTCATAACAGATGCGCGTGCACCTATCGCTGGGGGTGAGGTGATCAAGTATCTGTGGGTAGCCATGTTCGTCGTCTTTCTGGTTTGGTCAGGAATAAACCCCAAGGATCAGTTCACTTGGCTTTTAGAAGTGTTTCCGGCGCTGCTGGTGCATGGAGTTCTGGCGCGAACAGCGAGCTAACGATGACCATTGACGGCATTGCTTATATTGTTGTGCTCACCTTGGCTGCAGGATTATGTATGCCGCTGGGCGGCTGGATCGCCAGCTTCGAGCATATCCAGCGGCAATGGCTGGAGCGGGAGGTGCGGCACTTTCTCATCGCTTTGGGTGGTGGTTTGTTATTGGGCGCCGTGTTTCAGGTTTTGCTGCCTGAGGGCTTGGCCCGTTTTGGTAATTCCGTTGCTGCGGTGTTGTTGTTCGTCGGTGGAGGCTTGGTGGTGTTCCTGTTCGAGCGTGCTTTGGCGGCACGGCGGAAGGAATCGCCACAGCTCTTGGGGATGCTGTTGGATTATATCCCGGAGTCACTTGCGCTTGGTGGACTCATTGCCACCGACCCTTCCCTGGCGCTGCTCTTGGCTATCGTGATTGGCTTGCAGAATGTACCGGAGGGTTTCAATGCCTACCGCGAGATGCTGGCCGCGGGGAGTGCTTCATCCGGCAGGGTGCTTGGCATGATGTCGCTGTTAAGCCTGTTGGGTCCACTGGCAGGCCTCACAGCGTATTGGTTACTCTCAGAATCACCGGCGATACTCGGCGCTATTATGCTAACTTCCGCCGGAGGTATTCTTTATCTGATGTTCCAGGATATCGCGCCGCAAGCGCGTCTAAAGAAGCATTGGGCTCCGCCATTAGGTGCAGTGATTGGATTTGCGCTGACAATGTTGGCGTCTATCGGGTTGGGTCATAGCTGACAGGGATGATTCATGAATCGGTCTTCTTTTTCCCCATGAGTGCTCCCGGATGAGCACGGCTGTCGTGTGGTGGCGTAGACAGACCTCTACTCTAACGCGCCGCCTCATTCTGGAATCTGTTGTGACACCTCCGCAGCCACTTCGTGGCAAGTATCCAGCAGACGTTGAATGTCTTGTGTTCTCGAAAGGCGGTGATCTCCATCGCGGACTAGTGTAAGCACTACATTCGTCTCGGTCAGGCAGCCAACCAGTTGCTGAGCGTGTAGCCAAGGGACATCCTCGTCCGCCATCCCTTGCAGGATGCGCACCGGGCCCTCGAAAGCGATGGCTGTCCCCAAGATTTTCCACTGCTTTGCATCATCGATCAAAGCGCGTGTCAGCATATAGCTATCGCCGTATTCAGAAGGCATCTCACAATGACCCTGTGTGTGCAGCGTGGCACGCTGTTGCGGGTTCAAAGAGTGCTCAAACAGGCGCTCGGTAAAGTCTGGCGCTGGCGCAATTAACACCAACCCTGCGCAGCGTTCGGGCCTCACCAGTGCTGCCAGCAGAGCCAACCAGCCCCCCATGCTGGACCCCACCAGCACCAATGGGCCGTCAGTGAGCGCATCGATCGCCTCAAGAGTGTCTTGCCGCCACGTCGACAGGGTGCAGTGCTCGAAGGCCTCAGACGATAAACCGTGCCCCGCGTAGTCGAAGGACAGAAACCCACAACCTTGCGTACGCGCCCATGCCTGTACTGCACAGGCTTTGATGCCACTCATGTCCGAGCGAAACCCCGATAGCCAAACAAAGGTAAGCGGCTGCCGTGCGGGCGCCGTGGCAGCGAAAGCCAGCCTTCGGCCACTGGGTGCATTAAAGTATTGGGTTGTCATTGTGTGTGGGCCATTGCCTTCAGGATTGTTATTCTAAGGCTTTCGATGGCCGCTCGCAGGTTGTTCTGCGTTGGCTTCCTGTTGACTTTGGATGATGTGCCCATGAGTGATTTACCTGCTTGCCCTGAATGCCAGTCCCCCTACGCCTATGAGCAAGGGGTGTTTTTGGTGTGCCCCGAGTGCGGGCACGAATGGAGCGCTGCTCTGGCAGGCGGTGCAGCGGATGACGCCCCGGTCATTACCGACGCGAACGGTAACCCGCTGGCTGACGGCGATACGGTCACCGTGATCAAGGATCTGAAAGTGAAGGGCTCGTCCCTGGTGGTTAAGGTAGGCACGCGGGTTAAGAGCATCCGTCTGGTGGCGGGCGACCACGATATCGACTGCAAAATTGAGGGTATTGGTGCCATGAAACTTAAATCCGAATTTGTGAAGAAAGCATGAATGCGTCAGAAAGCACCGAGCATTTTATGCGCCGCGCCTTGGAGTTGGGCCGCCATGCAGCCGATACCGGCGAGGGCGGCCCCTTTGGCGCGGTTATCGTGCGTGACGGCAATATTGTAGGAGAAGGCTGGAACCGTGTGCTGGCCTCTAACGACCCCACCGCTCACGGTGAGATTATGGCGATCCGTGATGCCTGCGCGCAGGCTGGCCTCGTCAACCTGGAGGGCTGTGACATTTATACCAGCGGGGAACCCTGCCCCATGTGTCTTGGGGCGATTTACTGGGCGCGCTTGCGGCATGTGTACTTCGGGTTTTCGATTGCGGATGCGGAGCGTGTCGGTTTTGATGACCGCCGTTTTTACGAGGAGTTGACGTTGCCAGCTGGCCAGCGGCAGGTGGGCCAAACGCAGCTGCTTGGTGAAGAAGCGTGTAGCGTGTTAGATGCCTATTTTGTCAAGTCGGACCGCGTACCCTACTGAAAGGACATCTTATGTCGCAGATTATTTTGCATCACTACGCTCTGTCGCCCTTTGGCCAGAAGATACGCAGCATGTTGGGCTACACAGGGCTGGCTTGGCAGTCTGCGCTAACCCGTGAAATGCCGCCTCGGCCTGAGCTTTCGAGGTTGGCTGGCGGATACCGCAAGATTCCGGTGGCGCAATGTGGTGCAGACATCTTTTGTGACTCGCGCACGATTGCCGCGGAGATTGGCCGGCTGGCCGGAAACCCCGAGTTGGTGCTGGAGAATCTGCCCGAAAACGCTCAGGACTGGGCCCGGCGAGCAGACGGCGAGCTGTTTTTCCCCTGCGTACTCACCGGCGGCACGCGAGCATTACAGCGCAAAGTACGCCAGCAAATGTCCTGGTTGGACATTGGGCGTTTCATTGTCGATCGCATTGCAATGGGGCGTAAGGCAGCGGTCAAGATGCCCGGACGCAGCCAGGCGCAGGCGCTGGTGTTGGAGCATTTAGCCGCGGTAGAGGCGCAGTTGCAGCAGGTGTTTTTATTCGGCTCTCAGCCCAACCACGCGGATTTCTCCACCTATCACGGATTATGGTTTATGCATGAGTTGGGTGAGTCGCCGCTGTTGGCTGATTTCCCCCGCACGCTTAGCTGGATGGCGGCTATGAAGGCCCTTGGTGACGGTGCCAGTGAGCCTGTATCGATACATGAAGCGCTGGCGGTAGCGGCGGCTGCACACCCTCGCGCGATTCCGCCACAGCAGCGACAGGCTGCCTGCGTGGGTGAAGCGGTGCGGATAGCGCCCCAAGACTATGGCCAAGAGCCAACCGACGGCATCTTGGTGGGTGTGGCGGCGCATAGCTGGATTTTGGCGCGGGAGGATGCCGAGCTGGGTACGCTGCATGTGCACTTCCCCCAGCAGGGCTACGCGTTAACGCCCTTGTGATACGTAGCGCGAGAGCGTGGGATAGGTGAGGGATGCGTGAGCAATGAGCGACCAAAGCGCAACAACCCGGCTGAAAAGTAGCCGCGCTTATGCCCGTGCTAGCAGGCGCGCGCGGGCTGTGATCGACCAGCCGGGAGGTTTGACCGAGCTGGCAGCGTCCGCCGGTCGCAAGGCGGCCGCCCGTAGCGGTGCGCTCGCAGGAATCTGGCAGTCGGTTCAAGACGCGCTGCGCCTGGTGAAGGCCTATGCGAGCGGCGCATATCGAGAAATTCCCTGGCAGTCTATGCTGATTCTGGTCGCGGCGGTGGTGTACTTTGTCATGCCGGTTGATGTGGTGCCGGACATCCTGTTGGGTTTTGGCTTACTGGACGACGCAGCGATTCTGGGCTGGACGCTGCGTACGCTCGATGTCGACCTGAAGCGCTTTCGGGCATGGGAGGCGAGCCGTGCCGATCCGGCTGTTGTAGCCGACGCGAGTGCTGCTCCAGGGCCCCTGCGGTCAGGGGGTCAAACAGAGAGCTGAAACCTGCGCGAATGCGCATGGACGCAAAGTCAAACCCTAGTGATAACGGCAAGATGAACAGGGCAGCGGGGCAGCTGTCTGTTTCGGCCTCCCAGCCTGCCAATCTATTGAACCACTGGCGTTGGATGGTCAGCGCAGCGCGGCTATCTGCGCCGCTGGCGGCTACCATCATCATCTTTTGGCTTATCTAACAGGAACCTATCATGGCATCACCTTTACTCCGCCCCGTTCGTCTGGGAGCGATAGAACTCAAAAATCCTATCGTGATGGCGCCTATGACCCGTGCACGTACGCCGTCTCGTGTACCCACGGCTTCCATGGCGGATTATTACCGCCAGCGTGCCGGTGCGGGGCTTATCATTACCGAGGCCACGCAGATTTCGCAGCAGGGCACCGGTACCGTCTCCACGCCGGGTATTCATACGCCCGAGCAGATCGCCGGCTGGCGTGCGGTGACAGATGCTGTACATGCTGCAGGTGGGCGCATTGTTTGCCAGATATGGCACTGTGGGCGAGTGTCTCACACTGTGTTCCAGCAAGATGGTGCAGCACCGGTAGCGCCATCGGCTGTGCAGGGCAGCATTCGCACCTTTACTAAAGAAGGTTTTGTACAGACTTCGCAGCCGCGCGCGCTAACACTGGAGGAGATCAAAGGCGTGGTCGCGGATTTTCGCCAAGCAGCGCACAACGCGCTGGCTGCCGGCTTTGACGGTGTTGAGATCCACGGCGCCAACGGCTACCTGATAGACCAGTTTTTGCGGGATGGGGTCAACCAGCGCAGCGATGCTTATGGTGGCCGCATCGAGAACCGCTGCCGGCTGTTGCTGGAGGTGACGGATGCGGTGATTGACGCGGTTGGCGCAGAGCGCACGGCGGTGCGGTTGTCGCCATTCTCCACCACCTGGGACTGCCACGACAGCCAGCCTGCGCCGCTGTTTCAGCACGCAATTGCTCAGCTTGACCAACGGGGTTTGGCGTTTCTGGAGATTGTTGAGCGCATTAATGAATCACCCATCAGCGGCAGTGCGGCACAGGTGCAGGAGGGCTTTGGTACCGAGGACGTCAGGTCTGTTTACCATGGCGCACTGGTGTTGAACGGCGGCTATGACCGTGAGCGTACTGAGTCCGTATTGGCGGCGGGAGGCGCTGCGGCTATATCGATTGCGCGGCCCTATATGTTTACCCCGGATTTGGCCGAGCGTTTTGCCAGCGGGGCGCCGCTAAACCCACCCGGCGATGATGCAGCGGTGTACGGTGGTGGTGATGCAGGCTATATCGACTTCCCCACCTTACAGGGCTGATTGTGGTGGTTGATACAACGCCGCGTTTAGCGGGGCGATTGTGGCTGCGCTGTTGGCATCGCGCGGCGAATTCGAGGGATCAGAGGTGAGTTGCCCGTGGCGATAACGTTTGAGGTGTTCTGGCGCTTCTTATTGTTGGGCTGCGTAAGCTTTGGCGGCCCCGCCGCACACATCGGTTACTTTCAGCAGGCGTTTGTGCAGCGCTTGCGCTGGCTGGATGCGGCAGACTACGCCAAGCTGGTGGCTTTGAGCCAGTTTCTGCCAGGACCGGGTTCCAGCCAGGTGGGTTTTGCACTCGGTTACCGGCGCGCGGGTTTACCCGGTGCACTGGCCGCGTTTGTGGGCTTTACGCTACCTTCCTTCCTGCTCATGTTGGGCCTCGCTGTGTTCGCTGCACAGGTGGCAGAGGCCGGCTGGCTCGAGGGCCTGGTGCGCGGCCTCAAACTGTTGGCGGCAGTTGTGGTGGCGGAAGCGGTGCGCAGTATGGCGCTGTCCTTCTGTCGCCATAGGGCCTGCGTGGCTCTGGCAGTAATTACGGCTGCGCTCTTGCTGGTGAGTGCATCGGTCTGGGCACAGTATCTGGCATTGCTTGGCGCTGCGCTGTTCGGTGTGGCATTTTTGCCCGCGACTGCGACTGCGACTGCGATGGACTCGCAGCGCTCGCTGCCGCTGGCTTCGGGCCTGCGCTGGTTGCCTCTTGTGGCGTTTCTGATGTTGTTTGCCTCGTTGCCTTGGTTGGCGGGCCTGGGTGCAGAGGGGCGCCTGTTCAGCCAGTTCTTCAGCAGCGGCAGCTTGGTGTTTGGTGGCGGGCATGTGGTTTTGCCTCTGCTGCAGCAGCAGGTGGGTGATGCGCTGAGTGAAGACCGGTTTTTGCTGGGTTATGCAGCGGCTCAGGCGGTGCCCGGGCCGTTGTTTTCTCTGGCCGCCTTCTTGGGCGCTGAATTGGCACCGGCCCGGCCCTTTTGGGGCGCGCTGGTCGCAACGCTTGCCATATTTTTGCCCGGGTTTCTGCTGGTGTTGGCGCTACAGCCTGGGTGGGAGGCGCTCGCGGCCAAGCCTCGTGTGTTGGGTTTGGTGGCGGGTGTTAACGCGGCGGTGGTCGGCCTGCTGGCCGCGGCGTGGGTGAATCCGATTGCCAGCAGCGCCCTGCACAGTGCGTGGGACATATTTTGGGTGCTGTTGGGTTGGGCGCTGCTGGTGCGCTGGCGTCCACCTATTCTGTTGTTGGTGGCAGGCTTTGCCGGGCTCGGTTTAGTTCTTGGTGCGAGGTGAGCCGCTTACGCAGGCGGTGTTTTGGCACCGGTGGAAACTCGCGCTACACTGGTAGTGCATTGCCAGTTGGCGTGTGAATTCTGTTATTCGCAACAACGCAGGGAAGTGACTATGTCTAACGAAGGTTATCACGAGCCTATCAATGAACTGAGTGACGAAACTCGCGATATGCATCGCGCTATTGTATCGCTAATGGAAGAGCTTGAAGCGGTGGATTGGTATAACCAGCGTATGGATGCGTGTAAGGATCCTGAGCTGAAGGCAATTTTGCGCCATAATCGCGATGAGGAAAAGGAGCACGCAGCCATGGTGCTGGAGTGGATCCGGCGGCGTGATCCGGTGATGGATAAAGAGCTTAAAGATTACCTGTTTACGGACAAGGTTATCGCTCACCAATAACCCGTTGCGTGGCAGTGTTGCTCAGGGCATTGAGATGCCCATGAGCTGCCATTCACCGACCTGGTTGTCGTCCCGCTCGGTGTAGCGATATTTCACCTGGGAGCCATCCGGGGCATTTTCGATCATGGCATTTTTGGGTTCTTTGAACTGGATGCGGCTGCGCCGCTCCAGTTGGCATTCACTGCCCGCTTCAGCGCGCTTGGTCGAGTGGAATGCCACGTACACATCTTGGCCCATTTGCTCGGCCTTTTTCTTGTCTACGGTTCCTTCCAGAATGCAGTCCTGAGTGACTTCCGCCAAGGTGAGGGCAGAAAACAGGGGCAGGGTAGCGAGGATCAGTGTCTTGGTGATGAGTTTCATGATTTTCTCCTGGCGTTTCCTAACGCCGTTGTTATAAGGGCAGCGTGTCCTAAAGCACTTTGCCTGATCTTGTTGCCAGCATAGAGCGGATAATGGCTATTAATCTATCGCTGTCATGCCGCTGTCATAATAAATTCACATTCATGGTGTAGCGCTGGCTTGGCTGCAGTGAGCCCTGTGCTGGCATGGTTACGGCCACAGCCCGGTAGTCTTTTGCCGTATAGGCCACCACTTCAGGCAAACAGGCCATGCAGATACCAGCAGCGCTGGCGCCGGTCGTGAAAAAGCCAGTAATACTGGCCGCCGTGGCCTCGGGCTATGTAGTAGTCGCGGCTGACGGGCTCCTGCCACCAACGGTCTTCAATCCGCTCGGGGCCTCTCACCAGTTGCAACTGGCCATACCAGTACAATGCGCCATTTTCTTTCCGCGCTAACGGCTGTGGTTCTGGTAGCAGCCAGAATGGACGCTGGGCACCGGGTGGCACCGCTGTGGGTTGGGCGCTGGGCTCTGTGCTCAGATAGACCGCGAGTTCTGGTAAATGCTCGTCGCGGCAGCTAATGGTGTGTATAGCCTGCAAGCCCAGCCGGCTGCGTAATCGATCCAGCAGTGCATGCAGCGGTTCGCGCTGGTTACGTGGGCTGAACAAGTCAATGGCCGCACTGTGCCCGGCGAGCAATTCCTTGCATTCCAGCACCAGCCCTTCAACACCGCTGCGCAGAGTGAGGCGGTCCAGCTGCAGACGAGTAAGCTGGTACCACGTGGCCCAGTCACTGTGTCGGCTGCTGCTGCGCACTTGCAGGTGCTGTTTCTGGCGGTCAGCGCTCAGCAGTTGCCAATCAATCTGCCCGCTCTGTAGCTGTGTTTGGCGCAGGAAGCCGCACAGCGACTGCAGCAGCTGTTCCACCGCAGGTAACAGCTCCGCTGTGGTTTTGGCTTCATAGCCAAACCAGTACTGGTCACTGAACTGCTGTGGCGGCTGATAATCGGGTTCCAGGTCAGTTGCACGGCCCAACATCTGACGCAGGTAATGCACCAGGCCTTGGCCACAACGCTTGGCCAGTGCGGCCTCCGGGAGTGTCAGAATGTCAGAGAAGTATCGCAGCCCGGCCCGCTCCAAAGCTGTCACTGCTTTGGGAAACTCCTGTAGCAGCGCAAGGGGTAGCCCGGCGATGTGCTCCTGCCAGGCCTCGGGGTTGTCAGTATCACTGCCTTCTGCGTGAAATGAGAGCAACCAAGCCGCTTTGGGGGTTGGCGCCAGCCCCGTATCAACGCGGTAGCCTCGCATCTCTATACCGTGCCGAACTGTTCTGAGCAGAGTGTTAAGGCCGCGATGCAGGGTAAGGCAGCTGCCAATTTCCAGTTGCAGGCAGTCCTCCTGCCAGATATACAGGCGCGGACTGATACCGTAGGCCCAGCAGCACAGCTGCTGCAGGCAGTGTTGCTCAGCTGCTGTGTCGCGAGCTCGTAGCTGTAACGGAAGTTCTGCCGCTAGCGCGCGAACGCCCGCAGCAGCCATGCCGATGTGCACGCCCATGGCGCTGGCGCAGTCGTTGGCGCGTAACACCCGTTGCTGCTCCAGCACCACGATAGGCTGCGTTTCATCAAGTGTTTGGCATTGCAGCGGGAGCTGTGGGAAACGTAGGCACAGCCAGAGGCTCACCCTGCCCCCCTGCGTGCCTGCGGCCATAGAGGCAAGCGCTTCAAGAGTAAGCGCTGTGGAAGCCGGTGCTGCAATATAATGCTGTACATATATACAGTATTGCGCAGTGCGCTGGCGACTGTCCAGCCTATTCCCCATTTGGTCTTTACAGTTAATTACGTCATTATCGTGTGCGATTTCTGCGCTTCAGTAAGCGGCCAGAACAATCCCGTTCACAGTTAACGAGGTTGAAATGATATTGCACAAATACAAACTTGCAGTGTTGCCCATGGCGCTTTCTGCCGTATTGGCTGCCTGTTCCCGTGACGAAGCTCCGTCCGAGGTGGCAATGCCAGAGGCGGCTGCAGTTGTGGGTGCGGCGCAGAATGTCCCCCGGGAAACGGCAGCAGACGCGGCCGAGGTTGCGGCGTTTCGCACTTATCTGGATGAAAACTACGCTGTGGATATGGCCCGGCTGCCTTATACCGCCAGTTTCCGTGGGATTAAAACCAATCACGACCAGTGGAACCCCATATCAGATACGTTCCTTGATGAAACACGAGCGATTAATGAGGCCCGTCTGCAGCAATTGGCGGGCTTTGATCGTGCTGCACTGCCCCTTGGGGCACAGTTGTCCTACGATCTTTACAAACTGGAATTGGATCGGCTACTGGCTGAAGACGCCTTCCGGCACCACCAGTTTGTGATCGATCAATTCCGCGGCCCGCATACCCAGGCTGCCAGTAATCTGGTCAATATTCACCGGGTGGCTGACTTGGCCGACGCCGAAGCTTATATCGGCCGCCTACGCAACATCGGCGGTTGGTTTGATGAGGTGATTACACAGATAGAGACGCGCAGCGAAAAAAATCTACTACTCGCCGATTGGCAGTATCCGCCGATTGTTGAGGCGGCACGCAATGTGATTCGCGGGGTGCCGTTTACTGAGAAGGGAGAGGACTCAACCCTATGGGCCGATTTTAACGCCAAGATGGCGGCGCTGGATGTTGCACCTGAGGTGCGCGCGCGCCTGTTGGCAGACGCTCGCGAGGCGTTATTACAGGTGGTTGAGCCGGCTTATGAGCGGCTGATTGCTGCCGTTGAAGCACAATCTGCGCTGGCCAATGGCGGCGATGGTGTGTGGAAGTTCGACAACGGTGAGGCTTTTTATGCAGAGCGTCTGCGCTGGTTTACCACAACGGATCTCAGCGCAGAGCAGGTGCACAACATTGGGCTGGAGGAAGTGGCTCGCATTCACGCTGCCATGCATGAGGTGATGCAGGAGGTGGGTTTCGACGGCACTCTGGACGAGTTCTTTGAGTTCATGCGTAACGATTCACAGTTCTATTATCCCAATGCAGATGAAGGGCGTGCTGAGTATTTGGCCCGCGCGGAGGCGGCGATTGACGCTATGTATAAGCGCTTGCCCGAGCAGTTCGGCTTATTGCCCCAAGCGGACCTCATCGTTAAACGGGTAGAGGCATTTCGTGAGCGCTCGGCGGGTAAGGCTTTTTATAATGCGCCCCCATCCGATGGCTCGCGCCCCGGCATTTATTACGCGAACCTATACGATATGAACAGCATGCCAACCTATCAACTGGAGGCCTTGGCGTATCACGAGGGTGTGCCTGGCCACCATATGCAGCGCGCTTTGTCAGTGGAGTTGGATGGCCTGCCCGAGTTTCAGCGCTATGCCAGTTTCACGGCGTTTACCGAGGGCTGGGCGCTGTACACAGAGGAGCTGGCCAGTGACATGAATATGTACTCCGACGCTTATGCCGAATTTGGCCACTTGGCGATGGAGCTTTGGCGTGCCTGCCGTTTGGTAGTCGATACCGGCTTGCACAGCAAGCGTTGGACCCGAGAAGAGGCGATTGAGTACCTTGTGGAAAATACGCCGAACTCACGTTACGACTCAACCAAGGCGATTGAGCGTTATATCGCCATGCCGGGGCAGGCCACTGCCTACATGATTGGCAAGCTGAAAATTCTGGAGCTACGTGAAGAAGCTCGTGCGGCGCTGGGCGAGCAGTTTGACATTCGCGCCTTTCATGATGAAGTGCTTAAGCACGGCCCGGTATCGTTGTCTCTGCTAGAGCAGAACATCGACCGGTTGGTTGCCAATTCGCTGGCTGTAAAAGGCTAGAAGCTAATGATGGGGTAGCTGGCTACGCCGGCGTCGTTTAAACGCCGGCGTTTTCCAATACCAAAGTGATTATGACCTTGATCAAAAACCCAAAAATACCCATCGCCAAGCCCACATACAGCATGATTGTACCGAACTTGCCGGCATTACTGCTTTTCGCCAAGTCCCAGACAATAAAGATCATGAAGGCGATGAGTGCGCCTACGCCGAGTGTGACGCCGTAGTCAGTTAACCATTGGTCCACAGCAAGCTACCGGCTGTGCGCTGTATGGCAATAGATACGCGGCACGCTACTCAAGAAGCAGTTTCGACGCTGGCATGTAAATGTATGCTGCTATTCAGAGAGCTGCTGACCAGGCAGTTGGCCTCCGCTTTTTCCAGCAGCTGTTTGGCCTTCTCAGTATTGGTGCCTGCAGGCACGGTGAGCTGCGCTGTGATGTTAAATTCGGTAAAACGTGTGACGCGATCGACGCGGTCTAGCGTGCCTTCGGTGCTGCATTGCAAGTCGACCCATTCCAGCTTTGATGCTCTGGCGATGGCGCGGAAAGTCAGAATAAAACAATCAGTCACAGCCCCGACCAGCAACGCCTCTGGTGACCAGCTGCCACCGGGGCCGCCAAATTCCTTCGGTGGTGCTGTTTCCAGCGGTGGGAGGTCTTCACCGGACAGTGTGACTGGCCCTTCAGCCGTGGCTTTTGTGGCAACTTGATAATGATGGGGGAATTCCTGCATGTCTGTTCTCCGTAACAAAGCTAAGCGTTAACAACACCATTAT
>JANQUV010000056.1:21318-30569 GCA_030730585.1 Haliea sp.
TTAACCTGCCTCCAGTGCGCTGTTGCCGGCCATGGTGGAGGGCCAGACAGGCAATTCCCATAGCTGTGGTTGGTGCGACAGCTCGTCGTTCGGCGATAAATGAACATCCAGCTGTTGCTGACCGCCTCGCTGCTTGAGGATGTGAACTTTGCGATACTCGCGCATTTGCAGGCGCAGCCCTACCGGCGAGCTTTCTATTGCGGCTCGCTGTGACCGAAACAGTACGCACAGTGAGTCGCTGCTGGCAGCGGCCAGTTGCAGCTTGCGTATCTCGCTATAGCGATATTGGGCGTCTCCCAGCCAGCTGAAAACGGCGCTGCATGTGCTGCTGCGCAACGCTTGTTCAATACTCCAGAGCAAGTCTTCACGGCTGCGAGGGTGAACCAGTAATACTTGTTGCGTATCAATGCCACGCGCGGCTAGCAGGGGGGCATAGGGTGTCCAGGGGGGCGCAATAAAGGCCTGCCAGCGGCCCTGTGTGCTAAGCTGTTCCATGGCGGGCAGGAACAGGCCCATAGCGCCCATTCCGGAGCTGTCGCTGAGCACTTCGACTGCGGTGGCTTCAGGCCAGCCGCCCTGCTGCAGTGCCGCATCGAGCGCCCCATAGCCGCTTTTCAGGCCGCCGCGATGAGAGTCGCTGTTGGCGGACAGCCCCAGGCCACCGAAGTGGGGGCTGCGGCCACGCCAGGTGTCGCGGCGCAGAATAACCTGTTCGAGTGCTTCGTTCATAATGGTGTGCCTCCGAAGATTTTTAATACTGTATGAATGTACAGTAGTTGGGCTGTGCGGCGAATGCAAGCGAATCTGTCGGGTGGCCTGAAGGTGATATTGCGGATCTGCCTGCCTGAGCGACAGGTTGGGCTGCCGGTTATTGCCGCCGCCAGGCTGAGGGTGAAAGGCCAAACCAGCGACGAAAAGCGCGGCCAAAATTGGCCTGCCCCCGATAACCGAGAATCTCCATGACATCAGCTAGAGTAAAGCGTGCATCGCGCAGTAGCTTTGCCGCGGAATGTTCCCACAGGTTTTCCAGTACATCGCGGTAACTCGCGCCTTCGCTTTGCCGCATATCCGCGGAGATCTGAGCAAGGTGAATATTGACCCCGCCCAGCGGCCTGCCATCGAGGTTCGCTATGCAGGCCCCTTATTCCACGGGAATTGAGCCGCTGGCGGGTGCTGCGGCCTCGTTGGCCTCCTCGAGTACGCTGGCGGTACGGTCTGCGAGGCCTACCCCGGCCTGAAACATGGTGAGGTAGGTGTGTGTTGCGCCGGCTTCGGTTATCCGCTTTAGATGATCCTCGTGCATGGCATGGGAGATGATTGGCCCGCTAAATCCTTTACTGCGCAGGCTGCGTGCCGCCACCACCTTGGAGCCGATGTCATCCATCGCCAGTATGGCCGCTTTAAGGTGTGTGATATCCACACCGCGCCAGAAGTTGCTGTCCTCAGCATCAGCGAAGACCACATTGCGGCCAGCGGCGGCATGTGCAGCCGCCTTGTAAGTGTCCCCATCAAGCCCGGCAGGCTGAAAGCCCTGCTCTTTGAGGTGATCATAGGCTGCCGTGCCGGTGCGCCCCATACCGAAGATCAGCACGTCGGCAGGCCCCAGGCTGGTGGGCTGTTCATCCGGGTGAATGGTGACCCGCTCGAAACGTTGCAAGCGTGGTTCCAGCCGCGCGAACAAGGTGTGCGCCATACGATTCAAGGGCGCTGCAACAACAAAGGAAACCGATACCGCAATGGCTAATGGCACTATCCATTCGGGCAGTAGTATCCCGGCTACGATCAAGCCAAATTCGCTATAGGCAGTGAGGCTGACCGCCGCGAGGAAGGAGGTACGAGCGCGCAGGCGGAATGCAGTAAGCAGCAGAAAAAACAGAATCCCTTTCAGCGGAAGCATCAGGCCGACGCCGAGGGCAAACAATAGCGCGCGCAGGTCCGGCAAGCCGGACATGCCGATTTGCAAAAAGAAGCCCACCAAAAACACTTCCCGCAGGCCCCAGAGTGATTCAGACAGCTCTTGAGCGCGACGATGATTGGATAGCAGCACTCCCATGACCAAAGCACCGATCTCTGAACTCAGCCCCATGGCGGTAAACCCCATGCCGCCGATGACCAGCGCCAGCAGCATCCCCATCAGTACCAGCAATTCATCGTGGCCGGCGAAGTCCAGCAGCCAGTAGATGAATGGGCGTAGCAGTGGCAGCAGGAACAGCCCCAAGGCCCAGATATTCGGGCTTTGCCCACTGAATACGGCCAGCACCACCAGTGCAATGATGTCCTGCACAATGAGAATGCCAATAGCCGTGCGGCCGTGGAACACCGCCAGTTCACGCCGTGATTCCAGCAGCTTGGCCGCCAGTACGGTAGAGGAGAAGGATAATGCAATGCCCAGCAGCAGCGCGGTTTGCATGTCGATAGCTAACAGATAGTTCAGGCCGGGTGTGAACACCGCCACACTGATCGTGAAATGCAACAGCGCGCCGCCCAACACCTGAGGCTGGGTGATCTGGCGCAGCTTGACCTTCAAGCCTACGGTGAACAGCAGGATTAGCACACCAAGGTGGGCGATGTGGCCGAGAATTTTGCCGCTCTCGGAAGGCATACCCAGCTGGGGGCCCAGCATGTTGATGGCAAAGCCCGCCGCCAGAAAGCCCACCAGCGGCGGGAGCCCCACCTGACGCACTGCCAAGCCAAAAAAGAAGGCGAAGGAAATACTGATCACTTCAAACACATTGATTGCCCTGGTAGCGTTTTATCCAATGATTTTGCTCGGATACTACCGTACTTTTAACAGCCCGTGTTCCTCCAGCTCCAGCAGCAGCAACTGCTGCACGATAAAATCGCGGCTGCTTTCCGGGTGGAGCAGGTGAATGCGTTCAAGCCATGGCCGTGCCGCCTCCTTGTCGCCGCTATGCAGCAGGGCTCGCAGAATTTCGCGTAAAAACGTTGCGGGTTCATCACTCAGGGCTTTGATCCGGCGCAGGCTTGCGCTGAGGGTCAGCTCCTTGTCCGTCAGGTCGGTACCAAACGGATAAGCGGGCAACAGGCCGTCCGCTATGTGCGAACTCAGTGATTTGGCAATACGGTAGGGCGTATTTTTGCGCGCCGCTTCCGGTATCACATAGTCGCCCGGCAGCTTGCCCTGCTTGATCGCCCAATCTGCCAGCTCTTGCTGGAAACGGCTGTCGCTGATGTTGAGCAGGCGCCGGATAACTTCAGCATCACTCTGCCCCCGCAGGTCCGCTACGCCATATTCAGTGACGATGATGTCGCGCAGATGGCGCGGTATGGTGGTGTGGCCATAGTGCGTAACGATATTTGAGCGCAGCTGCTTGCCCTTGCCGCGCGTACTGCGAATACACAGTATTGAGCGGGCGCCGGGCAGGTCGTGGGCCATCGCAACAAAATTGTATTGCCCGCCAACGCCGCTGATCACGGTACCATCTTCCAGGGCATCCGAAGTGACGGCACCGCTGAGGCTGACCATCATGCCGGTGTTGATAAATCGCGCGTGGCTGCGCTGTGCGCTGTACAGCGGGTAGTCGAGCAACAGCTGGTTGGTGCGTAGCACGCTGGTCATGCAGATACCTTCGTGCTGGGTTTCATCCAGATCCCGCAGCTTTTGGTAGAAGTCGCGGGGGCCTAGAAAGAAGCCGCCGTGCAGCACCCGGCCGTGACGTAATTCCTGCCCTGCAGTGGCCGCTAACAGTGCCGCGCGGGTTGCGGTGTTGTCCATGTCGTTAGCCAGAGTCGCGCCGTTTAGCAGCAGCGATGGGTTGCTTTGAGCCTCGGTTGCCAGTGCCTGCTGTTCAGGCGTGTCTTTTTCAAGTGTCTCCTTTGCAAGTGCCAAGGCCGCCGGCAGAATCCCCCAGTATTGCAGTGTCTTCAGGCTTTCGCCGGTCAGTTTTGACGGCATTAGGCCGCAGCTGCGTGCATAGTCGAACAGCGCGGCATCAATGGCGGGTGAAATCAAACTCTGGTTCAGCCCTTGTTGCAATGCGAGCTGGTCGAAAACGCGGCGCTTGACCACGCCCGTTTCCATCAGGCGCAGCATACCGTTCACAAACATTTCGGTGGATACGTACAAACCTTGCTCAAAGGTGCCAGCCTGTGTGGCACAGCCGCTGTCGATGCGGGTCAGCCGGCTGACTGCGTCGCTCCAGGCCGCAGGTTGCTGATGACGCAGAATCAGTGCGTGGGCGACCGCATCGCCCAGTGCACCAATACCAATTTGCAGTGTGCCACCATCGACGACCAAGGTGCTTGCATGCAAAGCCGTGGCATAGTCGGCGGTGGGTATGGCGGCATTGGGTACTGCAAACAGTGTGCGGTGGTAATCCGGGTTTTCGACAACGCCGTCGAACACCGTGGCGGGCACCTCGGCGTCGTGATGCATGAACGGGAGGTCGCGGTGAATCTGCGCGAAACAGAGGAAGTTTTCTGCTTGCTCTGCACGTTTGCTGCGGATTATATCCAGAGCTACATCCGGATTGCAGGACAGGCTTAGCGACAGCCCCTCTGGCGTGTCGCGAGCAGCAACCAGCTGTAGCAACACATTCACGCCTGCTGCCATCATGTCGCGCGCAATATGTGTGTAATTGCTGGAGATGTAGTTTTGCTGTGCGGCGGGTATGTCCTTCATGGAACCCGCTTTGAAATACAGCTCGCTGACCTGAATGTTGGCCGGTAGCTCGCCCGCGCGCTGTGCCTCCATATAGGCGAGGGCTTCATAATTACCGAATACACGTTCCAGTATAGGGCCGGCAAGGCTAGCCTCAATGTGGCTGGCGGGTTTGGGGACTTCCAGCGACAGGGCCGTGTAAATGTGCAGGTCGATCTCCGGGTCCTGCATGGCGCGTTGAAAAAACGCGTTCATGAGCTGTACGGGCTTGCCCAGGCCCAGCGGGGCGCCGACGCGGATGGTCTTGCCGAGCGTGGCAATGGTGTAGTCAACGCAGGCCTCGGCAGTCGCAAACCGTTCTGTCATGGTGATCTCGCAGCTGGCAGTGAAAAAGCTGTTTAAACCTATGAAAGCACAGGTGTCAACACGGTATCTTGATCTGGCGCAAGGGGCCTGCCGGGAAAATGCCTCGAAACTAAAGCGCCAGCCGTTTAGCGCGCCAGTGACAACAAAAGCTGATCCAGCCGATCCCAGGGGTCGCCGCTGGCAAAACCCTTAATGCTGCCATCGACCTCCAGTGCACTGTGCAACATTTTGCCCAGCGCGCGGCTGTTATGCCGCTTTAGCGCCGAGCGTACGGCGTCTTCGCGGCTTTTCCACACCCGATGGCTGTTAAATACAGCAGACATGGGTTGCCCGGATTCGGCGACGAGTTGCATGGCATACAGGTTGCGTATTTCACGCGCCACCGCCCACAGTAGCGGTACCGCATCAGTGCCTTCGCCGCGCAAGCCATGCACCATGCGCAGGGTTGCGGCAGGGTTTCCCGCCAGCGCAGTATCGACCATGGCGAACAAGCCATAGCGGGCATTGTCGAGCACGGCAGTGGTGACGGTCGTTAAGGAGACGTTTTGATCGGTGGCCAGTAATTTCAGCTTTTCGACTTCCTGTACTGCGGCGTACAGGTTGCCTTCAAGGCGTTCAGCGAGCAGCTCCAGTGCATCCTCGTCAATACCAAGGCCGGCCTGCTGCAAACGTTGGCGCAGCCAGCGCGGCATCTCGCGCGCGTCAACAGGCCAAACCTGAATGACGCCACCGGCCTTGTCCAGCGCCTTGTACCATTTGCTGTTTTGGGATTGACGGTCGACTTTTCCACTGAGCACCAGCAACACGTCATCGCCGCTGGCCTGTTCGAGGTAAGTGCAGAGCGCCTTGCTGCCTTCTGCGCCTGGCTTCCCATCGGGCAGTCTCAGCTCGATGACTTTGCGTTCCCCAAACAGGGACATTTCGGCTGCGCTGTGTAGCAACGCGTCCCAGCTGAAATCCTTGGGCCCGGTATCCAGTATTTCGCGCTCGGTACAGCCTGCGGCGCGGGCGGCACTGCGCACCAGATCGGCACACTCTTGCAACAGTAGCGGCTCATCTCCGGTCAGCAGGTAAACCGGTAGGCACTGCTTCTGCAGATGTTTGGCGAGTTGCTCGGCTTTGAGCTGCATTATTGCGCCGCGGCATGGAATCCGATGCGTCGGAGGATCTGTTGCGCCAGCTCGCTACGCATTTCTGCCTGCAGGATGCGGACTTCTTCCGCCTTGCCGACCACGTTGCTGGGGTCGTTCTCCATTTGCTTGGTCACCATGGCCTCGGAGGTCTCCATGGCAACTGCCCCGTCGAGTGCGCGTACCGTAAACTGAGTCTGTAGCGTTAACTCAAACTCTGCTGCGCGGGCCTCACTGGTGAGTGACACGTTGCGCTGGCTGAAGCGTTCTGGCTGCACCTGCAAAATATAAGCGGCCTCTTTGCGATCCACCCATTCAATGCCGTTGGCAGCGAAGCGCGAGCGCAGTTCACGGGTAAACTCGCTGTTTGGGCTGTTCGTTTCGAGGTAGAGTTGCCGCCAATCGGCGGGCAGGCCAGTGGCACTGACTGCACCGCGCAGCTGAAAGCCACAGGCGCTGAGCATGGCGGCTAGCAGCAGGGTAAGGGCGATGCGCACCATGGGAGCTCTCCGGATCATCAGTTGGCGACTATGTTAACCAGTTTCCCGGGCACCACAATCACTTTGCGTACGGTGACATCAGCCAAAAAGCGCTGCACGTTTTCCTGTTCCATGGCGGCTGCTTCAATACTGGCCTTATCCGCCTGAGCTGCCACGGAGATTTGCCCCCGCACTTTGCCATTCACCTGCACCGCCATGTCGATGCTGTCGCGCACCAGTGCTGTTTCGTCCACTGCCGGCCAGGCGGTATCCAGCAGCGCGCCGGCTCCGCCCAATAGCGGCCAAAGGTGGTGGCAAATGTGCGGCACTATTGGGCTCAGCATCAGTACCACAGCTTGCAGTGACTCGCGCACTACGGCGTGGGCGCTGGGTGAGCCTTGGTCAATTCTGGCGATGTCGTTGCACAGTTCCATGATGGCAGCGATGGCGGTGTTGAAGGTGTGCCTGCGGCCAAAATCATCGCTGACCTTGGCGATAGTTTCGTGTGTTTTGCGGCGGAGCTGGCGTTCGCTGCCGGCCTGTTCCGGTGTGGCCTCGCCTGCGTCAGCGACGGTTTCAAGGTGCGTATGCACCAATTTCCACAGCTTGCGCAGGAAGCGGCTGGCGCCCTCAACACCGGCGTCATGCCATTCCAGCGTCTGTTCCGGGGGGGCGGCAAACATGGTGAACAGGCGCACCGTGTCGGCACCGAAGGCCTCAACGGCCGAATGGGGGTCGATGCCATTGTTCTTGGATTTCGACATCTTGGTGACGCCGCCGGAGATCACCTCATTCCCGTTGCTGCGCTCAACGGCGCGTGTCACACGCCCGCGTTCATCGCGCTCGACATCCACATCGGCCGGCGCAATCCAGATGCGGCTGCCGTTGGGGCCTTCCCGGTAGAAGGATTCGGCCAATACCATCCCCTGACAAAGCAGGCTTGCGAAGGGCTCGTTGGAGTTGACCAGGCCCTCATCGCGCATCAGCTTGTGAAAGAAGCGCGCGTACAGCAGGTGCAGAATGGCGTGTTCAATGCCGCCGACATACTGGTCGACTGGCAGCCAGTAATTGGCCAGCTCTGGGTCGAGCATGCCGTCTTCAAAGTTGGGGCAGGTGTAGCGTGCGTAATACCAACTGGACTCCATAAAGGTGTCGAAGGTATCGGTTTCGCGTTCAACGGCCTGCCCGTCAAGTTCATCCTTGCGCCACTCCGGGTCGGCTTTCAGCGGTGAAATAACGCCGTCCATCTGCACGTCTTCGGGCAGCAGCACGGGTAGCTTGTGCGCAGGAACTGGAATTTCGCCGCCCTCAGGCAGGTTCAGCATAGGGATAGGTGCGCCCCAGTAGCGCTGCCGTGACACGCCCCAGTCACGCAGGCGATAGTTGGTGGTCACCTTGCCGCGCCCGGCCTTCTCCAACGTACCGGCAACCGCCGCAAACGCACTGTCAGAATCCAGCCCGTTAAATTCGCCAGAGTTGACCAAGGTGCCTTTAATGGCCGCTGCGCCCTGAGTGAGGTCAAGGTCGGCGGCATCTACTGCGGCGATGACCTGACGCACCGGTAACTGATATTTTTGCGCAAATTCCCAGTCCCGCTGGTCGTGAGCGGGTACCGCCATGATGGCGCCGGAACCGTAGTCCATGAGAACGTAGTTGGCTACCCACACCGGCACTTCTTCGCCATTGAGCGGGTTGATTGCGCGCAGGCCGGTATCCAGGCCGAGTTTTTCCATTGTCGCCATATCCGCTTCTGCGGAAGACTGCGTTTTACAGGCCTCAACGAAAGCCTGTAGCTCCGGGTTGTTCTGGGCCAGTGCACGAGTGATTGGGTGCTCTGACGCAAGGCACATGTAAGTGACGCCAAACAGCGTGTCAGGGCGGGTGGTGTAAACCTCAATCTGCTGGATATCTGCTACCGGCGTGGCAAGGTCGAAACTCAGGTCGACGCCGCGGCTTTTACCAATCCAGTTGCGCTGCATGGTGCGCACCTGTTCCGGCCAGTTCGGCAGTTGGTCAAGGTCGGTCAGCAGTTCTTCGGCATAGGCGGTGATGCGAATAAACCACTGGGGAATTTCGCGGCGTTCAACCAGCGCACCTGAGCGCCAGCCGCGCCCGTCAATGACCTGCTCGTTGGCCAGCACGGTGTGGTCGACCGGGTCCCAATTGACGGTTGCCATCTTCTTGTACACCAGCCCTTTCTCAAACAGCCGGGTGAAAAACCATTGCTCCCAGCGGTAATAGGACGGTTGGCAGGTGGCGAGTTCACGCGACCAGTCAAAACCGAAGCCCAGGCTTTGCAGCTGGCCTTTCATGTACGCGATATTCTTGTAGGTCCAGGCCGCCGGCGCCGTGTTGTTCTGAACCGCAGCGTTCTCCGCCGGCAGGCCAAAGGCGTCCCAGCCCATGGGGTGCAGCACATTTTTGCCCAGCATGCGCTGGTAGCGCGAGATGACATCGGTAATGGTGTAGTTGCGCACATGGCCCATATGCAGCTTGCCGCTGGGATAAGGAAACATCGCCAGGCAATAGAACTTTTCCCGACCGGCCTCTTTCTTGACGACAAAGCTCTGCTGCGCCTGCCAGTGGTCTTGGGCGGCTTGTTCAAGGATCTTGGGCTGGTAATGCGGGTCCATCGGCGTGTTTATCTCAACTGGT
>JANQUV010000057.1 GCA_030730585.1 Haliea sp.
AAATTTATTGATCTGGCTCAGGCACAAACAAGGCACTTGCCGCTGCCCCAGTTTGCTAGCGCAACAATCGACCGCCCAGCTATTCAGCTTGATTCCGAATATAGGCGATAACATCCAGGATGGATTGCTCGTCGCTTAGCATGGCGGCCATGTTACGCATCTGACGTCCGCTTCGATCTTCCCGATGCTGCCCGCGCTGGCCCTCGCGGAAGGCGTGTAGTTGCGCGCGCAAATACCAGTCATCCGCACCCGCCAGCCTTGGCGCATTGAGCGCCACATTACCTGCTGCAGTCATGCCATGGCATGCACCACACAGCTGCATGAATGTTTTACCTCCGGCAGCAGCATTGCCGGCTTCCAAAGTCGCTAACGATGGGCCGCTTTTCAACTCAGTGATGTAAAAAGCCAGGTCGGGCAAGTGGTCCGCAGATGGCAACAAACCGCTGGACACCGCCATTTGCTGCGCAGCAACGCTGGCACCTTCCCCGCCGCGTATGCCACGGTGGAACTTGTCGAGTTGAGTGAGGATATACACCGGGCGCAGGTGATTCAGGCGCGGCGCCTGCAGGGCAACGTTGCCCTCCGCTGCCGCGCCGTGGCACGCGGCACAAGGCGCATAGAGCGCGGCTGCGTCAGGCCCTTCGGCGAAGGCGCCCTGCGTAACACCAGCCAACACTATCGCAATGAGGGTCAGAATCGAAAACGGCATGAGATATTCCTGCGTCACGTTACCAGCGGGAGGAATTTACCAGCTTTTAGGTCTGACGAGTATCGGGCGCGGGAGACTTCGTCCATGACAAAAAGCGGACTACCGGGAAAGACGACAAACAGCAAACGCTGCGCTAGACTCGTTGCCATTATCCTATCGCTGCCGCCTACAGCGGCTAAGTTACTCCGCATCGAACAGGTATCGCTATGCAGTACAACCCGGACGAGCACAGCCTGAAATGCCCCAAGTGTGGGCATGGCATGTCAGAAGTGAGCTATGGTGACATCACCGTTGACCGCTGCAGCCAATGTATGGGCCTCTGGTTCGATACCGGCGAAGCCGACCAATTGAAGGCCCGCTGGATGGGCGACGCTCTGGACGCCGGGCTTTCCGCTGAAGGCAAAAAATGGGATTCCGTAGAAGACATCGCCTGCCCACGCTGCCACAAGGATATGAAAAAAACCTTCGACCCCAACCAGCAGCACATCTGGTATGAAACCTGCAGCGAACACGGCATGTTTATGGATGCTGGGGAATTTACTGACTATAAGCACGAGACGCTGGTGGATCGCTTTCGCAGCCTGATTAAAGGCGCAAGGTAATACAGGGCAAACAGCAGATCAGTCAACGTCGATGATCCCTCTCAGCACGCGCTTATGCTACGGTATTGGAGGGGCGGTAGGCGCGATCAAAGAAGCAGCCTATACCGTCTTCATTCTACTGTTCTATACCCAGGTGTTGGGCCTGAGCGGCACGGTGACAGGCACTATTATCGCGGTAAGCCTGGTGTGGGATGGAATCTCTGACCCCCTTGTGGGGTCACTCTCCGATCGGCTGCGCAGCCGCTATGGGCGCCGCCATCCCTTTATGGCACTGAGCATATTGCCTCTGGGGCTAGGCTTTATTGGGCTGTTCAGCCCGCCACAGACGGTTATTGAAAATTCAACGTGGCTTGCGGGCTGGCTATTGTTCTGGTCATTGTGGGTGCGGACATTCGCCACCACCTTTGTCATTCCCCATCTCGCACTGTCAGCAGAAATCACTAGCGACTACCACGGGCGCACGCAGATCCTCGGCGCGCGCATGGGCTTCATGTTTCTGTGCGCGGTTTTGCTGCCAGCGCTGGCGCTCACACTGATTTTCCCTGAACAGGATGGTGTCGATGGGCGCTTCGACCCGTCGCGCTACCCGCTCTACGGGCTGCTCTCCTGTGCGGTGGTGTGGGTTTTAGCCACCTTGAGCACGCTGGGCACACGGCGCCATATCCGCGCCGAAGTTGAACACCCCGGTGGCAGTGACACTAGCCGCACAACACCGTTTGCACTCTTTGCGGACCTGCGCCTCACCTTGAGCAATCGCAACTTTCGCCTGTTGATCGGCTACGACATTGCGGCCACAACGGCTTACGGTGTGATCAGCACGCTGAACATTCTGGTGTGGACATTTTTCTGGAGCTTCTCCAGCACCGAAATTTCTATCATTATGGCGGCCCCGACACTGCTGGGTGTAGGCCTCGCCATATCCACTCTGGGCCCACTCGGGCGGCGCTTCTCGAAACAACGGCTAGTACAGCTGTCCCTGGCCGGCCTCATCCTCAATTGCCTTTGGCTCTATCCCTTGCAGCTTTTTGGCTGGTTACCCGCCAATAGCGACACGCTTGTCCTGGCGCTCAACTTCATTTTTATGCTGATATTTATGTATTTTTTCATGGTGCGACTGGTGAGTAGCACCTCCATAGTGGCAGACCTGACGGATGAGCATGAGCTAGACCACGGCCTGCGGCAGGAAGCAGGATTTTTCTCCGTCATCAACTTTGTCAGCAAACTGGCAACCATTGCCGGGCCACTCTACGGCGGGCTGGCACTGGATATTATTGGCCTGGAAACCGGTATGCGGCCCGGTGATGTGCCCGTCGAAACACTGCACGGCCTGGTCTACGCACTGGGCCTGGGCGTTATACCCCCACTGCTGGTCGCCCTGTGGATTATTTCCCGGGTCGCCACCAGCCAAGCCCATGTTGAAGCCGTGCAAGCAAAAATCGCGGCGCGGCACCAGCGGCGACAATCCAATATTTAAAACACAGGCGGCGGTGCGCCGCAGCTAGCAAGGCTGGTTTACCAGCTGTAACCCACGCGAAAGCGGTAAGCCTGGTCTAGGTTTTCCAACTCGGGCGGGAGGCCGGAATCATACTCAAGCAGAATTTCCGCGGCGCCATCAATGTTGAACATCAGCGGAAATGACAGGCCCATGGTCAGGTTGAGAATTACATCCTCAGCCTGGTCCAGGTTCCAGATACCGGTGTGCTTCAGATACAGCTGTGATTCGTCGCTGATATAATTGCTGCTGGCATCAACCGACCAATTCATACCCAGGTAGTCTTGATCTTCCGCAGCAATAAAATCTTCATTAACGTAAACACCACCCACTTCAGCGGAGAGCGTCAGCAAGGGGCGTTCAGAAAACTGACGACCAATATAAGGACCCACATAGTACCGCAGGTCGAGGTCGGAGAACTTGTCGTACTCCGCTGATGCGTTCACACCCCAGTAGAGCGGCCCTTCGAGGAAGCGGTCATACTTGCCCAGCGCCGTCCAGTTCTCGGCATTTTTCACCTGGTTAGTTTCATCGTTCTCACCATCCACACGCAGCGTAAAGCGGTCTTCCAGGCTACGCCAAACGTTTTCCAGCACGTAGTCGAGTTCGTCGGTGTCGGTGTTACCACGCTGCATCTCTATTGCGAGGCTAGCGTGGCCCTTCCAGCGATAGCCTTGCCCCAACTCCCAAGGCTGCGGATTGCTCACCGCAAGTTCGGTCAACGGATAGGTTGTGGCGGGCGCTGAGCCAGAAGTCAACAACAGGCTCTGCCCCTCTACTCGCAGGGCGGGCTCCTCGACTACGGTGCCGTCGGCCAGCTTGAGTACAATCGGCGCACTGCTGTTGAGGCTTTCAACCTGGTTCTGCTGCACCGCCAAGGTACCCGCAAACTCGGTCTCCACCGTGACAACACCGTCGCGCACGCCGGTTATCGTTCCCAGTATTCGAGAGCCGTTTTTCAGCACTATTTCATCCGCCGCCAGGGCTGTGGGCACAAACACGCAAAACGCCAGAACTACAGCCACGGGCACTGCTCGCAAAGGGTGAATAAGTCTGTTCATCGTACCGAATTCCTTAGATTCATAGAGGCGGCGTTATAATACAGGATCTGCTTTATTTTATACGCCTGCCTTGAGGCTGTTAGACTGGCGGTAACCCCTTAGGAGATTCCTGTGAGCGACAAAGACTACGACCTTTTTGTTATCGGCGCCGGTTCCGGCGGAGTACGCGCCGCACGCATGGCAGCAAGCTTCGGCGCGCGCGTGGCAATCGCCGAGGACCGCTATATGGGCGGCACCTGCGTCAACGTCGGTTGTGTGCCGAAGAAGCTCTATGTCTATGCCTCCGAGTTCGGCAAGGCGTTTGAAGACGCGCAAGGATTCGGCTGGGACAGCAGCAAGCCCGCCTTCAACTGGGCTACGCTGCGAGACAACAAGAAGACAGAAATTTCCCGGCTAAACGCAATTTATCGCAAGATGCTCAAGGGTGCACAAGCCGATGTCATCGATGGCCGGGCACGTATCGTCAACGCCAACACAGTTGCCGTTGGCGAGCGCGAGTACAGCACTGGCAAGATACTCATCGCCACCGGCGGCTGGCCACACATTCCGGAGTTCCCGGGCAGCAAGTTGGCCATAACCTCCAACGAAATATTCGATCTGGAGCAGTTTCCAAAGCGTCTGGTCATTGTTGGCGGCGGTTATATTGCCGTGGAGTTCGCGGGCATCTTCAATGGTCTCGGTTCCCGGGTTACGCAGTTGTATCGCGGCCCGCTATTTCTGCGCGGCTTTGATGCCGATATTCGTGCTCACGCCGCCCGGGAAATCGCCAAAACCGGCGTCGACCTGCGCTTTGAAGTGAACGTGGAGTCTATCACCCGCGGCGATGATGGCCTGGAATTGGAGCTGACCGACGGCACCCGGCTCATGGCGGATGCGGTGCTTTATGCCACCGGGCGCAAGGCGCATCTCGAAGGCCTGGGGCTGGAAACCATTGGCGTCAACCTCACCGAGTTCGGCACAATCGTGGTCGACGACCATTTTGAAACCGATGAGCCTGGGGTTTTTGCGCTGGGTGACGTTACGGGCGGCATGGAGCTCACGCCCGTGGCGCTGGCAGAGGGCATGTCGTTCGCGCGGCGTCAGTTCGGCAAAGCCAGCCAGCAGGTTGACTACGATTTCATCCCCACCGCGGTATTCTGCCAACCCAATATCGGCACCGTTGGGTTCAGCGAAGAGCAGGCAAGAGCCAAATTTGGCCACATACGCCTGTTTAAAGCCAACTTCCGCCCCATGAAACACACCATCAGCGGGCGCGACGAACAAACTTTTATGAAACTGATTGTCGATAAAGCCAGCGACCGTGTTGTGGGGGTGCACATGATGGGCCCGGACGCCGGAGAAATTATTCAAGGCATCGCCATCGCTCTGCGAGCAGGGGCCACCAAGGCTATATTTGATACCACGATTGGCATCCACCCCACGGCCGCAGAGGAGTTTGTTACCATGCGCGAGCCCTGGCACGAAGACTAAGTGAAGCAACGGCGCTCGATATGATCGAAGTCGAATCCTTGTCCCGCTATTACGGCAGCGCCGCTGCCGTAGACAATGTTTCCTTTCAGATCGGCGCCAATGAAGTGGTCGGCCTGCTGGGCCACAACGGTGCTGGCAAAACCACCATCATGCGTATGCTCAGTGGTTATCTTGAACCCTCTGCTGGCAGCGTCACTATCGATGGCGCCAACATGGCAGAGCATGCCGCAAAGGTGCAAGCCACACTGGGCTACCTCCCCGAACACCTGCCCATCTACCCAGAAATGCTGGTCGCAGACTACCTGGAGTACGTGGCGACAATGAAGCGCATTCCTCGCAAAGAAAGGCCGCTGGCGCTGCAAGAGGCGATTGCGGCCACAGCACTCGAGGAGCGTGCGCTGGACCCCATCCAGCAGCTCTCGCGGGGGCTGCGCCAGCGAGTTGGCGTGGCACAGGCAATACTGGGGCAGCCACAGCTGCTGATACTGGATGAGCCAACCAATGGCCTGGATCCGGCGCAGACGGCGCAAATGCGTGACTTGCTGCGGCGCCTGGCACGGCGCGCCACGGTGATTCTGTCCACGCATATCATGCAAGAGGTCGAGGCCGTCTGCGATCGCGTGCTGGTGATGGCGGCGGGGCGACTAGTGCTGGACGCGCCACTCGCCACCCTGCGCGAAA
>JANQUV010000058.1:0-53237 GCA_030730585.1 Haliea sp.
CCGGACTAACTGTGGGGCCGTAGTGGAGTTTGTGCTACAACCACCGGGAGGCACGTTTTAAGGCAGCTTTAGCCCAGCGATGCAACGCTCTTTAGTACCAGCCTAACCAGCTCTGCCTGGCGTGAAACACCTGTTTTGGCAAAAATTGACTTGAGCTGCGCCCGCGCCGTGTGCTGGGAGATATTCTGGGCCTCGGACACTTCCGCCAGGCTAAGCCCTCGCGACAGTAAAATAGCCAGATTAGACTCGGCAGGAGTGAGGTCAAACAGCTGTCCCAGTGTGCTCTGAGAACTGGACTCGTTAAGGTCTGGGTCGGAAATAAATACCGCGACACAGGGGCTTGACTGGCCTTCACCCCATTCCGAGACCGGCACCGGTCGCAACACGAGGCCTAGCTGGGAGCGGTTATTACTGCGCGGGATGCGCAGCGCGCGGATAACTGAAGCTTCGCCACGGTGCAGGGCTTTGATGATGGTTTCCAACGCGTTCTGCAGCTCTCGGTTCTTGTCTCGCCCCTCTATGACGAGGTGCTGTGCTCGTATGCCAAGCCCGTTTTCGCCCTCTAAAAGCGACCGCGCGATGGTGTTCGCGCTGAGCACGCGACCCTGCTCGTCGAGAATAATCGTGGCAACTGCCAGCTGTTCTACCGCTCCTGCGTAGAGGTTACGCTCTGAAGCGGTGCGGCCAAGCGTGGCATAGAGTTGGATGGAGAGGCGCAGATGGGGGGCGATGCGGGTAAGAACGGCCCGTTCTTGTTGGTTAAAAGGGGGCTCTGCGCCCCGCCGCGAGAAGCGCAGCCGAGCCAGCATGCCTCCGGGTTCGACGGTATCCAGCCCAAGGATCCGAAACAGGCCGGCGGATTTCAGGTAGTGCTCATAATATTCTGACGCTACCAGCTCCTCATCGTCGAGAATATCTTCCAGGGCCACAACCTTGTCAGTGGGCAGGTTGACGAACGGGTCCAGGGCAAAAAATTGCTCTCGATAGGCGGTGACCTCCCAGTCTGCCTGGCCAGACAGCATGTCTGTAGCCTCGCTGTCTGCCACGGGGCGTACACTGTTCAGAATGACTCCGCGGTCATCCTCAGCCGGAGGACGCAACACCAGTGATGCCACTTGGCAGTCAAAAATCTGGCGTAGTCGCGGTAGTGCCGAAGACCACGGAGGCTTCTCTAGCGGCCCCCGGTACAAGGCATCCACCAGAGTATCGTAAGCGTCTGGGACGGTGTTTATCACCTCGATATTGAGCGGATCGCACCGCGCGCTCATTTTTCGATACTCGATAGATCCATGGTTACCTCTGCAAGCGGTTTCGGGCGGCCTATGCCCCAGCCCTGCAGGTAGTCAACGCCAATTTCTTGCAGTGTTTTGATAATACTTTCGTTCTCTACGGACTCCGCGATGGTTTCCTGGCCGAGGAAGTGCGCGAGGTCGTTAATCGAGCGGGCCATTGCATAGTCGTTATTGTCGTGATCGATCCCGGTAATGAAGCTACCATCAATTTTGACGTAGTCCACCGGTAGCTCACGCAAATAATTGTGGCTTGCCAAGCCGGTGCCAAAGTCGTCGATGGAAAATTTACAGCCTATGTTGCGAAAGGCGCGCACAAAATCCGCAGCTTTGACCAAATTGGAGATGGTACCTGTTTCGGTAATTTCAAAGCACAGGCGATTAGTGCCCACACCGAATTCGGAGATCTGCTCGAACAGAAAATCGAGGAAGGCGTCATCGGTTACGCTTGCGCCTGAGAGGTTAATCGCCACGCTGGGTACCACCTTTTGCGCCTCGATCAGCGAGTTGATCCAGACAAAGGCCTCGCGCACAACCCAGCGGTCAACCATGGTCATAATGCCGTGACGCTCTGCCGAGGTGATGAAGCTTTGGGGTGAACTCAGGTTGCCATTTTTGTCCCGCACGGCCAGCAAAAGCTCGTAGTGACGCGTATCGGGGCTCTGCGCGCCCATCGCGGTTTTGACAATAGGTTGTGCGCGCAGCATGAAGCGTTCACTGGATAGGGCATCTTCTAGCGCCTGGCGCGACTTGCGGTGCTCACTGCGCAGCGTGTGTACGGTAGCTTCACTAGGCTGGTAAAGGTGTGTGCAGTTGCGACCCAGCTGCTTGGCCTGGTTCACGGCGGCCTGCGCATTAGCCATTACTGACTCTACGTCGGGGCTGTAATCCTGCACGGGTGCAATGCCGACTGACACGGTGAAGCTGACTTTCTCCCCGTCGATATCCACACTCCCGGAGGCTATGTCACTGCGCACCTGCTCCGCGAGCGCCTGTGCCTGCTCAGTGTCGCCATCTACCAGTAAAATGGCAAAGCTGTCTTGTTCGAGACGCGCTGACGAGGTCTTGCGACCATGCAACTGGGCGAGTAAGCGAGAAAATTCGAGCAACACCTGGTCGCCGCTGATGCGGTCATAAATATCGTTGACCAACCCAAAGCTATCGATATTCAGCATCAATACTGCATGCTGCGAGTGATGTGCATGGGCGTGGCGAAGGGCGCGGTCCACTTGTTCAAAAAAAGTATCCCGGTTGATCAGGCGGGTAAGCGGGTCGTGGTTGCGAGCAAAGCTCAACGTTCGTTGCACGTGCTCCAGCGTGTTGTACATGCTCTGGTCGACCACCGACAATCGATCTGCAGGGGCAGGGGGCTGAGCACCTCTGCCGAGCTGGCGTGCCAGCTGTACCTTGTTAAACTCTGCGACTTTTTGGCCACGGTCGTTGACGAACAAAAAGCGTTCCCGGTCCTCGCTGATCCATGCCAGTTGGATGCGGTGCTTCAACCCGGATTTGTCCCGATAATTGAGCCACATCCCTATACCAAGGCTTTCTACGCGCTGCATCCAACGTCGCAAGCGTCGGGTTTTCTCCAGACGTTCCTCGCGGGTGGGCTCCGGCTCATCGGGTAGGTTTGCATCGCCAGTGTGCTCACAGACCTCTACGGGGCTGTCGCCTGCGAGTACCGAGCGCAGTTCCTGCAGTACACCCTGAATGGAGACGTTGCCGGGTAAAGCGCTGCTGATTTGTTGTTCGATCAGGTCAATAAACGGCTCAGCCTCCAGGCTCCGTTCAACGCACTGATCCTCGCTGACTTCGCCATGCAGCTGCTCAAACAGCCAAGTGGCAATCAGTTGCAGCGTGCGCAGCTGTTCTTCCCACTCCTCGCTGTTGATACCCTGTTTCACATGGGTGAGCACCATCAGGTCGCGCCAGCCCTGGTCCACAAGGTCTTGCAATACATGCGGAATTTGGCCGGGTGGCAGGCATTGACGCACGGCATCTTCCACCGCCTCGCGTGCTCTGCGGAGTTTCTCCTTGCCCTCTTGAGTTTTGACCACACGGTCAATATTGCGAGCGTGCGCATGTGACTGCTGGTGGGAGAGCTGCTCAACACTTTTCAATGCCGTTTCAAACACGGACGAATCACGGTCGTAGTCACGGACAATTGCGGCGACGACGTCTGCTACCTTGCTTTCCAGCATGCGATTGGGGAAGTTGGCGGAGCTGCCCAGCGTTGCCAGCTTATCGACCAGCGTGCGTGCAGGGTGGTCCGGCTGCAGGAAAAACTGGGGTTCGGTGAGGGCCAATCGAGCCAGCGGTATTTGTAGCGTACTGAGGATAGGCTGGAGTTCGCCGCTGACGTCGAGCTTTGAGCGGATGGTCTGGAACAGGCTGTCAATCATTTCCAGCTGGTTGCGATTGTCAGCGCTGATAACCGTGTTGCCGCTAAGCTCCGGCGTCTGGCCCACCAGGAGATCGGCAACATTGGTGTGTTGCTCTGCCATTTGCGGCGCTCGACTCTGTCGCTGCAGCTCGCCCAAAGCGCTAATCAGCTTTTGGGTATCCAGCACAGCGCCTTCATGTTGGGGCGGCTGTTCTGCCTCGCGTTTGAAGTTCAGCGCGTTAACTACCGATGCATACAATTGCTGCGGCCGATTATCGACAATTGCCCCCCCCGTGCCGGGTTCAATAGGTGCCTGTGTGCGCTGTCGCGACCGTTCTGGCCGTTTGTCGGCTTTGCGCAGCAGCGAACCCGCCGCGAGAATTTCGCCCTCAAGGTCTGGCCGAATGCCCGCTTGTTCAAGTATGTCGTTAAGCTCGCGATAGAGGCTGTCGAGATTGCGGATGAAGTGCTTGGTAAAAAAATCGTAAATTCGCTGGGTGAGCTGTGGCGGCACTCGGTACTCTTCGAGCACCAGCTGCAGCAAACGGGCCAGCTGCGCCACATGCTCTGGCAAGCGCAATTTTAGTGGGTCAACTTGGACCAGGGCTGCGACCCGAATTTGCAGGGCTTCCATACCAATGCGATGCAAGTCCTCGCCCACATGCGCCAGGCGGTCAACCGCAAGATAACTTTCAAAGGCGTGCAGGTCGACAAGGTCAAGCATGCCGCTTTCATCCAGCACGTCCCACCATTGATTGAGCTCTGCCTCGGGGGGAGTCAGGTTGTCGTGGAGACTGCGGTACTGCATAAGGAAGCTGGCCAGCATCCCGCGCTGATGAATTTGCAGAATGCCGATGGCGTCGGTGACTCGAGTGCGTGACACCTGGCCTTGAGCAGGAGCCGGTGCCGAGCGCAGCAGGTGTTCGGTCAGTTCTTCCAGAAAGCGGGCAAAGCGTCGTGCCAGTTCACGTTCGCTAATCTGTCGATAGGTGTCAAGTGTGTTCAAGCGGCTGTCTCCTGCGTAGCGCTTGGCGGCAGCGGTTGTGGCCGAGCGTCGCTGCACACGAGCAGCGGCCAGGCAGGTGTGCGGGTTCAGGTGCCGTGTTGTCTGTAGATCGGATGGGAAAGCTCCCGCCGCAGGCCATCATTAGCATCGCAGTATACCGACACGGTGCTGCGCGACAAGCGGTTGTCATGTTCTGAGGCTGCTTCGTTAGCTCAGCGCTCGGGTGGTTCCGGCAGCGCGAACGCCAAGATAGCATCTCCCGCCTCTGACCAGCCGTGGCCTCCCGCCGCCAGCACCACAAACTGCCGTCCTCCCGGCCGTGCCCGATAGCTCAGCGGAGTTGCATTACCGGTGTACGGCAAACCGTATTCCCAGAGGAGCTCACCGCTGCTGCTGGAGAAGGCGCGCAAGTAGGCATCGGTGGTGGCGGCAATAAAAATCAGCCCCGAGGAAGTGCTGAGTGGCCCGCCAGCGTTGGGTGACCCTGCCTCGAACCAGAACGGCCAAGGTGCTTGGCCACGCGTGGTTCCAAGGGGGCGCGTCCAGACGACGTCACCCGAGCGCAAATCAACCGCCATCAGGCTGCCCCAAGGGCGCGGGTTGCAGGGGGCCCCCAAGGGCGAAAACAGTGGGAAGCGGCGCACACCATACGGGCTGCCGCGCATGGCATAGTGTTCTAGTGGGTAACCCGCTGAGGGGTTCAGGGCATCGTATTGCGCGCGCGGGATGAGCTGCACCACCGTGGCCAGATGCATTTGATTGACGATCAGCAGGCCGCGCTGTGGATCAATACTGACGCCGCCCCAGTTAATGCCACCCGTGGTGCTGGGGTAGAGCACGCTGCCTTCCAGGCTGGGCGGCGTGAACATGCCCTCTGAACGATAGCGTGCGAGTTCCTTGCGACAGGCCAGTTTGTCCAGCCACACCAGGCCGTCCATGTGCTCTGGCCCCAGCTTGGCGGGTAGGTGCAAAGGCCCGGGATGCGTGGGGAAGGGCTGTGTGGGTGAGAGCTTTTCCCCCGGTACACCGCTTTGTGGAACCGGGCGTTCTTCGACGGGGTAGAGCGGCTCGCCTGTTTCCCGATCGAGCAGGAAGACATGCCCCATCTTGGTCGCCTGTGCCAACCCTGCGCGGCCTTCACCGACGCCCGGAATTGTAAACAGTGTGGGCTGCGAGGCAACATCATAATCCCAGACATCGTGATGCACGGTCTGAAAGTGCCAGCGCACCGTGCCGCTGGCTTCATCAAGTGCGACCACCGAGGAGCCATAGGCGTCGATGCCATCGCGCTCGCCGCCAAACAGGTCGGGCGCGGGGTTACCTGTGGGCACATAAATCAGGCCCCGTTCCGGGTCGCCGGCAATAGGTGCCCAGACATTCGGGCTGCCTTGATGGTAGCGACTGCGACCGCGGCTGTCGCGGTGGCGCTGCTGATACTCTTCAGAGACCGGTTCCCAGGCCCATTCGAGACGGCCGCTGCGAATGTTAAAGGCACGCACGACGCCAGATGGAACATCTTTGCGTTCGTTATCAGGCACCAGAGCACCGATAATGGCCAGGTCATTTTGAATCCAGGGAGGCGAGGTCGGGTAGTACACTAAAGGCTCGGCGCCACTAATGTCTTCTTTCAACGACACGCGGCCGCGGTCGCCAAAGTCGCCGCAGGTTTCTCCGCTGCGCGCATCCAGCG
This sequence comes from Haliea sp., assembly GCA_030730585.1. Taxonomy (GTDB): domain Bacteria; phylum Pseudomonadota; class Gammaproteobacteria; order Pseudomonadales; family Halieaceae; genus Haliea. The sequence goes on from JANQUV010000058.1 coordinate 6,369, forward strand.
CAATCAGCTCGGCGTCCCGTGTGCCGTAAAGAATGCGCACGCCGCAGTGTTGTGCGGCCTCCGCGGTTTCAGCCGCGCGCCATAGCGCAACGCCACGGCAAACGGCAGGGTACACGCCGCTGCGTCGGTTTTGCACTTCGGGGTCGAACAACCAGCGTTCTTCACCGGTTTCGGCGTTGAGGGCAAAGACCCGGCCAAAGGGTGTGCAATAGTAGAGCGTATCGCCGTCGACTAGCGGGGTCACTTGCAATGAGGTGAGCCCCCAGTCCCCGCTGCCATCACTGAAGTCTCCCGAATGGTGGCTCCAGGCAAGTTCCAGCTGGCTGACGTTTTCCGGCGTGATGTCACTAAGTTGTGCATGCTGCCCGGCATCCTCGCCGCCGTAGTGTGGCCAGCCGCGCGAGTCTGCAGTGCTACGTGCGGCCACCGTGTTTGCCGGCTCAAGGTCACTCGCTGCGTGACACCCCACTGCGGCGGCCAAGGCCATGCCGAGCACAACGCCGCTGCCGTGGTGTTTCATGCGGGGCCGCCGGTATTGGCGGCCTGCAGGAAGGCGGGCTTTTCACCACCGCCGTGCACCGCGATGCTGGTCCCGCTGATGTAAGAGGCCAGCGGTGATGCCAGGAACAGGCAGGCGTCGCCGATGTCTTCGGGCACGGCCATGCGACCCAAGGGAATGGTCTGACCGACTGCGGCGACACCCGCTGCATCGCCGTAGTGCAGGTGCGACTGTTCGGTTTCAACCAAGCCGGCAATGATCGCGTTGATGCGCACGCGCGGCCCCCACTCCACGGCCAGCGAGTGGCCGAGGTTAACCAGGCCCGCTTTGGCCGCGCCGTAGGCCGCGGTGCCGGGAGAGGGCCGTATGGTACTGACGCTGGCAATGTTGATGATGCTGCCACCGCTGTCTTGGGTTTGCATCACGCGGTTGGCCAGCTGCGCCGCATGCAGCGCCGAGGTCAGGTTCAGCGCGATAATTGACTCGTGAAAACGGTGCGAGGCTGTGGCCGCATCGGCGTAGGGTGCTCCCCCAGCGTTGTTTACCAGCACGTCCAGCCGGCCAAAACGCGTTATCACCGCCTCAATCAGGGCCTCTAGTTGCTCATACTTGCGCACATCGCAGGCGCTAAAAAAAGCTTCCCGGCCGTCAGCGGCGGGCAGAATATCAGGTGGTGTACGGCCGCAGATGGCCACATCAGCCCCCGCCGCCATGAAACGCTCACTGATGCCTCGGCCGACGCCTTTGCCGCCGCCAGTGACGAGCACCACGCGGCCGGTGAAATCGATAGGGTTCTGCATATTTTCCTGCTCCTTGCGACGGATAGCGGGCAACTTGTGATCGGCGTGTGAATTGCCTAAGATGCCCCGGCCTTGTGCATCCTAACCTGAGCAGAAGAAAACGGGAAACGGCGCTGGGGAACCGGTTATTTTTCGGGCAGATAGAGGCGCTGTCGGTAGACTTTGCTGAACCAACTGTCCCTCCACCAAGTCATCAGGATACAAAATTATGTCAACTGAATCTCTGCCTGTACTGGCCATTCTCGGCGGCACGGGTGATCTGGGTACGGGCCTGGCACGGCGCTGGGCACAAGCGGGTTATCGGGTCATTATTGGCTCGCGCACACAGGAAAAAGCAGAACAAGCGGCTAATGACCTGCGCGAAGTTATGGCGGCGCGCGGCGCCTCCGCCGTGGTTGAGTCGATGGAAAATCTGGCGGCGGCCGAGGCGGCGAATATTGTCGTGATCACCGTGCCCTTCAGTCACCAAAAAAGCACTCTGGAATTGGTTGCGCCGGCGCTGCAGGGCAAAATTCTGATCGATGTTACGGTGCCGTTGGTGCCGCCGCGAGTGGCGCGTGTGCAGTTGCCACCAGAGGGGAGCGCCGGCCAAATCGCTCAGGATTTGCTGGGTGAAACGGTTGATGTGGTTTCCGCTTTTCAGAATGTGGCTGCTGCGCATTTGCAGGATGAAGGCGCAGTCGACTGTGATGTTTTGGTGTGCGGCAACAAAAAAGAAGCACGCGCTGAGGTGATCACCTTGGTGGAGGCTGCAGGCTTGCGCGGTTTTCACGCGGGTATGATTGCTAACGCCGCTGCAGCAGAAGCGCTGACTTCCGTGTTGATCACCATCAACAAGCAGTACAGCTGCCATGCGGGTATTCGGATTTCCGGCCTGGATAGCCATGGATGAGCGCAAGGCTCGAGTTGATTGCGCTGGAGGGCTTTCCTGAGGTCCTCCCGGGTGACGATCTCGCCGCGCTGATTGCCGCAAGCCTGGAGCACAACGGCCTGCAGTTGCAGGAGGGCGACGTGCTGGTGCTGGCGCAAAAAATAGTATCCAAGGCTGAGGATCGCTACTTCCGGTTGGCGGAAATCGAGCCGAGCGCTAGGGCACTTGAAATTGCCCAGCAGGCAGATAAAGACCCGCGCGTAGTGGAACTGATTTTGCGCGAATCCCGGGAAGTATTGCGCATCCGTAAAGGCGCGATCATCGTCGAGCATCGGCAAGGGTATATACATGCCAACGCTGGCATCGACCGGTCCAATATCCAGAGCGATGCGGACGACCCACGGGTGCTGTTGTTACCCGAAGATTGCAATTCCTCGGCGGCGCAATTGAGGAGCCGGCTCGCCGTTCTTTGCGGCAGCGCACCGCAGATCATCATCAATGATAGTGCCGGCAGGGCATGGCGTGTCGGGACTGTGGGAATGGCCTTGGGTACGGCCGGCCTGGACCCTTTGTTCAACCAAATTGGCGACTATGACCGCTTTGGTAACCGACTGGAAGTCACAGAGCCTGCGGTGGCTGACGAACTCGCCGCCGCGGCGTCGCTGTTGCAGGGGCAGGCTGCGGAGGGCCTGCCGGTGGTGCTGGCGCGGGGCGCAAGGCTGCGGCCATCATCACGCGATGCCGGCGTCTTGCTGCGTCCACGCGACCAGGATATGTTTCGGTGACGATGCCCGCGGGGCCTGTGTTGGCACTATCGGGGGGAGTAGGTGGTGCCAAACTATGTCTGGGCCTCAGTGATTGCCTGCCTGCGGGTCGCCTGCACATCGCTTGTAACACCGGCGATGATTTTCAACACCTTGGGTTGACCATATGCCCGGACATCGACACCGTGCTTTACACGCTGTCCGGACGCAGTAACGTGGCGCAGGGCTGGGGGCTGGCCGGCGAGACCTGGCAGGTGATGGAAGCGCTGCAGGGTTTGGGGGGCGACACCTGGTTTCGTCTCGGTGACAGGGATCTTGCCACCCATCTGTGGCGAGCCGGAGAACTGGCCCGAGGAGCGACCCTGTCGGCGGTAACGGCGGCGCTTGCTGGGCGTTTGGGTGTGTCTGTGCGGGTTTATCCGATGAGCGATGAAGCGGTGCGCACACGTGTGCGCTGTGACCAGGGTGAGCTGGCATTTCAGGAATATTTTGTGCGCGAGCAGTGTCGCCCGCAGGTTGAGGGCTTCTATTTCGATGGCATCGGTAGCGCGCTGTTGCAGCCCGATTTGGCCGAACTTTGTCGCGACCCCGCGTTGGCTGGGGTGATTATTTGTCCTTCCAATCCCTTTGTGAGCGTAGACCCCATACTGCAGCTGGACAATTTCTGGCAGACCCTGAGACAGTCTCAAGTGCCAGTTGTAGCGGTCGCTCCCATTGTTGCCGGTCAGGCGCTCAAGGGCCCTGCGGCAAAAATGATGGCGGAGCTTGGGCTGCCTGTCACCGCATTGGGTGTGGCGGAGCATTATGCTGCGGGCTACCCCGGGCTGATCACGACGTTTGTGATAGACGGCAGTGACGCGGCACTGTCAGCGAGTATTGCAGCGCTGGGAATGGAGGTAAAAGTGATGCCAACGATTATGCGAGAACGCGCAGACAAGCAAGCGCTGGCTGCCGCATGCCTGGAGTTGCTGTGACTGCGGCGCCACGGGTTCATGCCCTGCTGCCGCTGAAAGAACTGGACTCGGCAAAAAGCAGGCTGGCAGAGGTGTTGCTGCCAGAGCAGCGCCGCGCTCTGGTGTTGGCGATGGCCGGTGATGTCATTCATCTGCTGCTAGCGCATCCGCGTGTGGCGTCCGTTACCGTGGTTTCAGACGAACCAGCGGCTTCGCAACTGGTCGCGGATAGCCGGGCCCGGCTCTGGCCGGAGCGTGAGCTGCTGGCTGCATCGCCCGGGCCTGCGCAGGTGGCGCCTTTGGCGCGCCTGAATCAGGTCCTCGAGTCGGCCTGTGCGCGGCTGCGTGAAGAGCAGGGTGAAAGCGATTCGCTGCTCATGCTGCTGCATGCGGACCTACCCTTTTTGACCCCTGCCGATCTGGATGTGGCACTGGCGCGGCCCGAAGCACAACAGGGCCTGCTGGTCGCCTGCGATGAAACCGGCATCGGCTCTAATCTCTTGTTGTTCAAGGCCGGTCTGCAGCCCCGCTTGGCCTTTGGCGCGCAGTCCTGCGCGGCGCACCTGGCCTGGGCTCGCGCACAAAAGCTGCCAGCGGGTTCGATGCTGCAGCCCGGCGTTGCTCGTGATATTGATACACCCCTGGATCTCGACCGGCTCCGCCTTGCTGCTGATGCGGTGCCCGGTGTACTCACTCGCAACTGGCTAATGAGTCAGTCACACAGGCCGCAAGCAGACGGCCCGGGAGCGCGTTCGACCATGATCTCTTCCCCTACGGGTGCAGGCATCGCCGCTCTGCGTGCCCAACTCATGACCGGTGCGCTGCCCACCGAAGAGGCTTGTCTCGCCTTGGCCGACTGCTCGCAGACTGAGGACCTGGCGGCGTTGGCCGGTGAGCTTCGTGACCGCGCGCACGGCCAGGTGGTGACGTACTCGCGCAAAGTGTTTGTGCCGCTGACGCGTTTGTGTCGCGACGTCTGTCACTACTGCACGTTTGCCACCACACCGAAACAGCTCAACGCACCCTATCTCACTGTGGATGAGGTTTTAGACCTTTGTCGCCAAGGGGCTGCTCAAGGCTGCCAGGAGGCCCTGCTGACATTAGGTGAGAAACCGGAGCTTCGCTATCGAGCGGCTCGCGAGGCACTGGCCGCAATGGGCTTTACGACCACGTTGGAGTACGTGGCTCACGTGGCGCAGCGCATTGTAGAGGAAACCGGTCTGCTGCCGCACATTAATGCCGGCTGCATGACGCAGGAAGAAATTGCCATGCTGCGGCCGGTCAGCGCCTCGATGGGTATTATGCTCGAATCTGCCTCTGAGCGCCTGTGTCAGAAGGGCATGCCCCACTACGGGTCCCCCGACAAACTGCCTGCGGAGCGCTTGCGCACCTTGCGTTTGGCTGGCGAGGCGGGCGTGCCGTTTACCTCGGGCATCCTGATCGGCATTGGTGAGACGCGTCGCGAGCGTATCGAATCTCTGCTGGCGCTGCGTGAGGTACACCTGCAGTACGGTCATTTGCAGGAGGTGATCATCCAGAATTTCCGCGCCAAGCCCGGCACCCTGATGGCCAGCTCAGCCGAGCCCGACCTTGAGGATTTGCTCTGGACCCTGGCAGTGGCGCGGATCATTTTTGGCTCGTCAATGAGTGTGCAGGCGCCGCCGAATTTGAGCCCGGGTGTGTTGCCGCAGCTGCTGGCAGCGGGTATCAACGACTGGGGCGGCGTGTCACCGGTTACGCCAGACCACGTCAATCCTGAAGCGCCATGGCCGCATCTGGATCATCTTGCGCGTGAAACGGCGGCGGCGGGTAAGTTCCTCGAACAGCGTCTGACGATCTACCCAGGCTATGCGCTACAGCCCGAGCGGTGGCTCGATCCCGCCGTGCGCACAGCGGTGTTAAGGCAGCAGGATGCATCCGGCTTTGCCCGTCGCGACTCCTGGGTCCCCGGTGAGGAGGCGCCCGTTCCCCCCGTCGAGGCGCGGCTGCTGTCGGCGCCCCAGAATGCTTTTGCTGTCTCGTCGGAGCTGCGTGCACTGGTTGAGCGCTGCGAGCGTTCGCAGCCGCTGGGAGAGGCCGATGTGGTGCGTCTGTTTGCAGCCCGTGGCCCTGAATTTCGCTTTGTGGTGGATGCCGCAGACCGTCTGCGTCGCGCGCGATGCGGTGATACGGTCAGCTATGTGATCAACCGCAATATCAACTACACGAACGTGTGCTATTTCAAGTGCCAGTTCTGCGCTTTTTCCAAAGGCAAGCATACCCAGGAGCTGCGCGGAAAACCCTACGATATTAGCGCGACTGAAATTGCCCGGCGCTGCCGCGAAGCGTGGGCGCGAGGCGCTACTGAAGTGTGTATGCAAGGAGGCATCCACCCCGACTACACCGGTCAGACCTATCTGGATATTCTGGCCACAGTGCGAGCGGCAACGCCTGATATACATATACATGCATTCTCCCCGCTGGAGGTCTGGCAGGGTGCGGCAACGCTGGGCGTGCCGCTTGAGGACTACCTGCGTCAGCTCAAGTCTGCCGGGCTGGGGACATTGCCGGGCACCGCCGCCGAAATTCTTGATGATGAGGTGCGAGCAACGCTCTGTCCGGACAAACTGAATACCGCCGAATGGCTTGAGGTTATGGAGACGGCACACGGCGTAGGGTTCCGAACCACGGCGACCATCATGTACGGCCACATGGAAAGCCCCCGGCACTGGGCACGTCATCTGCTGCGTTTGCGCGCGCTACAGGCGCGCACCGGCGGTTTCACGGAGTTTGTGCCGCTGCCATTCGTGCATATGGAAGCGCCGATGTTCCTGCGCGGCAAGTCGCGCCGTGGCCCAACGTTCCGTGAAGCAGTGCTGATGCACGCGGTATCCCGGCTGGCCCTCAACGGCTTCATTGACAACATTCAGACCTCCTGGGTAAAGATGGGCGAAGCCGGTGTGGACGTGTGCCTGAACGCCGGGGCCAACGACCTTGGCGGCACCCTCATGAATGAAAGTATCACCCGCGCTGCGGGAGCGGCACATGGTCAGGAATGGGCTCCAACCGTTATGGAGCATCGTATTCACGCGCTGGGCCGCGCACCTCGCCTGCGCACCACGCTGTATACGGAAGCTCCAGCGGAGCGCCGCGCGGTAGCGAATTCCGCCGCACCCCTGCTAGCGATAGAGAATGCTGATGCGGGAAAACGTGCGCGTGATAAGCGCCTGCTGCTGGCTTCAGATGCTCCTGTGCTCGCGGCGGCGGAGCAGGTGGTCATGATGGCAGCCTGCAACTAAAGAGTGGTGGTGCAGCACCCACTGGAGGCGAGCTGGCTGCAGCATCTGGCAGGTGAGTTCGAGCAGCCTTACATGCTGGAACTCAAGAAGTTTCTGCAGGCCGAGAAAGCGGCAGGTAGCACGGTGTGTCCGCCGGATGCGGAGATGTTCAACGCGTTCGATCAGACACCGTTGACTGACACCAGAGTCGTTATCCTGGGTCAGGATCCCTACCACGGAGTTGGCCAGGCGCACGGTCTCTGTTTCTCTGTGCCGGCGGGGGTTGCCATACCGCCATCGCTGAATAATATCTTTAAGGAAATTGAACGTGATCTGGGTACTCAATGGCCCCAACACGGAACGCTTACCGCTTGGGCGCAGCAGGGCGTGTTGCTTCTGAATAGCGTACTCAGTGTTGCCGCAGGACGGTCAGCTTCGCATAAAGGCCAGGGCTGGGAGCAGTTTACCGATCGAGTGATCGAACTGGTAAATCGTGAGCGATGCCACGTGGTGTTCATGCTCTGGGGCAGCTACGCGCAGCGCAAGGGCGCGGTGATCGACCGAACTCGCCACTGCGTGTTAAGCGCGCCTCATCCCTCACCGCTCAGCGCCTACCGAGGATTTATCGGCTGCGGCCATTTCAGTGCGGCCAATGCGTGGCTGCTGCAACATGGGCAGCAAGCCATCGATTGGCAGCTCCCATCTCAGCCAAATGTCACGGCATAGGGCAGAGGCAGCACGCGCAAAGCGGTGCCTCCGGCGACAGACCCATAGAGGCCTTCGTCAGCCGCCGCCTCTGTGGTCGTGACCAGCGCAATCGTTTCCCCAGTGCTGTCAGTGGCCACGTTGATCACCACGCCGGCTGCTTGTGCTCGTTCAGCTTGATACACGGGCGCGCCAGACTGTAATACCATGCCCTTGGGTAATGCCATAAGGAGCAAACGGCGCTTGGCTTTGCCCTTGTAATGCATTCGTGCGATGACTTCCTGCCCTGGGTAGCAGCCTTTGCGGAAGTTGATGTGCCCGGTGAGGTCGAAGTTCAGCTGCTGCGGCAGGAATTCAGCGCTTGTCGCGGCCTCGAGGCGGGCAACGCCTTGGCGCAGGGTAGCCGCGCGCCAATGATCTTCGTTCTCCTGCGGGCTTTGCTGGGCCATCAGGGTGGTTAGCAGAGCGCTTTCGTCCGCAGCGTGTACCCACAACTCCAAGGCTTCACTGTCCTGCCCGAGCTGCAGTGCCAGAGCAGTTTCCTGGCCCGCCCACGCCAGTGGGCGGTTGGGCAGCTCACCCAGGCTGGGTTGCAACACGTCGCTGCAGCCCGCGCCCTGGATAGCCAGCAAATGCCATTCATCGCCCACATCCCGCAGGGCCACCTTGGAAAACATCGCAAAGCGTGCAAGGTTGGCGAGGGTCGCCTCTGCCAGGTCGCGGCGCAGCCGCAGCAGCACTTTTTCGTCATTCAGGGTGAGCGCCGTAAAGTCTGCCAGCACCCGCCCTTGTGGATTACAAAAACTCCCAAAGCAGGCTGCGCCATTGCCCCGCTGCTTCAGGTCGCAGCTGGCTTGATTGTGCAGAAAGCTCACAGCATCGCGCCCGCTAACTTCGAGTAGGGTCTCCGAACTCAGCAGAGTGATTGCGAAATCAGCCTCGGTAGGGTGGCTGGTGGTAGGGTTGTTTGACACGGTGCGCTTCACGCCTCCTGTTTGCGGTTCATGGTGAGAAGGCTCACGCTTAGCCTTGTGGAGCCTTGACGCGTTATAATAACGTTTTTTGACGTTTGCGTACGGGATGAAGGCTGTCATGCTCGAAACTGAAGATCACAAGCGCATGCGCTGGGCCAGTCGGCGTGGCATGCTGGAGCTCGACCTGGTTCTCGAGCCGTTCGTAAGCGAGCGCTACCCGCAGCTTAGCGTCACCGACCGCGACCGCTACCGCCAGTTAATGCTTTGTGAAGATCAGGAACTGTTCGGCTGGTTCCTCAGTCGGGAGATGCCCGAAAACCCGGAGCTGGCTGCCATTGTTCGCTGCATACTCGCCTTCACTCGTCCTGACCTGGACTGACCGACGTCCACGCCCGGCGTGGTGCCTGTTGTGCCTGTTGATTTTACTGGCGATTGCGGAAGTCGCGTCACGTGGTTATGCGTTGGCGGCACTGGGCAGCTTACCCGGTTGGATTGGTCTGGCATGGGCCGGCATGCCCGCCGCTCGCTATGACTGGCGTTTTGAAGTGCAGGGTAGCCAATACTGGCTGACAACGTCTACACAGGCTCGCTCTGAGCCCATCTCGATTGAGCCCGGCTCGGTGCTCTTGGCGAATGTTGTGGTGCTGCGCTGGAAGCCACTGGGCCACACCCGACGCCGTGGCCTGTGGTTGTGGGCTATGGATTTCGAGGATAGCGATTACCGCGCTCTGCGCCGTTGGTGGGTTGTGCACGCGAGCCGGGTTGGAGGCAAGGGCACACGTTAGAATCGCGTTTTTCGCGCAAAGCTATTCGTTTGGTGCGCTCGTGTACTACGTTCTTACTGACTGTAGCCTGTTTAACTCGCCGTCCAATTTCGCCGAAGCCGGGTTTGTGTATTTGTGCTCCTTGGGCCTGATGTGGTGAGTGCTGTGGCGGTGCGATCGCCAGCGTGCGCTAATAACTGGCTGAACCCCTGATTTGTGTCTTAGACGTGAGGTAAGCCCCATGAACGGCTTCAATTCTGCGAAGCGCCTGGCTGCACTGGCAGCCAGCGTGGTTGTGATCAGTATGTGCTCTAGCGGCGCCATGGCCAAGAAACCCAATATTTTGGTGATCTGGGGTGATGATATTGGTTGGTCGAATCTCAGTGCCTACCATCAGGGCATGTTGGGTGGGCGCACACCGAACATTGATCGAATAGCCCAGGAGGGCGCGCGGTTTACCGACTATTACGGTGAGCAAAGCTGCACCGCCGGGCGTTCTGCCTTTATCACCGGCCAGCATCCGCTGCGTACAGGCCTGCTCAAGGTGGGTTTGCCGGGTGCCGAGAGTGGTTTGCAGGCAGAAGACCCTACCATTGCCGAATTGCTCAAGCCACACGGTTACGCTACCGGCCAGTTTGGCAAAAATCACCTGGGCGACAAGGACGAGTTTTTACCCAGTAATCATGGTTTTGACGAATTTTACGGCAACCTGTATCACTTGAATGCAGAAGAAGAGCCAGAGACTTACTTCTATCCCAAGGACCCCGAGTTTCGTAAGCGCTTTGCACCGCGCGGAGTTATTCGTTCCTACGCGGATGGCCGCATCGAGGATACCGGCCCCCTCAACCGCAAGCGCATGGAAACCGTTGACCAGGAGTTTACCGATGCGGCGCTCGACTTTATGGGCCGGGCCAAACGTGATGACAAGCCCTTTTTTGTCTGGTTTAACGCAACCCGTATGCACAACTGGACGAGGCTGGCGCCCCAATGGGATGGTGCTTCCGGCCATGGGCTCTATGCAGATGGCCTCATGGAGCACGATAACCACGTGGGCCAGTTGCTGGACAAACTGGAAGAAATGGGGGTCGCGGATGACACGATAGTCATTTATTCGACCGACAATGGGGCGCAGACGAATACCTATCCGGATGGAGGCGTGGAGCCTTTCCGTGGCGAGAAGGGCTCTACCTGGGAGGGCGGTTTCCGCGTTCCAGCCATGATCCGCTGGCCCGGAGTGGTGCAGCCCGGCACCATCATCAACGATATTTTTTCCCATCTGGATTGGTTGCCTACCCTGTTAAGTGCTGCTGGCGAGCCGGGCGTGAAGGAGAAATTGCTCACCGGTCACCGCGCAGGTAACAAGGAGTTTAAGGTGTACCTGGATGGCTACGATCAAACCGCGCTGCTAGCCGGAAAAGGCCCTGGCACACGCTCAAATATTTTTTACTTTGACGACAACGCTAATTTCAATGCTTTGCGCTGGGGTGACTGGAAAATACACTTTGCGTGGGCGATGGAGGGCTGGACTGGGCCGCGTGAGACGCTGAACTTCCCCAGAATTATTAACCTGCGTTCGGACCCTTACGAAACGTCGATCGATTCGGGCCTGTATTCACGCTTCTTTGCCGACCAGCTGTGGCTGTTTGTGCCCGTGCAGCAGGAAGTGGGCAAGTGGCTGGCAACCTTCCGCGAGTACCCGCCGCGCCAGCCCACGGCCAGCTTCACCATAGACCGCATGATGCAGCAGATGCAGCAAATGCTGCCGATGCGGGCCACGGTCGTTTTGCCACCGGGTTAGTGCTACTGCCGTCTGCTACGGCGCATGGGCTGGCGCCAGCCAGCTCATGCGCCGCAAGGTTCAGTGCAGCAAAGCTTCACAAATCTCGGCGAATGACTGGGCCTGCACTTTGTTTTGGTAGTCAACGTGCAGGCGCCGGGCGATCTGGCGCGCATCCAGCAGGCCTTGCAGACTGACACCGTCATTGGCAATCACCATCAGATAGTCCTGCCCCAAGCGCTCCATGGTCTGCAGAATCCTGCCGACAGTCGCATGCAGCACTTGATCGTGACGCACACCTTGCAGCGCCGAGCAGGCAGTCATCACATCGCCAACGGTCAGGTCCTGCCTAACCTTGCCCATGGCAACCGCGACCTCCATCAAGCGTGAAGACATCAGGTCCCGGCGCGTGATAATGCCTTTGAGTTGCTCATCAATGTTAATGACCAGTTTCAAGCTGACATGCTCGCGATCCATTAGCATGAGCGCTTCGGCAATGCCGGTGTTTCTTTCCAGCAGTGGCGGGGCGGTGTAGTCAAAGTCCATCAATGCTTTGCTGGCCGGGCTGGATAGCTCGAGGTCGCGTGGCAATTCAGGCTGATGAATACGCTTTACGTCGGTGAGGGGCAGAGTGTGCAGTGTTTTGAAAGTTCCCATTGAGCTTCTCCGTGAACAACATGCCAACCATGTTGTTCTGTCATTAATAAAATCAGTTACGGAAAGGTTCAGCGGGTGGGCGGAGCGCGAGGATTCTGGCGGGGATAACAGGGCAGTTTGGGTGAAGCGGCAGACGCGCCAGCCACAGTGACGCTCTGGCAGCGCTGAGAGGGTCTAGCAAGAGCCTCGCTGGGCGCAACAGCAGGCTCGCCGCTGGCGTCTTCGGCCATTGAGCTATCCAGGCTGTCGATTGTGCTGGCGAGGCCCGTGCCTGCTTCACCGAAGATGGCATAGGCGCTAGCTGCACCGCCAATCAAACAGGCGAGCAGTAGCATCGCGGGGGTCAACCCGAGTGGCCAAAAGTTCAACGGCCTGCGCCTACCTTGCATCATCGAACGCCTCGTAACGACAAGTGAAACCTACACCCAGTGGCCCTCCAGGGGCAATGGCGTTTGCGGTATTATTGTCGATTAATGAGTCGTACATCGGCTCGCTGCTCGCGGCCAGTTTGCTTATGCACTGCTCACCGCTGGCGGCGTCAGAATAGTATCCTGCGCCTGCTCAAGCATATCGGGATAGTCCAGAGTGTAGTGCAACCCACGGCTTTCCTTGCGCGCCTGGGCGCAGCGGATCATTAGCTCAGCGACCATCGCCAGGTTGCGCAACTCGAGCAGGTCGTTGCTGACTTTATAGTTGCTATAATATTCGTTGATCTCGTCCTGCAAGAGTTTGATTCTGTGCTGCGCGCGCGCGAGCCGCTTGTTGGTGCGCACGATGCCAACATAGTCCCACATAAAGCGCCGCAGCTCGTCCCAGTTGTGTGAGATCACAACGTCCTCGTCGGAATCAGTGACCTGGCTTTCATCCCATTGCGGCGCCGGGCTGGGTGCCGGCCGTTTGCCTATGTGGTAGGCGATATCGTTGGCAGCGGCTTCTGCAAAGACAATGCACTCAAGCAGTGAATTGCTGGCCATGCGGTTGGCGCCATGGAGGCCGGTGCTAGAGGCTTCACCAATCACGTAGAGGCCTTCTACATCGCTGCGGCCGGCGGTATCAACAATAACACCGCCGCAGGTGTAGTGTGCTGCAGGAACCACGGGAATAGGCTCTCGCGCAATGTCGATACCGAGCTCCATGCAGCGAGTTGTGATGGTCGGAAAATGCTCTTCAAGGAAGGCCCTGGGTTTGTGCGAAATATCAAGAAAGACGCAATCGACGCCAAGGCGTTTCATTTCGTGGTCGATGGCACGTGCCACAATGTCGCGCGGCGCGAGCTCGGCCCGCGAGTCAAAGTTGTGCATGAACTGGCTGCCATCAGGTCGGCGCAGTTTTCCACCCTCGCCGCGAATCGCCTCGGTGATCAGAAACGACTTGGCCTTTGGGTGATAGAGGCACGTGGGGTGAAATTGGTTAAACTCTAGGTTGGCAACGCGGCAGCCCGCTCGCCAGGCCATTGCGATGCCATCGCCGCTGGCTCCGTCCGGATTGCTAGTGTAGAGGTAGGCCTTGCTGGCACCACCTGTGGCTAGCACAACCGATCTTGCCTGGAACAAGTCGACCCGGTCGCGCTCACGGTCTAGCAGGTAGGCACCTTCGCAGCGGCCATCGCGGACGACCAGGTCGACCGCTACACGATGTGGATACACATCGATATTGCTGGCTGCCAGTACGCGCTCGGTCAGTACCTCAGAAATTGCTCGACCGGTACGATCCGCAGCGTGGATAATGCGCCGGTGGCTGTGCCCACCTTCCATGGCCAAATGAAATTCACTGGACGCGCCGTGGCGCAGGTCGAAGTCGACGCCCTGTTCGACCAGCCATTCCACGCAGCGGCGGCTATGGCTAACGGTAAAGCGCACCGCGTCCGGGTTGCACAAGCCAGCTCCCGCGACCAGCGTGTCCGCAACGTGGGATTCCACTGTGTCTGCGGAATCGAGCACCGCGGCCATGCCGCCTTGCGCCCAGTAGGTAGATCCCTCGTTGACGTTGCCTTTGCAGATGAGCGCAACACGGAGGTGGCTGGGTAAGCGCAGTGCGGCGCTGAGGCCGGCGGCGCCGCCGCCGATGACGAGAACATCGTGTTGCAGTAAGTTGGCGGACATGAGTAGGTGCTTGCGGCCTCAGGGTGTGAAATATATTATGTTGCTCAATAACTTACGTAACACAGTTTACAGTAGGTCACCGGGATCATGAGTATAAACGAGGTGTCCCGAAATAAGGAAATACACCGTTGGGGAACTTTTTGGGCAGTAGCCCCTCATATTGGCATTGTGGCGTGAGTGTGATTTTGCAAAGTGTAGTCGCTAGACAGCCGTCGGTTCACCATAGCCCCATGTTATTAATGGGTAGTGCAGGAGTCACGGTGTGACAGCGACACCAACCGACCAGCAGCTCGTGGCGCGGGTGCAAAAGGGTGATTCACGCGCATTTGATGCGCTGGTGCTCAAGTACCAGCACAAAATTCTCGGGCTGATCAGTCGCTATGTACATGATGCCGATGAAGTTCAGGATGTTGCGCAGGAAGCTTTTATCAAGGCCTATCGGGCCTTGCCCCGGTTCCGTGGCGAGAGCGCTTTTTACACTTGGCTTTACCGAATTGCCATCAATACGGCGAAGAATCACCTGGTGGCTCGCTCGCGCCGCCCGCCGGGGTCGGATGTCGAGATTGATGACGCTGAGTATTTCGAGGGCGGTGGTGCCCTGCGCGAGATCGAGACACCCGAAAATGCGCTGTTCGGTGAAGAGCTCAAGTTGGTTGTGGAGCGTGCCATTAGCGATTTGCCAGAAGATTTGCGCACCGCGGTAACTTTGCGTGAATTCGATGGTCTGAGTTACGAGGATATCGCAGAGGTTATGGATTGCCCTGTGGGCACGGTGAGGTCACGAATCTTTCGTGCTCGCGAGGCAATTGATCGCCAGGTTCGACAGCAAATCGATGGCGTGTCGTGAATGCATTGCCCAGTAGAGTGTTTGATGGCGGTGCAATGCAGTGGCGCTGGGGAAGGCAGTGTCCTGAGAAGGAAGTGCAATGATGTGGAGCCGGTGATGGCAGATGGTTTTGAGGTAGGCAACCTGGTTTTCGGTTTACTGGTTAGAGGATGTGGGCGATGACAGAGCAATTGCGAGAGTCTCTTTCGGCACTGATGGACGACCAGGCAAGCGACCTCGAGATGCGTCGTTTATTGGGTGAATTTGAGGGCGACCCAGCGCTGCGCCAAACTTGGGTGCGTTATCAGATCGCGCGCTCAGCTATGGCAGGGCAGCCTGTGACCCACGTGCGCTTCGATATTTCTCAACGAGTGAGCGCTGCGATTGCTGCAGAAGCGCCCACGGCGCGCACGACGCTGCGCGAACGATGGATGCGCCCGCTCGCTAGCTTGGCGGTAGCGGCTTCGGTGACAGCAGTTGTGGTGCTAGGCGGGCAACAACTCTATAAAGCCGGCACCCTTGACGCGCAGAACGCGCCGGCAATCGCCAGCGGAGTCTCTGCAGTTGGGTTTGTGAATAGCCTGGGCGCAGTTCCCATGCGCGCGAGTTATGGTGCACAAGCCATGCCCCAGTTGGAGCCTGCTGCACGCACGGCTTACCGAGAATTGGCCAGGCAGCGGATGTATCAATATATGCAGGAGCATGCGGAACACGCGGCCCTCAACTCACCGCAGGGTTTAATACCTTTCGCGCGGGTTCCGCAGATTGAGGAGTAAGGCCGCGTGAAGTACAGCGTTCGGCAGCTTGCCTGCGGTATTTTGTGCGGTGCTCTGGGTTGGGTAAATGTCGCCACCGCGGAACAAACAGCCTGCTCTGATGCCGACACGGAGGCACTGCAGTGGTTGTCACGCATGGCCAAAAGCCATAGTGAAGTCGCTTATCAAGGCGTTGTTACGCTGCAGCGCGGTGACGATATGCAAGTGGTGCAGGTGGCGCGTTCCCTCGCGGGTGGGGTCTCCTCAGAGCATCTCACGCGCCTCACAGGCCAGGGGGCGCAGGTTATTCGCGCGAATCATCCGTTGGACTGCACTCACCCCGGGGAGGGCCTGCTTACCTTGGGTAATCGTCTGAATGAGGCGGATAACTG
The DNA here is from genome assembly GCA_030730585.1 of Haliea sp. GTDB lineage: Bacteria > Pseudomonadota > Gammaproteobacteria > Pseudomonadales > Halieaceae > Haliea. The sequence goes on from JANQUV010000058.1 coordinate 22,465, forward strand.
CGGCTTGGCAAGGCACTATCAGTTTCAGGTCAGCCCCGGTGAACGTATAGCGGGCCGCCAATCGATGAAGGTTGAGATACGCCCCCGTGATATGTATCGCTATGGTGTCCTCCTGGAATTGGACAGCGAAACGGCACTCATGCTTCGCGTCAGCACGCTGGGCCGTGGTGATAAAATCCTCGAACGTTTTCAATTTGCCGACCTTAATTATGGTGAGCCACTGCAGCCACGCGCTGATATAGATACCGTGCACCCCGCGGCACATCCGCATCCTGACTACCCGAGTAATGCTCCGCAGCTCTCAGTGCCGTGGGCCGTGAGTTGGGTGCCGGGTGGGTTTACGGTGACAGACAAAGCCTCTCCCGCCAGTGCGCGCCGCACTTATACCGATGGCCTCGCCGTGTTTTCCGTGTTTCTCGAACAGTTGCCTCAAGAGCTCAAACCCGGCGAAGGCTTGGCGCGGCTGGGCAGCTCATTGTCCTACACGCGAGGCATGCGATTAGCCGGGAAGCCGGTGTTGGTGACGGTGATTGGAGAAGTGCCGGTGAACACGGCACGTATGGTGGCCGACTCCATCAGGGTTCTGCATCAGAGTGCGCCTTGAATGCTGATTGAGAGCGGCAGAGTGGTCGCTCTGGAGGCTAACAGCCTCTGGGTGGAAACAATACGGCGCAGTACCTGTGGCGTTTGTGCTGCGCAGAAGGGCTGTGGGCACGGCCTGCTCAATCGCGTTCGTGACGGCCAGCGCGGCCTTGTGCGCGTGCTGCCAGGGGAGTTTGCGTTAAGCGACTGTCGCGTCAACGACGAAGTTCAGATCGGTATTCCCGACGATGTCATCGTACGTGGTTCACTGGTGGTGTATATGCTGCCACTTTTTAGCCTGTTGGGGGGCGCACTTCTGGCTTCGCGGCTGGTACCCGAGGCCTCTGACGTGGCGGCTGCCGTGGGCATGGTAGTCGGCTTTGCCGTCGGCGTGTTACTGGTTCGTTGGCACGCTTGGCGGCATCGCGATGACGTCCGCCTGCAGCCTGTACTTGCCGGCTTGCCCCAGCGTGCGAGCGCACTCTCAAACGTTGTTCAGGTCACCTGACCTTCTTTTTGACTTATGTTTTGAACTGACCAAGGATTGACCTCATGGCTTCAACAAGTAAAACCTTGTCGACGATGTTTTTTCTGTTTGTTGCGCTGCTGGCGCCGGGGCTGGCGGCTCAGTCACTGCCCGACTTCCGTGGCATAGTGGATGCCGGTTCGCCGGCCGTGGTTAAAATCATTGTTGAGCATCCTGCTGGCCGCTCTGCTGCGGGTCAGCCCGATATGGAACAGATACCCGAGCACTTGCGGCGCTTCTTTGAGTACCGTGGCGAGGCGCCTCCCCAGCGGCAGAGGATGTCCATGGGTTCGGGCTTTATCATTTCTGACGATGGCTTTATTGTCACCAACAACCACGTGGTAGACGGTGCTGATAGCGTCTTGGTGCGTATGATTGACCGCCGTGAGTTCGAAGCGGAAGTGGTGGGTACCGACCCGCGTTCCGACCTGGCTTTGCTGAGGGTTTCAGCGGAGGGCTTGCCGTTCCTTCGTCTCGAGGCGGGCGATATGCTGAATGTAGGCGAATGGGTGTTGGCGATCGGGTCTCCGTTTGGGCTTGATTACTCGGTGACCGCGGGCATTGTCAGCGCCATGGGCCGCAGCTTGCCCACCGAGCAAGGCGAGAATTATGTGCCCTTCATTCAAACAGACGTTGCCATCAATCCCGGCAACTCTGGCGGCCCGCTGTTCAATCTGCAGGGTGAGGTGGTGGGTGTTAACTCCCAGATCTTCACTCGCAGTGGCGGCTCGATCGGGCTGTCCTTTGCAATTCCGGCCAGCGTGGTGCGCAATGTGGTCGCTCAGCTGCAGGAGAATGGCCGTGTGACTCGCGGCTGGCTTGGGGTGACTATTCAAGACGTCGACAAAACCTTGGCAGAGTCGTTTGGCCTCGATCGCCCGCAAGGCGCGCTTGTTGCTCAGCTCGCTGAGGATGGCCCGGCGGCGAAGGGCGGTTTGCAGCCGGGTGACGTCATCTTGCGTTTCGATGGCAAGGATATTCCGACCTCGGCAGATCTGCCTCATGTCGTGGGGCTCACGGCACCTGATGAGAAGGTATCAGTGGAGGTGATGCGTGATCGCAAGCATAAGACGTTGCGGGTCACAGTCGGCGGCCTCGATGCCGAGGATAGCTTTGCGTTGCGCAATGAACGCGGCGGCGATGCTGGAGCGGGCCGCCTTGGGCTGGTGGTGGATAGTGTCGGCCCCGAGGCGCTCGAGCGGCTTGGATTGGCCGGTGGAGTTGTGGTGCGGCAGGTGGCCCCGGACTCGGTAGCGGCTGATGCCGGCATTGTGCCCGGCGATGTCATTACCATGCTGGGTTCGAGCCCGGTGAAGGATGTGGAAGCCTATACCCGCGCAGAGTCGCGCCTCGGTGCAGGGGAATCTGTGTCGGTGCGCCTGATCCGGCGCGGCGCGCCCTTGTTTATAGGCCTTAAGCTGCCCGACTAGTGGTGGTTTGGTCGCTCGGGCCGCGTAGCCACTCGCTCGCGGCTCGCCGTTTTTGGCCGATTCCGGCGAGCTGCTTACGGCATGGCGGCAGGGGTGCCATTGGGGTACAATCCCGCGTCGTTTCTTCCGCACCTATGTCCCTGACCGAGCAACGTGAGTGAGTGATCTCAGCCACATCCGTAACTTTTCGATTATCGCCCATATCGACCATGGGAAATCCACTCTCGCAGACCGCTTTATTCAGCACTGTGGCGGCCTGAGTGAGCGTGAAATGGGGGCGCAAGTCCTCGACTCTATGGATATTGAGCGCGAGCGCGGTATCACGATTAAAGCGCAGAGCGTCACGCTGGATTATACGGCCCGCAACGGCGAGGTATACCAGCTTAACTTCATCGATACCCCGGGCCACGTAGATTTCTCTTACGAAGTTTCACGTTCCCTGTCAGCCTGCGAAGGCGCGCTGCTGGTAGTGGATGCCGGGCAGGGCGTCGAGGCGCAGTCGGTCGCCAATTGTTACACCGCGATCGAACAGGGCCTGGAAGTCTTGCCTATTCTGAACAAGATGGATCTGCCTCAGGCTGACCCCGACAAGGTGCGTCAGGAAATAGAGGAAATTATTGGTATCGACGCTACCGAAGCCTGCCTGGTGAGTGCCAAGTCTGGTTTGGGCATCGAGGACGCTCTCGAGTATCTGGTCGAGAAAATTCCGCCGCCTGAAGGCGATCGCGAGGCACCTTTGCAGGCCCTGATTATCGACTCCTGGTTCGACAATTATCTGGGAGTGGTTTCGCTGGTGCGAGTCAAGCACGGTGTGTTGCGCAAGCGCGATAAAATCATGCCAAAGTCCACCAGAAAGGTGCATCAGGTCGATGCGGTGGGTATTTTCACGCCGAAACGTCTTGAAACGAACATGCTGAGGGCGGGAGAAGTCGGTTTTGTTGTTGCGGGTATCAAAGAGATTCAGGGTGCTCCGGTGGGTGATACTCTGGTTAACGCGCAGCACCCGGATGTTCCAGCTCTACCCGGATTCAAGAAGATCAAGCCACAAGTGTATGCCGGCATATTTACTATATCTTCGGATGATTACGAGGATTTCCGCGACGCGCTGGCAAAGCTCACCCTTAATGATGCGTCTTTGTTTTACGAGCCCGAAACTTCTGATGCATTGGGCTTCGGCTTCCGCTGCGGCTTTCTTGGCATGCTGCATATGGAGATCATTCAGGAGCGCCTGGAGCGTGAGTATGATCTTGACCTGATCACCACGGCGCCAACGGTGATTTACGAGGTTGTGAAGAAAAATGGCGAGATAGTGCAGGTGGATAACCCCTCGCGTCTGCCTGAAGTCGGTGATATTCAGGAGATGCGTGAGCCGATTGCGCGCTGCAATATTCTGGTGCCGCAGGCCTATGTGGGTAACGTCATTACACTCTGCGTTGAAAAACGCGGAATGCAAAAGGACATGTTATTTCTCGGCACTCAGGTGTCGGTGGTCTACGACATTCCGTTGGCCGAGGTGGTGTTGGATTTCTTCGACCGTTTGAAGTCGGTGAGTCGTGGCTATGCGTCCCTCGATTACAGCTTTGACCGGTTTGAAGCAGCCAGCCTTTCACGTCTGGATGTACTCATCAATGGCGAGCGGGTTGATGCCTTGGCGATAATTGTGCATCGTGATCATATTCTCCACCGCGGCCGCGTCTTGACGGAAAAAATGAAAGAACTCATCCCGCGTCAGATGTTCGATGTCGCTATTCAGGCTGCTGTAGGCGGTAAGGTTGTCGCCCGGCAAACGGTGAAAGCGTTGCGTAAAAATGTCACGGCGAAATGCTACGGCGGTGACGCGAGCCGTAAAAAGAAACTGCTGGAAAAACAGAAGGCGGGTAAAAAACGCATGAAGCAGGTGGGCAACGTAGAAATACCTCAGTCAGCGTTCCTCGCTGTGCTCAAGGTGGACGGATAGCACGATGAGCATAGACTTTCCCCTGATTCTCGTCATTCTTGTGTTTGGCAGTGGCAGTATCTGGTTGCTGGATGCACTGCTTTTTGCACCCAAGCGGCGCCAGGCCCGCAACACGCTGCAAACCAAGTTTCCTGCTTGGGCGCAGGAGGGTAGCCGGGACGCAGTAGCCTATGATGCGCAATTACAGGCCACAGCGGCTGAGCCCGCTTGGGTGGAATACTCGCGTTCGTTTTTCCCTGTATTGTTTGTGGTGTTTATTTTGCGCTCGTTTATTGTCGAGCCGTTCCAGATCCCCTCGTCATCGATGGTGCCAACGCTCGAAGTAGGGGACTACATTCTGGTCAATAAATTCACCTACGGGCTTCGCCTGCCGGTAATCCGCACCAAAGTGCTTGGCTTGAATGAGCCCGAGCGCGGTGACGTCATGGTGTTTTTCCCACCGCATATGAACAAGACATATTATATCAAGCGCGTAATTGGCCTTCCCGGAGATACCGTGAGTTACAGGAACAAACGCTTGTCGGTCAATGGGTCGCCAGTGCCTGTAGAGGATCTCGCCGTGCTGCCCGGTGCGGGTGCGCGTTTCCAGGTGAGTATGGAGTCTCTTGGTGAAGATCCGCATCTTATGCAGGCTGATCAACTTCGTCCCGGGCGCGATTTCAGTGTTGTGGTTAAACCCGGCCATTACTTCATGATGGGGGATAATCGGGATAACAGCAGCGACAGCCGGGTATGGGGTCAGGTGCCGGAACGAGATATAGTAGGCAAGGCGTTTGCTATCTGGATGCATTGGGACTCATTGTTCAGTTTTCCCAGCTTCAGCCGCGTCGGACCCATCCAATAAGTTAGTTAGCTCGCGGGGGTGAAAATATGAAATTGCGCCAAAAGCAATCGGGAATGTCTCTGCTTGGAGTGCTCATCGTGGCAATCATGGTGGGTTTTTTCGTTATGTGCGGCCTGAAAATGGGACCTAGCTACTTTGAGTACATGACGGTGAAAGACCTGGTGACGCGTGTTGCCGATGAGCACAATCCCGAGGGTGACACAATCGCCGATATTCGGCGCAAACTCGAAAACCTGTTTAATACCAACCAAATTTACGGTCTCAACCCCAGAGATATCGAGGTATTCCGCAAAGATGGCAACACGTGGATAGACGCGAACTATGAAGCGCGTATTCCCCTGATTGGTAGAGTCGATGCCATAATCCGCTTCGATGATTTGGAGTTGCAGGCTGGCGCGGCGCGCAAGTCCTGATGCTGTATGGATAAGCTGGCACAGCTGCAGCGATTGCTGGGGTATCAATTCAGCGATCCTGCTTTGCTGCAGCTCGCTCTGACTCACCGCAGTGCCTCAGGTACGAATAACGAGCGGCTCGAGTTTCTGGGTGACTCGATCCTCAACCATGTCATTGCAGAAGCTTTGTTTCACCGCCTGCCCAAAGCGCGTGAGGGGGATCTTAGCCGCCTCCGAGCAAGCCTGGTGAAAGGAGAAACCCTGGCAGAGGTTGGCCGAGAACTGCAGTTGGGGGATTTTCTCCGGCTCGGCCTGGGCGAGCGTAAAAGTGGCGGCCACCAGCGAGGGTCGATTATTGCCGACGTGCTGGAAGCGGTCACCGGCGCCATCATGCTCGATGGTGGTGTTGAAGCGTGCCGCAGCTGCGTGTTACGTTGGTTTGCCGGCCGTTTGCGAGGGCTGCAGCCGGGCGTAGTGGGCAAGGATTACAAAACTCGCCTGCAAGAGTTCTTGCAGGGCCGCGGTGCCGCGTTGCCAGCCTATGAGTTGGTGGCGGTTGAAGGCGAGGATCACGAGCAGCAGTTCCACATTGAATGCCGGTTGCAGGCGCCAAAGGGATGTTTCCCGGGTACTGGCAGTAGCCGACGTAAGGCCGAGCAGGCCGCCGCACAAGCTGCGCTGGAGGCGCTGTCTAATGTCTGATAGCGAACAGCTCGGCGTGCGCTGCGGTTATGTGGCGATTGTGGGCCGTCCCAACGTGGGCAAGTCGACGCTCTTGAACCATTTGCTTGGCCAAAAAATTAGCATTACCTCTCGCAAGCCGCAGACGACTCGTCACCAGGTTCTGGGCATCAAGACGGAAGGTGATTGCCAGATTATTTTTGTCGATACCCCAGGCCTGCATAAAGTCGAGGCGCGGGCGATAAACCGCTACATGAATCGTGCGGCCAGCAGTGCCATCCGGGATGTGGATGTGATTGTAATGGTTGTAGATCGCACAGCCTGGACCGACGAAGATGAGTCGGTGATGCAGCGTGTGGTGCAGGCTGGCGTTCCCACGCTGTTGGTGGTGAACAAGGTTGACCTGCTGGACAACAAGCAGGTACTGCTGCCCCACCTGCAGTCACTGTCTGAGAAAATGCCAGCGGCGACGATTGTGCCGCTATCGGCTTTACTCGGGCAAAATCTTGATGCTCTGGAGGGTGAAATTCGGCAGCGCCTGCCGCATGCCGTTCACTTTTTCCCGGAAGACCAAATCACCGATCGCAGTCAGCGCTTTCTGGCGGCAGAAATTGTGCGTGAAAAAATCATGCGCCAGCTCGGTGATGAGTTGCCCTATGCGGTGGCGGTGGAAATCGAGGAATTTAGCCACGACGGAGCCGTGTTGCATATTTCGGCTTTGATTTTGGTTGAGCGAGACAGCCAAAAGCGAATTCTGATAGGCGAAGGCGGTAGCCGCCTGCGCAGTATTGGCACCGATGCGCGGCGTGATATGGAGCGACTTTTTGACAATAAGGTGATGCTGCGACTGTGGGTCAAGGTGAGGTCAGGCTGGTCCGATGACGAACGAGCGCTGCGCAGCCTCGGCTACGATGATCGCTGACTAGCGGCTCCTGGCGTATGCGCGTCTCTCTTCAGCCTGCCTATTTGCTACACAGTCGCCCCTTTCGCGACAGCAGTTTGCTGTTGGATGTGTTTACCGCAGAGCACGGTCGTGTTGGTCTCATTGGTCGAGGTGCCCGGCGGCGCAGTCGCGGCGGTTCTCAGGCAGCGTTGCTGCAACCCTTCAAGCCCCTTTTGGTTAGCTTCTCCGGCCGTGCTGAGCAGAAGCCACTGTTGGCAGTAGAAGCGGCAGGCCCGCTGCCCTCGTTGCTGGCTGAACGTTTGTTCAGTGGCCTGTATCTCAACGAGCTCTTGGTCCGCCTGCTGCAGCGCCATGACCCTCAGCCCGAGCTGTTTGCGCTGTATGGCGCTACACTTGCTTCACTGGCGTCGAATGAGCCGGCTGAGCTTCACCTGCGTCGCTTCGAGCTGGGCCTGCTTGATGCACTGGGTTACGGATTCGACCCGGCGGTGGACGGGTATGCAGGGGAATCGGTAGAGCCGGGTGGCTGGTATCAGTATCAAGCAGAATTTGGTTTGGTTGCCTGCACACAGGCCAGCGTGGCGCCGAGCGCACGCTTTTTGGGCAGTGATCTGCTGGCCATTGCGGCAGGCCAGTATGGCGGTGAGTACGGCGTGGCTTTGAAGCGCCTGCTGCGTCAAGCGCTGGCCAGCCACCTCGGCGAACGGCCGCTGCACAGCAGAGCTCTGTTTCGTCAGTTTCGCGATGCGAGTCAGCAACAATGATTGCATTGGGCACCGATATTCTGGAAATTCAGCGCATTGCCGCCGTGGTTGAGCGCCTCGGTGAGCGCTTTGTACGGCGTATATTGACGCCGGCAGAATGTGCGGAGTATCACGCCAGCCAGCAACCTGTGCGTCTACTCGCCAAGCGCTTTGCCGCCAAGGAGGCGATTGCCAAGGCGTTGGGAACCGGGATTGGTCGCGGCGTTAGCTGGCAGGATATTGAGGTGCGGCACGATCCTCAGGGAGCACCGCTTGTGTCCCTCACGGGGGGCGCTGCCGATGTGGTGCATCGCCGCGGTGGCAGCGGTGTGCTGTTGTCTCTGGCCGATGAGCAAGCTTACGTCGTTGCTTTTGCGGTTCTGCAGTAGTGCGGGCGCGGATAGCCAAACATGCCTGAGCTAAAAAAAATCGCTATACTGAGGCGCCCTCCGGGTTACGGTGAGTTATGTCCGAATATCCCACAATAGAAGCCTGCATTGGTAATACACCTTTGGTGCGGCTGCAGCGTCTCCCTGGCGAGACATCTAATACCCTGCTGGTCAAACTGGAGGGTAATAACCCCGCGGGTTCGGTGAAAGATCGGCCTGCACTGAGCATGATTGCCGAGGCCGAGGCGCGTGGGGATATTCGCCCTGGAGACACCCTCATCGAGGCCACCAGCGGCAATACAGGCATCGCTTTAGCGATGGCCGCCGCGATTCGTGGATACCGTTTGGTGTTGATCATGCCCGCGCACATGAGCAGCGAACGCAAGCTGGCGATGTCGGCGTACGGTGCCGAACTGGTGGAAGTCAGCCAGGCAGAGGGGATGGAGCGGGCGCGTGATCTCGCACTGGAAATGGAAGCCAAGGGCAAGGGCCGCGTTCTGAACCAGTTCGGCAACCCTGATAACCCCTTGGCACACTACCGCGGTACGGGCCCGGAAATCTGGCGTCAGACAGGCGGTACGGTGACGCATTTCATTGCTTCCATGGGCACAACAGGTACCATCATGGGTGTGTCTGCCTACCTGAAAACGCAGAATCCCGACCTGCAAATTGTGGGTTTGCAGCCGGTTGAAGGTTCCAGCATTCCGGGTATCAGGCGTTGGCCTGCGGCGTATCTGCCTGCCATTTTTGATGCCGCCCGTGTCGACCGGGTGATGGACATTTCACAGCAGGAATCGGAACACTACATGCGTGTCATGGCGCGCGAAGAAGGCATTTTTTGTGGCGTCTCTTCAGGCGGCGCGATTGCCGCCGCACTGAAAATTTCCGCCGAGGTGGAAAACGCGGTGATTGTAGCGATTGTCTGCGATCGTGGTGATCGCTATCTCTCTACAGGCGTATTCGCCGTCCCCTGAAGGACGCTGCAGTATGGTTAGAGTACGGGAGCACTCACACGTTACGCCCACCGGCGAGATTGATCTTGAGCGCTGGTCGGCGCAGCTACCGGTTACGCAACGTGGGGATGACCGCGCGCTGGTGCTCGAAGCCTGCATCTTGGTGAGAGAGGCCAGTGCGCGGCCGGGGCGTGACCTACCCGACTGGTCGCATGAAGCGGATTGTTTTGTCGCAGGCCTGGACATCGCCCTTATTCTCGCTGAGCTGCATGTGGGTACGGAATGTCTCACTGCAGGCATTGTTTATCGTGCCGTACGTGAGGAGCGCTTGAGTCTGGATGAAGTAGAGCAGCGGTTTGGCCCCGGGGTCAGTCAACTACTCACCGGGGTACTGCGCATGGCGGCCATTAGCGACCTCAAAACGCAAAGGGACTCTCCGGTTTTAGGCCAGCCTCTTGGCCAAAAGGATAACATCCGCAAGATGCTGGTAGCGCTGGTTGATGATGTGCGCGTGGCATTGATCAAGCTGGCTGAACGCACCTGTGCCATTCGAGCGGTCAAAAACGACGAGGAGCGTCGCTGGCCAGTGGCTCGCGAGGTTTTCGATGTCTACGCCCCGCTGGCTCACCGGCTAGGTATTGGTCAGTTGAAATGGGAGCTGGAGGATCTGTCCTTTCGCTACACTTATGGCGATGCTTACCGCAAGATTGCCCACCTTTTGGACGGCAAACGCCTTGAGCGCGACCGCTATATTGGCCGAGTAGGTGACGAGTTGACCCGCGTGTTGGGTGACGCCGGCTTGCAGTTCAATATCAGTGGCCGCGCGAAGCATATCTACAGTATCTGGCTCAAAATGCAGCGCAAGGGGATTGGTTTTTCGCAGGTCTACGACATTCGTGCTGTGCGTATATTAGTGCCTGAAATCAGGGATTGTTACGCAACTTTGGGTTTGGTGCACGGGCTCTGGCGCAATATTCCCAACGAGTTCGATGATTACATCGCCAACCCCAAGGAAAACGGTTATCGCTCTCTGCACACAGCGGTAATAGGGCCGGAGGGTAAAATACTGGAGGTTCAGATTCGCACAACGCAGATGCACGAGGAATCCGAACTCGGTGTTTGCGCACACTGGCGCTATAAAGGTTCGGACAGCCCCACCAGTGTCGCGAACAGTTACGAAGAAAAAATTGCCTGGTTGCGCCAGGTGCTCGATTGGCATGAGGTGACTGGCGACAGTTCTGACGTGGCCGAGCAGTTTAGTGCTGATCTCGCTCAGGACAGAGTCTACGTGTTCACGCCTAACGGTGATGTGGTGAACTTGACGCAGGGTGCAACACCCCTGGATTTTGCCTATCACGTGCACACGGAAGTCGGCCACCGCTGTCGCGGTGCGAAAGTTAACGGTGTTATTGCGCCGCTTACCAACACCTTGAAAACCGGCGATCGGGTGGAAATTCTTACCAGCCGCCAAGGCGCCCCGAAGCGTGACTGGCTACAGTCAGGGCTTGGTTATCTGCGTACGTCGCGCGCACGGGCCAAAGTGCAGCAGTGGTTCAAGGCTCAGGGGCGAGACGATAACGTTGACGCAGGAAGGCATTTGGTCGAGCGCGAGTTTCGTCGTTTAGCGCTGACTAGTGTTGACTACCGGCGCGTGGCCGACAAGGTCAATATGCCGACCGTCGATGATATGTATGCGGCTGTGGGTTCCGGCGACCTGGCCTATGCCACTGTACTTAATGCCGCCCAAACATTGGTAGGCAAGCGTGCTGAACCGCAGTTACAAGTGGCTCGCCCCGGTAGTGACCCAGTGTCTCGTGCTCAAATTCGGGTGCAGGGTGTGGGTAATTTACTCACGCACATGGCCGGATGCTGCAAGCCTTTACCGGGTGATGCCATCACCGGATTTATTACGCGTATTCGCGGCGTCAGTATTCACCGTAGTGACTGCGCTCGTTTGCTCAGTCTGCAGGAGACTGGTCCGGAACGTGTGGTTGAGGTTGAATGGGGCGCAGCGCCGCGCGAGAACTACGAAGTCGACCTGGCGATTGAGGCTTATGACCGACAGGGTCTGTTGCGCGACATTACTAGCTTGTTTGCCAACGCGCGCATCAACGTTTTGGCGATTGCGACTCAAACCAACAAGAAGCAGCACACCGCGACCATGCGCTTAACGGTTGAAGTGCCCGACCTGGGTGCCTTATCCAGGCTGCTGGAGAGAATCAATCGCCTAAGCAACGTGATCTCCGTTGTGCGGGTTTCAGAGTAGGGGAATTGTGTGTCCACGACGCGTTATACCATCGGTGATTTATTGCGCGTGATGCAGCGCCTGCGGGACCCTGAGGGTGGCTGCCCCTGGGATCTGCAGCAAGATTTCCGCAGCTTGGTGCCCTCGACGCTGGAGGAATGTTACGAGTTGGCGTCTGCCATTGAGCACGGAGACTATCCGCATGTTGCGGAGGAACTGGGTGATGTGCTGTTCCAGGTGATTTTTTACGCACAGTTGGGTGCCGAGCAGGGGCTCTTTTCCTTCTCGCAGATCGTCGATACCCTGGTCGAAAAGCTGCTGCGGCGTCACCCTCATGTGTTTGTGGATGGTGACATTGAGCAGCGCCTTGATTCGCGTGTTTCGGTTGTCGAGGTAAAGCACAGTTGGGAAGCCATCAAGCGTGAAGAGCGTGCATCTCGCGCTCAGCGAGGCGCAATGGACGACGTCCCCGCTGCCTTGCCCGCGCTGCCGCGGGCGCAGAAGCTACAAAAAAGGGCGGCGCTGGTAGGTTTTGATTGGCCCGATCCGCAGTCTGTGTTCGCCAAGCTTGATGAAGAGCGAGCCGAGCTGGAGCAGGCAATCGCTGCGGGCGATGCTGCTGCTATTGCCGACGAAATGGGTGATCTCTTGTTCACCTGTGTGAATTTGTCGCGCCAGCTTGGCCTGGACGCCGAGAGTACGTTGCGTCAGGCCTCGGACAAATTCGAGCACCGGTTCAGGGTGATGGAATCCGCGGTTGCGGAGTCTGGTCGAGGTTCTTTGACGGCGCTTGCCGGTGAGGAGCTCGAAGCCCTCTGGATGGCTGCCAAGGCCCGGTGTTAGGGCGGGGCTTGTGCAAAAACCTGCCCATGTGTATGGTTACCGCCCTCCATTTGTAAGGCCTTTTTGGTACGCTCCGCAGCGGCACAGGGCACAGCTGCACGATAACCTTGAGGATCCATCTGAATGCGACTGATACTCTTAGGCGCTCCCGGCGCTGGCAAAGGCACCCAGGCTCAATTTGTAACTGAGGAGTGGGGCATTCCCCAAATCTCCACTGGAGACATGCTCAGAGCGGCGGTAAAGGCAAAAACTGAACTTGGCATCGCGGCCAAGGTGGTTATGGATACTGGTGGCTTAGTGTCCGACGATATCATTATTGGGTTGGTCAAAGAGCGGATTAAGCAGGCTGACTGTGCCAATGGATTTTTGTTCGACGGATTTCCACGCACGATACCGCAGGCTGAAGCGATGGTCGAGGCGGGTGTTGGTATCGACCACGTTGTTGAGATCGCCGTGGAAGACGAGGAGATTGTGGCTCGTCTGAGTGGCCGACGTGTGCACCCTGCGTCGGGGCGCGTCTATCATGTACAGCATAATCCTCCACAGCGCGCAGGCTTCGATGACGAAAGTGGCGAGCCGCTGGTACAGCGCGACGACGATAAAGAAGCGACTATTCGTAAGCGGTTGCAGGTTTATCAGGAGCAGACTCGCCCACTCGTTAAGTTTTACCAGTCGATGTCGGGCCAGCATGCTCCCGCCTGTCACCGCGTTGAGGGCTTAGGCAGCGTCGAAGAAATTCGCAGCAAAGTGTTTGGCGCACTAGGTCGATAGTTTCTGGTGCCTTGCTCATAAGCCTCGCGGCGTTTCGATGACCGTGATGCGATAGCCACTCACTACAGTTTTCTGCGCGACGATTCTTGCGGGCGCTCTGTAGGGTTGCAATTGTGTTGTTGTAAGCCCTGATGAATGTTGCTATTTTGCTTTTGGGTTCTGTACTTAATCACAGTTGGAGACAACGCATATGGCAACGGTCAAAGGTAAGGCGAAAGTAAAAACCGGAGCGCGCAAAGCGCCGGCCAAAAAGGTGCCACGCAAAAATGCGTCTGCTGCCACAGTGAAACGAAAGTCCAGCACCGCGGCAGCCGAGAAAAAAGCACGTGCCGCACTGGTGAAATTGCAATCAACAGTAGAGTCGGAAAAGAAAGCACTCGCTGATGCGCGCGCTCGCTTAAAGGCCGCACGCACTGCGGCCGATGCTCGTGCCAAAAAAGCAGCAGCAAAGGCCGTCGAACGCGCCAATTCGCGTGTTGATGGAGCAGGTGCGAAGTTAGATGCTATGCGCCAACGTGTGAAACATGTGATTGCGGATGCGCAGTTGGCCGCTCGTCGCTTGGCTGCTGAAGAACGCATTCTCGCCAAGAAAGTTGAAATTGCGGCAAAAGCGGAAGCCGATAAAGCGCGTGCACTGGCCAAACACGCAAAGCAGTGGAGCAAGGAACGCAGCAAGGCCGATGCGGAAAAGCTGGCAGCGATCGAGAAGAAAGTGCTTGCGAAGCTGCGCTCTGCAGAGAAAAAAGTGGAGGCGGTTGCCAAGTCTGCGTTCGGTAAAGTGCGCGCTGGCCGCAAATCCATCGGGGCCAGTGTGAACTCAGCGCTATCCGGAGCTGCCAAGCAAGGAAAGAAAAAGGCGCCTGTAAAGTCGGCGGCAAAAAAGTCGGTACGCTCCGCATCTAAAGCGAAGCTCAAGGGCGCTGCCGTAAAGAAAGCAGTGACCAAAGCGAAGTCCAAGCCGGCGGCAAAATCCAAAGCCAAGCCAGCCGCCAAAGCAAAATCGGCCGCCAAAGCCAAGCCAGCGGCAAAAGCCAAAGTAACTGCCAAAGCAAAGCCAGCCAAGAAAAGCTCCGCAGCACCCAAGCGCAAGGCTCGCGCTACCCCTTCTGCGTAAAGCTTCTTGGTTGAGGCGAGAGCCCGCATCGGTAACCCGGTGCGGGTTTTCTGTTTTTTCTGTCTCGTGTAGTAGATTCTATGACCCGTATTCTTGCGATTGATACTTCTACCGACGCCTGTTCGGTGGCTTTGTTGAGTGGTGACAGCGTGCAGGCCTTGCTGGAACATGCTCCAAGGCGCCACAACCAGTTGTTGTTGGGGATGCTGCGAGAGCTACTGCCAGACGGCCCGAGCGGCTTGGACGCCGTGGCCTACGGCTGCGGGCCAGGTTCATTTACCGGTTTGCGTATCACTGCCAGCGCCGTGCAGGGGATCTGTTTTGCGGCACAGCTGCCGGCCCTGCCGGTATCTACCCTGGCCTCGCAAGTGCAAACAGCGATTCGTCTGGGGTTTGCCGCTGAGGGTAGTTGGGTGCTGAGTACCTTGGACGCGCACATCGGAGAGCTCTATTGGGCGCTGTTTGAGGTGGTGGATGCGCGGCCTCGTGCTGTTTCTGCTGATTCTGCTTGCGATCCGGAAGCGTTAACAATTTCAGGAGACCAGCCGCTGATTGCCGTGGGTAGCGGTCTCAACTATCAAAATGCCATACCGGCTCAATTGCAGAGCCGTTTCACGAGGACCTGCCCGGAGCTGGAACCCTGCGCAGAAGATCTCCTGCCTTTGGCTCAGCGAGCATTGGCGGCCGGTGAAATACAGTCGGCGGATGCAGTTTGCCCAGTGTATGTGCGCGATGAAATTCGTTGGAAAAAACTCGCTGAGCAGGGGCCCCGTAGCTGATGGATACTATGCAGGCCATGTTGTTGGCGGTTTTGCAGGGAGTAACAGAGTTTCTCCCCATCTCCAGCTCTGCGCATTTGGTCATTCCTTCGCTGGTGCTGGGCTGGCAGGATCAGGGCCTGTCTTTTGATGTGGCGGTGCATGTTGGAACGCTGTTGGCCGTCGTGCTGTATTACCGGCGCGAGTTGCTGGATATGGCGGCGAGTTGTTTTGGACTGCTGCGGGGCCAGGCCGCTAATGACGATATCAGCCTCGTGCTGTACCTCGCCGTGGCCACGGTGCCGGTGTGTGTTGTTGGTTTTGTCGCCGACGGTTTTATTGAGTCACAGTTACGCACATTGCCGGTCATTGCCACGACGACGTTGGTGTTTGGGCTTTTGTTGGGCTTGGCAGATCGCCGGGCTCAGCGAGCGTCCTCGTTCGTAACGCTGACATTGTTTGCGGCGCTGGTCATTGGCCTTGCACAGGCGCTGGCGCCGGTTCCGGGTGTTTCGCGCTCGGGCATCACGCTCACTGCGGGCTTATTGCTGGGCTTGAACCGAGCGACCGCCGCGCGTTTTACGTTTCTATTGTCGATACCGGTGATTGCCGGTGCGGGGCTGCTGAAAGGGATGCAGCTGGTGCAGGCGAGTGTTGCCGTTGATTGGGTGCTGCTGGTGTCCGCTGCGCTGTTGGCAGCAGTGACCGCCTACGCCTGTATCGCTCTGTTCCTGCGCTTGCTGGAGCGGTTTGGCCTGATGCCTTTTGTCTACTACCGTATTGCCCTTGCTGCCGTGCTGTATGCACTGTGGCTCGTCTAGGGATATTTGAGGAGAGTATTGCACCATGCACGTGGATGAGTTCAACCGCGAATTGATGGCCTTTCTGGCCGTAGCCACAACGCCCTTTCATGCCGTCAAAGCACTTGTCGCAAGCCTGGAGGCCGCCGGGTTTAGTCAGCTTTCGCCTGAAAACAACAGCGCGCTGCAAGCCGGTGCCCGCCATTATTTGACGCGCAATGACAGCTCAATTGTTGCCTTTGTGGTGGGTGCAGACGCGCAAGCACACGGCGGTGTGCGTATGGTGGGGGCACACACCGACAGCCCGTGTTTGATGGTAAAGCCTGTTCCCGAGAAGCGTCGTGCAGGGTACTTTCTGTTGGGGGTTGAGGTGTACGGCGGTGCGCTGTTGAATCCCTGGTTCGACCGTGACCTGTCGCTTGCGGGCCGGGTCAGCTTTGCCGATGCAGTGGGCACTCTGCAGACTGCAATGGTCGATTTTCGGCGCCCGTTGGGGGTGATACCCAGTTTGGCAATTCACCTGGACCGGGAAGCCAACCAGTCGCGTAGCGTGAATCCACAAACCGATATTTTGCCGGTGCTGGCACTGCAGGCAGATGCGAAGCTCCCTGATTTTCGCGACTTGTTGGCGCAGCGCCTGCGCGAGGAACATCCGGGTTGTGACGTGCAGCGCGTACTCGATTACGAACTGTCGTTCTACGACACGCAGCCAGCGGCCCTGGTGGGCTTGCACGAAGAGTTTATTGCCTCGGCAAGGCTCGACAACCTGTTGAGTTGCTTTACCGGCCTGCAGGCATTGCTGGCCGCTGACGGCAAGCAGAGTTGTTTACTGGTCTGCAACGATCACGAGGAGGTGGGCAGTTTGTCGACCTCTGGCGCACAAGGGCCATTGCTGATGTCAGCCCTGCGTCGCATGGCGCCTGATGAGGTAGCTCTGGCGCAGCTGGTAGAATATTCTTTGATGATTTCTGCGGACAATGCGCATGGTGTGCACCCGAATTACGCCGACCGCCACGACGATAATCACGGGCCTTTGTTAAATGCTGGGCCGGTGATCAAAATTAACGCTAACCAACGCTACGCGACCAATGCCGAGACCGCTGGCATGTTTCGCCTGCTGGCCGAGGCCGAGGGCGTGCCGGTGCAGAGTTTTGTCGTGCGCTCTGACATGGGCTGCGGCAGCACAATCGGCCCAATCACCGCGGGCGGCACGGGTATTCGCACGCTGGACGTGGGCGTTCCCACCTTTGCGATGCACTCCATTCGAGAGTTGGCGGGGCGTGACGATGCGGCACATTTGTCGCGTGTGTTGCGGCGCTTTTACAACCATGCAGGATCGTTGATCCCGGCCTGAGCCTGCGCTAAACGCGAACCAAACCCCGCGTTCAAAGCCGGTCGCAAAAATAGCCAGCGCGCAGTACAGGCGATAAACTTGCGGCCACACCCTATTCGCTTCCACCGACAGGATTCTCATGAGCACACAACGCGTTCTCACCGGTATCACCACCACCGGTACGCCACACCTGGGCAATTTCGTGGGTGCCATTCGCCCGGCCATTGCGGCGTCGAACGACCCGGCAGTGGAGTCGTTTCTTTTCTTGGCGGATTACCATGCGCTCATCAAGTGCCAGGACCCTGCGCAAGTGCGCCAGTCCAGCAAAGAAATAGCGGCAACGTGGTTAGCGCTAGGCCTGGATACTGAGCGAGCAGTTTTTTACCGGCAGTCCGATATCCCGGAGATTCCCGAACTCACCTGGATTCTGTGCTGTAACGCGGCTAAGGGTTTGATGAATCGCGCTCATGCCTACAAGGCCGCTGTGCAAGCCAACGAGGAGGCGGGAGAGGACCCCGACTTCGGTATTACAATGGGGCTGTTCAGCTACCCGGTGCTGATGGCCGCCGACATCCTGATGTTTGGTGCACATCAGGTGCCCGTAGGGCGCGACCAGATACAGCATGTAGAAATGGCCCGCGATATCGCCCAGCGTTTTAATCATAACTTTGCGCCTTTGTTCACCCTGCCCGAGGCCGTGGTGGAAGACCACGTTGCCGTATTACAAGGCTTGGACGGGCGCAAGATGAGCAAGAGTTATCACAATACTATCCCGCTGTTTCTGCCTGAAAAACAGCTGCGCAAGGCGATCAACAAGATCAAAACGAATCTGCTGGAACCGGGTGAGCCAAAGGATGCAGACGATTCGACGGTGTTCCAGATTTGGAGTGCCTTCGCCTCTGCACAAGAAACGGCGCGCATGCGGGCCGATTTTGAATCGGGTATTGCTTGGGGTGAAGCCAAGCGGCAGCTGTTTGAGCTGGTCAATGAGCAGTTGGCGCCCGCGCGAGAGCGTTATGAGGCGTTAATGAGCGACCCCGCGCACATTGAAGCCGTGCTCAAGCGGGGCGCAGAACGCGCGCGTGAACACAGCGCGCCCTTACTGGCGCAGGTGCGTAAAGCGGTTGGCATTGCGGAAATGTGCTGAGCAACGCGTCAGCTTTGCCCCCAGCCATAGCGTAGTTCTACGAAGACACCGCGCGGCCTGCCGACAAAATAGCGGTAGTTGCCAAAGCCGACATCGGCGCGTTCAGCATAGTCTTCATCAAGCAGATTGGTGATGCGCAGCGTGGCAGCGAGATTTTGTGTAAGCGGGGTGCTAACGCGCAGGTTAAGCAGTGAGTGCCCTTCATACTGGAACTCGTTTTCAGGCTCCAGATAGTAGTCGTCCATATACACCCACTCTAGCTCGGCGACCGGCGCGCTGCCATGGCGCGAGGCAAATTCCCAACCGATTCTGGCACTGCCAAATAGCCGCGGCGCGGTGTCAATGTCGTTGCCGTCAATCGAACCATTCACACCCAGCGGCAGTGCGTTGTTGGCGTAGCGATGGCGTGCGGCCGTGGCATCCAGCCGCGCGTACCAGGCGTTGTTACTGCGATAGTCCAGGCTGATCTCCAGGCCCGCGTGTTCGGTACGTGCACCGCTCACGTTGCGGCGATCTTCGTCTTGAAAAATCACCTCATCCTTGTTCATGTGGTAAAGCGATAGGTCATAGCGTATGCCAGAAGCAGTGGCGCCGCGCATGCCAAACTCAATGTTATCCATCACCTCGGAATCGAGGTCGGCGACGGATTGGCCCGACTGCAGCCGGTAGAGTTCGCTGGTGTCTGGCGCGCGGAAACCGTTGGCGGCGCGCAGGTAAATACTGTGATCGGGGAGCCACAAGAAGCTGACACCACCATTAAGTGACCAGTCAGTAAAGCTGTCGTTGCGATCGGCGACGCGGAAAAAGCGGCAGGCGCTGGCCTCGGGTGCACAGACAGACCCGTCCGGGCCTCGGTTGTCATAGTCGTAGTGGGTGTATTCGAGGCGCGCACCACCGTCCAGTGTCCAGCGCTCAGATAACGCATAGCGCAGTTGCGCCCAAGCGGCGCCTACACTGGCGTCGACCTGGTAGTCGTAGTGTGTGCCTGCGGGCTGGTTTGGGCTGAAAGGCTGTGCCTGCTCTTCTTGCAGCCAGCCGTCAGTGATTTCCATGTCGGCACCGCCTACCCAGCTCAAGGCATTATGCTCACCGTGTAGAGCGGTTCGCAGCCCAACAGACTCGTGGCCATTGCGCTCCACTGGCTGCCAGGGCAGGAAGTGTTGCAAGAACTCCATCTGGTTTCTACGCAGGTAGGGGGTGATGCTGAGTTGCTGGCCACCACTGAGTTCGCGGCTGGCTTCGCTGTAGAGGCGCAGCGACCACGCATCGCGGTAAGCCTCCGGGTTGGGGTTGCTGCGGCGCAGTGCGTCGTCTTTGTAGGCTTCAAAGCCCTGAATGAATCCGGCCGTTTCCTGGTTCAAGTTGGCGCCGTCCAACACGGTGCGAATGCTCCAGACATCGCCAATGTAGTCGTGGCGCAGTGTCAGCTTTTGTTGATCGTAGCCGGAATCGTCTTGATACCCGCCGTCGGTTGCCACATTGCCGCGCAGGCTGAATGCATGGGAACCGCTACCGTGATTCAGGCTGATCTTTGCCCGGTAGTAGTCCTCGGAGCCGGATTCGACGGCGACTTGCTGGCCTGCCGCAGGGTTGGGTGCCGCACTGAGGACGTTAATCACTCCGTGCATCGCATTGGACCCATAACTTGCGCCCGCGGGCCCTTTGATAACCTCAATACGGCCGGCTTGCTCAAGGTTGGCGTCGAACAGTTGGTTGACGTTGCAGAAGCCAGGTGCGCGCAGGCTGATGCCGTCGGCAGCAATAAAAAATGAGCCACAGCCTCCTGCTCCGGTGAGTACGGGCGAGCGCAGGGCAGTGAGGCTTTCCTGCCCATTGCCGCGGCTGATCCAGGCGCCCGGGACCTGCTGCATGATCTCGCTGGGGTGGGTGTGCCCCACGAGTCTCAGCGCCTCGTCGTCCACCACAGACCAGGCAAGCGGCAGGCGGTTGGCGTCTTCACTGATGCGTTTGGCACTAACAATCACCTGTTCCAAGGCGGGTTCACTGCTGACGACAGACGTGCAGAAGGTGGCCAAGAGGGCGCCGGCCAGTGCTTTCATAGTATGCATTACATTATCCTGCGGCGATGATATTGGGGTTATTGCGCGGCGAGTCGTCGTTATCGCGGTTTTGCACGGCTTGCACGATACGTTGCAAGGGCACACGCAGCATATCTTTGAGTGCGTCGCTGGCCCTGCTTTCTTCCAGCGCCTTTTCCATGCACCACAGCCACTGCTCACTCATTTTCGGGCCGATATGGTAGGCAGCATGCGGCTCCGTGAGGCATACGCCGCCGTGCTTTTCTGCATAGCGCGGTGGCCCACCCATCCACCCCGTGAGGTAGTCGGCCAACCGGTCTGTCACTGGCCCCAGATCGGCGGCGTGCATGGCGCGCAACTCTCGCACTTCATCGCGCGTGTCCATAATGCGATAAAAATCCTCACACAAGCGCTGGATGCCAGCGTCTCCGAGGATGCCGTAGGGTGTGTTTGGCGTATTCATAGTCGACTGTTGTAAGGTTGATTCGGGAGATGGCCAGTTTACGCGCGACGACGGCGAATGTCCTGCCCGGTGGAGTGGAAGGCTGAACCGGGCGTAGCTTAGGTATTACAACACAGGCGTTAAAGCAGATCCGTCATGGACAGGCCGACGCCGATGCGACTCTGGTGGAGGTCGTAATCGATCAGGCTCTCACCATAGCCATTGAAGTACTGCACATAACCTTTGAAGCGTCGGTTGACCGGGAAGGTCCACTCCAGCTGCACGGCGCCGCGATTGTCCGCTTGCAGGTTGTTGCGCACCTGCACGGCAAACTCATGTTGCTCCCATTTCCAGATGCCGGTGAGGTCACCGTAACCCATATAGTCTTCAATATCCGGGTTATCATCGCTTTTGCTGCTTTCCGGGATGCGGTACCAGCCACGTGCGTTCAGGGTCATGCGGCGGCGCTCAAAAGCGGCACCAGCAATGATGCGGTTCCAGCTGCGTGACAAGTCACCGGCTTGCCCATTGGACTCATGGACGAAGCCCACGTCCCAGAGCGTGTTGGTGAAGCCAAGGAAGCGCCAGTTGTTGGTAAAAGACAACGATATCTCTGGCTGGTAGTTGGTTTCGCGGAAAGGTGACGATTCGTTGTAAAGCTGCCACCAGTTGCGTTGCGTATAGCCTACCCACAGGTGGTTATTGTGTCCAAGGATGTTCTCCCAGGCGATAGTCTTCAGACTCAACTGGAACTTCGCCTCCAGTCGGTCGATGGGCTCATCGGGTTGTTGGAGTGCCCAGGCATCCCGGTTCAGCGTGTCACTGTAGGTAAGCGGTAGCAAATAGTTGCGATGATGCGGGGTAATGACCCAGGCGTTGCCAGTGATCTCCGCCTCCTCGGCAATACGTTTGCCAAACAGCAGTTCTTCTTCCGCCAGGTTGACGGGCACCACGGCCTCCTCCTCGAGGCCGGTGTCATCCCCATCGGCGCCCCATCCAAGCGACCAGTCGGCGGTATCTGGCAGGCTGCGCCCGGCGGCGGCGTCATAGCACGCCAAGCGGCTTTGGTCGTCGGCGATGGATACGCAATTCTCCGCGTGTGCCGGAGACTGGGCGGCCGCCACCAGAGCCAGCAGCAAGAAGATGTTAGGTGGTTTCATTCACATGGTAGCAGGCTGGCAGCGAAGCGAGCAGTGTAGCGGAACGCACTGCTGGGTGACAGGGACGTCTCCCCATTCTGTGCCGAACAGACCACGTTATGCCAGTTGGGCCTGCCTGATTTGGCGTGCCAGATACCTCTGGAATAACCAGATGGGTTGCTCCAGGGAGCAAAGGGGGCCTGGGGTATAGGCAGTGGAGCCCAAACCGGACTGCACAGCGCCACACATTTCCATATCCTCAAGATGAAACGTGCGCATCATTTCAACTT
Organism: Haliea sp.; assembly: GCA_030730585.1. GTDB lineage: Bacteria > Pseudomonadota > Gammaproteobacteria > Pseudomonadales > Halieaceae > Haliea. The sequence continues at coordinate 44,787 of JANQUV010000058.1, forward strand.
CATCGGCAAGGGTTTGAGGGTAATTTTCCGAGTCGGCCGAGCCCGGGTGGACTAAGAGGGTCGTCCGTATTTGCATAAGACCCGCAGCCAGGGGTTGCAGACGATACCAGTACACGCGGTCTGCCGCGACAAACCAGAGCGTGGTGGGCGCAGCAAGGTATGCCGTCCACTCCAGAAAATCTGACTCCAGTAGCCCTGGAATAGGCGCAAAGCTTAATAGTTGGGGTTGGCCGGCTTTAACCTTACGCTGCAGTTGCTCAGACAGAGGCAAGTGGCATACCTGAAAATGTTCGCCTTCCTCATCGGTCCAGCAACCTTGCGCAGGCATTATCGGTTGAAACAGTGTGTGGTGAGCGCCAGCGTGGTGGTAAGGCTCCATGAAATTCTCAACCAGTACTTTCCAGTTGAACGGGCAATCCCAGCCTATGTCCGCAACCATTGTGAGGTCAGCCATCTTCCAGCGGCCTAAGTGCGTGTTCAGGCCAGCAAATTGCTCGCTGACAGGCTGTGCATCGCCGCTCAAGTTAACAAACACAAAGCCTTGCCACACTGCGCTGGTGAATTCGTGCAGGCCAAGGCTTTTTTCGGCCACCTCAGGATGATCCTTCATAAAAGGCGCACCTTTCAACGCGCCGTCGAGTCCATAGACCCAGTGGTGATAGGGGCATTGATACTGGGTGCAGTTGCCCTCAGATAGATGTCCAAACTCAGGCGGCATAACGTCCATGCCGAGGCGGGAATCATCGGTGTCCTCGCTGTTTTACGCTTAATTTACCGTCGGTTCTGCAAGTGCGGGGTTGCGTCGCTCCCCGAATCAATATTGGCGCAGCAACTTGCATGCCAAGATGTATGTATAACGTCACCCCGTTGATTTATAGAGTTTTATTGATGCGGGAAGTGTTCGAAGCCATTGTCTATCGATAGTCATGCACTGCTATGAGTAAGTCTGTGTGTCGTAATGGTGCATGTGTGTCGCGGATGCCCAGCCCGGCACACTCTGCTAGAATCGCGGCTCGCGTGGCGGGGCTCTGGGTAGCCGCCCGCCTGTTCTATTGCTCCGTGTCGGGGCACAACACGGGAACCTGCAATGAGCCTTGCCCACACTGTGCTGGCGGTGAACAACGACCTTCCCCTGCGTGTCGGTGCCCCCGTGCACTCGGGCAAAGTGCGCTCGGTGTACTGGCTTACTGCCGCCGACAGTGAGCGGCTGATACGTGACCGTGGCTACCCGGTGGCTGCAGACACGCCGCTTGCAGTGATGGTGATTAGTGACCGTATCTCCGCTTTCGAATGCATTTGGGAGGCAGAGGAGGGCCTGGCCGGCGTGCCGGGCAAGGGCGCGGCCCTGAACGCCATCTCCAACCACTGGTTTCAGCGCTTCCGCGAGCACGGGCTGGCGCCCAGCCACATTCTCGAGACGCCTCACCCGCTGGTGTGGATCGTGCAAAAGGCGCGGCCGGTGATGATTGAAGCCATTGCCCGTCAATACATTACCGGATCCATGTGGCGCGCCTACAGCAAGGGTGAACGGGTGTTCTGTGGCTTGCGCTTGCCAGACGGGCTGCAGAAAGACCAGAAACTGCCAGAGTTGTTAATTACCCCGTCGACCAAAGGCATTCTACAGGGCATTCCCGGAGTCCCCGCCCAAGACGACGTGAATGTGTCTCGGCAGAATTTATCCGAGCACTTCAAGGCTTTCGGTTTTCGCGCGGCGAGCGACGTGGATCACTATGAAGCGCTGCTGCGTGCCGGCTTCGATGTGATCAGCGCTGAGCTGGCGGCCCTCGGGCAGATCTTTGTCGATACCAAGTTCGAGTTCGGCTATGTCACCGATGCGCAGGGTCAGGAGCAGCTTATTTACATGGATGAGGTAGGCACGCCCGATTCATCGCGAATTTGGGATGCGGCACAATGGCGCGCCGGGCGCGTGGTCGAAAACTCCAAGGAAGGGTTTCGCCAGTTGTTGTTGAATCACTTCCCGGATCCCGACATTTTGCTCAACAAGGATCGTATGCAAGAACGCCTGGCGCTGGCCCGCAACAATCTGCTGCCCGCCAGCGTGCTGCAGGCAGTGTCTGCAACCTACATTGGCCTGGCCGAAAAAATTACCGGCCAGCCACTGCCGCGCAGTGAGGATCCCCGGCGCGAAATCCTCGCGCTCATGGGCAGTGAGTTTGGCCTGTTAGGCTGAGCTCTTACCGTGTTTTCCGACCCTGCCTTCTATTTCGTCAGCATTCCTGCCGTGCTGCTGTACGGCATCGCCAAGGGCGGATTCGGCGGTGCGGTGGCGGTATTGGCGGTTCCTCTTATGGCGTTGGTGATGTCGCCCACGCAGGCGGCGGCCATTCTTCTGCCGATTCTGGTGGTGATGGATGCTTTCGTTGTGCGCACCTATTGGGGGGTGTTTGATCGTCGTGCACTGCAGTTGTTGCTGCCTGGTGCGCTGGTTGGCATCGCGGTGGGCTTTCTCACCGCCGGTGTTATGGATGATGACTACATGCGGATTCTGGTTGGCCTGCTGTCCACGGCGTTTGGTTTGCAGCAACTACTCGGGTTCACCGCGCGTGCCAGCCGCACGCACAACCCTCGTGCCGCCGCTTTTTTCGGTACCTTGGCCGGCTTTACCAGTTTCAGCATTCATGCCGGCGGCCCGCCGTTGACGATGTATCTGTTGCCCAAAGGCCTGTCACCCTTGCTGTTTGCCGGCACCGCTGGGTTGTTTTTTGCGGTGGTCAACGTGGTCAAGCTGGTGCCGTACTATTGGCTGGGCCAGTTCAGCACCAGTAATGTGTTGTATTCTTTGCTCTTGGTACCCTTGGCACCGCTGGGGGTGTGGATTGGTCACGAACTGGTCAAGCGCTCTCCCGCAGTCTTTTACTACCGGGTAATCAGTTTTTTTCTGGTCGTACTGGGCGCCAGGTTGCTCTGGGTGGGGCTGTCAGGGCTGGTTGGCTGAGTGCGCAGGCGGTGGTATATCGGCCCTGCATTGCCTATAGTTCTGACTCCATAACATTTGAATAGAGGGAAGCACCATGTCGCGTTTAACCATAACCGGGCTGCTGCTGGCGAGTACTGTGCTGGTGGGCTGTGTGAGTGCGCCGCAAGTCACTGATGACGGGCTGGCGCGGGTGGATGGCTTCCGCTTTGCCGACGTATACGTCCGGCCCGGCGCTGACCTGTCTCACTACCAGCACCTCGAAGTGACCGATTGCCAGGTCGCTTTTCGCAAGAACTGGTTGCGTGACCAGAACCGTGATAGCCGCAGCGTAAGCACACGCCTACGGCAGGATGATGTCGACCGCATCCGCAGCGAAGTCGGCACTGCCTGTAATACCGAATTTCGTGCTGCATTAGAAAAGGCGCCCGCCTATCCGCTGGTGGATGTGCCTCCGGAAGGTGAAGATACCCTGATCCTGCAGCCGGCTATCGTGAACCTGGATATCAATGCTCCGGATGTGCAGTCTGCGGCTCGCATGCGCAGCTACACTACCTCAGCCGGTGAGATGACGCTGGTGCTGGAAATGGTCGATGGTGCCACCGGCGAGGTGCAGGCGCGCATTGTGGATCGGCGCCGCGGCGTCGACCAGGGTACTTTACAGTGGACCAGCAGTGTCACTAACCGGGCAGAGTTCAACCGCACCTTGAAGCGCTGGGCCGATTTGCTCCGTGACGGTCTGGACCGGGTGCGCGCTGGGTCTGACGCAGCTTAACAAGGCGAGTGGTTTGGAGAGAAGTGTAATGAAAATTGTCAAAGTGACGCCTGAGGTCGCGGTGTCCGAACAGGTCAACCTGGATGATGTGCCTGCCATTGCGGCGGCGGGCTACGCGGTGCTGATGAACAATCGGCCGGACGGTGAAAGCCCCGGGCAGCCGACGTCAGCAGAATTTGCCGCAGCGGCAGCGCAGAACGGGCTGCAGTATGTTTATTATCCCATTAACGGCATGAACTTTCCGGGCCCAAACCTCTCGGCGGTGGCGGCAGCCTTCGACAACGCCCAGGGGCCGGTGTTGGCGTTTTGTCGCAGTGGTACGCGCTCCATTAATCTTTGGGTTGCGAGCCGTTCACCGGCCGAGCTGCCGCCGGCCTTGGAGCTTGCGCGTAGCCTGGGCTACGACCTGTCGATGGTCGGTCAGCGCTGATTGTGACAGCCAAGTCCGGTGAGGCTAGCGCCCGTATAGCCGCCTCGCAGGCGAGCGAACCTGCTGTTGCTGAAGCGCGCCCGGCGAGTACCGTAGTTCTGCTGCGCGATTCCCCCGCTGGCTTGGAAACTCTGCTTTTGCGGCGTAACAAGGCCTTGTTGTTTGCCGGCGGGTTTTGGGTTTTTCCCGGCGGTGCGCTGGAAGCCGCAGACTGGGAGCAGGCCGCGGGCAATGAAGGTGAGGCCACACGTATTGCCGCAGCCCGGGAGGCGGAGGAAGAGTCCGGCCTCCGGCCGGCTGCGGAAAATATGGTCCTCATCAGCCACTGGACCACCCCGGTGGTGGAACCCAAGCGTTTTTCGACCTGGATCTATGCCGCCCCCGTGGCTCCGGACATGGCGGTAAAAATAGACGGTAGTGAGATTCATGCGTCGCGCTGGATAGGCGTGGCTGAGGCAGTGCGCGAGCACGATGCAGGACAGCTAGGGGTGTTGCCACCCACCTACATCACCTTGTGTGATCTCGCCCGCTACTCCTGTGTGGAAGAATTGCTGCGCGTTGAACGTTCACGTCCACCCCAGTCGGTGTTCCCGCGTTTCTGCCGCGGCAATGGCAATGTTTTCGTTATGTTTCGGGGCGACGCCGGGTACGAAAGCGGGGAGGGCGAATGCCCGGGGGCTCGCCACCGGGCGGTATTGGAAGGCGAGCGATGGCGCTATGTATATGAGAATGTTGCCGCCGAATACCCGAGCTTGATAGGCCCCTGAGCAACTATGGAGTCCTCACCAAGCGCCACGCAAACCCCGCCTCGCCACCCCTTGTGGGATTGGCCGACGCGCCTGTTTCACTGGTCCCTGCCCATACTGTTGCCACTCGCCTGGTGGACGGCGGAAGAGGGCCAGATGGAGCGCCATCAGTGGATCGGCTATACCGTGCTGGTGTTGGTGGTTTTTCGGATTGGCTGGGGGCTTATCGGCAGCCGTCACTCCCGGTTTGCGGATTTCGTGCGCGGCCCGCGAACGGCGTACCGTTACCTTCGTGGCCGGTTTCCCGCCGGAGCAGGGCACAACCCGTTGGGCGGTTGGTCTGTAATGGTGCTACTGCTGCTGCTGTTAACTCAGGCTGTGAGCGGTTTGTTCAACAGCGACCGCATTCTGTTTGATGGGCCGTTTTACCACGCGGTTGATGGTGCCACGCGAGATTCTCTCGGGGTGGTGCATGAGTGGGCTTTCAATGGGTTGCTGGCGATGATTGCGCTGCATCTGCTAGCTGTGGCCTGGCATCAATGGCGGCTGGGCGAGAAGTTACTGCAGGCGATGCTGTGGGGGCGAGCCGAGGGTCGAGATGGCCAAGCGCCAGCTGTAGGGCTATGGCGCGCGGTGGTGCTTGTTGCCTCACTCTGTGCGTTACTTTGGTGGTTGTTGCAGCAAGCTCCACCAGCACCGAGGATGTGGTAGCCGCGGAGCCTCTGGCGGCTCCGCGATTCCCAAGGCAAGCACCCGCTAGTACAAGTAGTCTTTTGACTTGTACTCGTCGTGGCAGGCTTTGCAGGTTTGGCCTACAGCGCCCACCTGTTCACCGATGGCTGCGCGATCACCTGTTTTTACCGCAACGTTCAAGGTTTCAACGGCGGCCTGCATATCGGTAAGCTTCTGTGCGAAGTCGTCACGATTTTCCCAAATTGCCGGCTTGGCGCGGGTGGTGCCTTTGTCGGAGCCATCGGGGAAGCCACGCAGCACGTTCAGGGTGCTGACAGCGCTTAAGTCATCGGCAAAACCCTGTAGCTGCTCCTGGTTCCAGGGCATTTCACCCTTGAGCATGGCACCGATTGGGCTGAAATTTGCACCCACCAGCGCAAAGTAGGACTGGCGGTAGGATTGGGGGAACTCGTTTTCGTTGAGGTGCGACAAGGCCAGCGGCGACAGGGCCAAGGCAGCAACGGATGCCAAGATGGCAGCCTGTTTGCGAACTGAAATGCTCATGATGCTTTCTCCTGATTATGCGCTCTTTCAATCCTATAGGGGTCTGTGCCTTGCTGGCAAGCGGGCGGTAGGGGATTTGTTCAAGTACTAGGTGAGCACTTCGACCAATTTTTTGAACTTGTCTTGTGTAACGGGAATGCCGCCTGCGGAAATGGCGGCCCAGTGGGCTACCATGTGCAGCTTATTGAGATGAGGTGTTACATGAGCGCGCAGCAGTGGGATTACAGTTTTGACGTAGTGGTGGTGGGGTCCGGCAACGGTGGCCTAACCGCAGCACTGTGCAGTTATGAAATGGGTACACGTGATGTGGTGGTGGTCGAGAAGTCCGACCTGTACGGCGGCACCAGCTCGATTTCGGGCGGTGGGGTGTGGATTCCCTGTAACCGCTACGCCAAGGAGGCGGGCGCCAGTGATTCCCTGGCCAATGCGCGCACTTATTTGCGCCAGCTGATCACCGAGGAAGAAGTTCCCGACTACCAGCTAGATGCCTTTCTGGAAAATGGCCCGAAGATGGTTGATTTTTTGCACGAGCGAACGCAAATGCGTTACGTGACGCTTGAGCACTATCCCGACTACTACACCAATCTTGAGGGTGCCATGGTGGGGCACCGCTCCATGGAGCCGGAAACCTTTGCCGCCAGCGAGCTGGGTGAAGAGTGGCGCCGGCTGCGGCGCACCCACCCGATGATGCATCTCGGTGGCCTCATTGGCTTCACGCAAGTGGAGGCGGCTCTGTTGATTGGGCAGCAGCCGGGCTGGTGGAAAACCGCCGCCAAGCTGGTAGCCGCATACATTGCCGATATCCCTTGGCGGCTGAAGGACAAATACCACCGTCGCCTGGCGACCGGTTGCGCGGGTGTTGCCCGGCTGCGCGCCTCCATGCAAGACCGCGACATTCCGCTGTGGCTGAATACACCAATGCGCAAGGTGATTGATGAAGATGGCGTCGTCACCGGCATTGAAGTCACCCGCAATGGCGAAACCGTGCGTATTCAAGCGCGCAAGGGAGTCATCCTCGCAGCCGGAGGCTTTGAGCACAATCAGGCTATGCGCGAGCAGTACTTGCCCCAGCCAACCGACCACCGCTGGAGCGCCGGAACCCTCGACAACACCGGTGATGCCATCCTGGAAGGTCAGCGCTTGGGCGCCAAGATGCATCGTTTGGGTGAAGCGTGGTGGTGTAATACCATTTCCGTGCCGGGTGAAGCCATTCCCCGCCTGAGCATCATGGAAAAGTCCTACCCGGGTTCGATTGTGGTGAACCCTGCAGGGGAGCGCTTCAGCAACGAATCGCAGAACTACATGGCGTTTCAGCAGGAAACCTTCGCCAAGCACAGTGAGGAAAACCCCTGTAACCCCAGCTGGCAGATATTCGATGCCAGTTTCCGTGCGCGCTATTTTGTCGGCCCGCTATATAACAGCGCCTTCCGCCCCGACTGGGCGCTGCCCAAACGCTACGAGGCAGAAGGCTTCTTTGCCAAGGCTGATACCATCCCGGAGCTGGCCAGCAAAATTGGCGTTGACCCTGCGGGACTGTTAGCCACTGTCACCAAAATGAATGGCTATGCCGTCACCGGTATAGACCCCGATTGCCAGCGCGGTGATTCTGCCTACGACCGTTACTACGGTGACCCCCGCTTCAGTCCCAACCCGTGCCTGGCGGCTATCGACAAGCCACCGTACTACGCCATGAAGGTTGACCCGGGTGACTTTGGGACGCAGGGCGGCATGGTGTGTAACGCCGATGCCCAGGTGCTGCGCGAAGACGGCTCGGTGATTCAGGGCCTGTACGCGATTGGCAACTGCAGCGCGCCCACGCTGCCGTGCTACCCCGGCCCCGGCTCAACCTTGGGCCCGGCGATGACCTTTGCCTACCAGGCGGCGAAAGCGATTACCGGCTACCGCGAAAGCTGACCCTATGGCGTGAGCCAGCGCAGCGCGTAAACCAGCGTTGCACTGGCTGCTCCCCAAGAACCCAGCACCCGCAGCGCAATACGCTGCCAGCCTTTTGAGGCACGCTCACTCAGGTCGGCAACCAGCAGCAAGCAGGCGAAAGCCCCCAGTGCCGTGCCCGCGAGGGTTGCGGCGTGTGGCCCCAGCGCCATCCCCTCTGGTGCTGAGTCCAGCGCCAACAACAGTGCTACTGCCGCCCCAGCCACAGGAAACAGGGCCGTGGGAAGGCGCAATTGAAGTACGACCAGCAAGCCGGTGACTGCAGACGCCACGAGTAACAGTGGCTCCTGGCTGCCGCCCAAACGCGTACCCGACAGAGCTAGCCCCACCAGCAGCGCCGGTAAAAACCCGAGATAGGTTCTGCGCACTGCCGCCA
>JANQUV010000058.1:53337-82431 GCA_030730585.1 Haliea sp.
CAGGATAGCTTGTCTGGGGCGTAACCGCTGCCACTGCCTGCGGCGTTATGGATTTGACCGTGAGTGTCAGTATCCGGGGCGGCGAGCATGATGAGCCAGAGCAACCACAATGATTGCATCGTGTGCTTCTACAGTGACGATTGAGAATGGAAACTTGGGGAGGATGAGCTTTTTTGCTCCGAAATGTGCCGCCTGTCCGAGTACAGGAGTTAGTGGGGCGTTGGGCTCTGACACGAGCAGTAGCGCATGGTCAAAAGCTTCGATTAATCGACTCCCAAGCCCCGGTTGCTCGTTCTCATACTATGCCGCAGCTTCTTCCAGTTCTCGCGCGGCCTCGGCGTGTACTCTTACCCTTGGCATTAAGTGCGTTGTATTTTTGCTCGCGCTCCTGCCAGCACCTCATCAACGTCTGGCAAAGAGGCTGTTCCGTTGCTTATCTCATTGATTCTACGGCAAATTTCCACGTCCCATGCGGCGGCTACGTCAGCATCCGCGGGGCCATCAAGGCTAGCTACCAAGTCGCTGGCTAACTGCGCGCGCTCTACTTCGGTAAGCTCTAACGCAGCTGTACGCAAATTTTCAAGTTCGGCAGTATTCATATCCGTTCCAACGTTTGTCATCAGCCGACAAACTTAGCACCAGTATCGCATCCACAACAAGGCCACGCGCTTAGGCCCCAGCAAGCTGGGGCCGGACTTTCATTCCGGCGCTTCGCGCCTCCAAATCGGCCCGTGTTGGCAGCATTAAGCTTCAGCTGCCTCCTCTAGCGACGTTAACGTGCTAGGCACTTAACATCTTGCGCGAGCCAGACTTTGATGAGCGACTGATAGGGCATGTCTCGCTTGTTTGCTTCGATCTTAATGCTATCGAGCAGCATTTCGGGTAGGCGTAGAGATATGGTCTTGGTTGAGGGTTTGAGATTGGGCATCGATACCCGCTTTGCACGCTGCCAGTCTATGTACGCACTTGAGTCGTTGGCTTCTTAAAATTCGCGCTCTTGTGATTCGTCTTTAAACTTGGGGGGTTGCTTAGTTTTGCTCATAAATAATCTTCTCCTCCTTCCGGTGCATGGGCCTGGCCGAAATAACTCGGATCAGTCTCCCTCCTTCGCGCAGAGTGAAGGTTATGTGAAGCAGTGTTCCATCGTCCGACTTTCCAAGAGGATGCAATCTTGCTTCCTTTATGAGAAAGATGGCCGTCGCAACTTACCTACTCCTTACTGGGTGTGCTTGGACTCTAGCCTGGCCTGATCCTTCGTTGAATGAGGTGGCACGCGTATATTTTCAGGTTTGTGCCAGTTGGCAGCATACAGTTCCATTGTTAGCGCGCTCCGTATCACGGTTGATTAATCTAGCGTAGGCGGTCGCTTGAACACAGTGACCCGGTGCCCCAGTATGTTGATTTTGCTCTCCGGACTATGTGTGGTCTGGAACCGCGAATAATCCTGCTCCAGCAGCAGACGAATGGCATCCCTCTGGAAATCCTTCGAGTACTTGTGGCTATATCCATTCCCGGTTTCACGGTAGTATCCTAGGCTGGGACGAGACGAATAATACGCGTCGTTTGCACGGCGCAAAGGTGCCTATGTGGGCGACTTAGGGCGCATAAACAGTAACGTCATGTTCAACTGGGTGGCCACGGGAATTCTTCATTGACCTATCACGCAACCGTACGTTCTTTTATAGCTTGCTCGAGTTGGTTTGAGGGCATGCCTGATCACTTGCTGGACGCAGTTGTTGCCGCTGCTAATGTCAGTCACTTACCCGCAAATACCTATCTTTGGTCCATGGCTGAGCAGACTGCCTCGGTATACGGCGTTGTGTCTGGTTGTGTTCGTACAGCCATTCCCAGCGCACAGGGACATGAGTTTGCCATTAATGATTGTGAAGTTGGAACTTGGTTGGGTGCGCCGTGTTTGGTGAACGACGGTGGCCGAGTGATTGAAGCCAAGACATTAGTGGCTTCTGAGCTCTTGGTAATTAGCCGAAAGTCGATGTTAGGGTTCGCCGAAGAATGGCCATTGTTATATCGCAATTTACTGCGCCATAACGTAGAGGAGAGCCGCGGGCTTTATGTGTTGTTGACCGGCATGGCATTTTACCCGCTGCGAGCTCGTGTAGCAGGGCGTTTGCTCGAGTTGATTAAGGAGCGTGGCGTTGCGATCGACGGCGGCACGCGGCTGTCATCAAAGCTTAGCCAAAACGATTTCGCGCAACTAGCTGTTGGCTCCCGACAAAGAGTGAATAAAATTTTTCGGGAATGGGAAAGATCCGGCCTTATCGAAAACTGCGACGATTATCTGTTGATTCGAGACGTCGCAGCGCTGGAACGCGAGATTATGCCCTTCGAATAATCGGAGATCGCTGTAGCGTCGCCAACGTCAGCCTGTCACCAAGGTGACACGGTCTAGTGAACAAGCACTGTTAGCCTAGTAGTTTCGTGGTGAAGTTACCTAGGATCAAAGTATGCCGGCGCCCATTCTCGACCAACGCGATCTTGAGTTCATGCTTTACGAGCTCTTCGATGCAGAGTCTCTTGTTCACCGTGAGCGTTACGCTGATCACAACCGTGAAACCTTCGACGCGGCGATCGATGTATCGCGGCTAATAGCCGAAAAGTACTTTCTGCCAATTCGTCAAAAAGTGGATACCAACCAGCCAACCTTTGACGGAGAAAAGGTGTCGATGATTCCTGAAATAAAAATCGCTCTAGATGCGGTAAAGGAGTCAGGTTTGGCATTTCCTGGCGCGGATTATGCGCTAGGTGGCATGCAATTGCCGATGCTTGTAAGTGCCGTGGTGGGTGCTTACATCAATGCCGCAGGTAGTACGGTGATGGGCTATATTGGATTAACCAATGCAAACGCCAACCTGATCAGCGCCTACGGTAGTGAAGCACAGAAAGAAAAGTGGCTGACGCCGCTCTTGTCCGGCAGATTTGCGGGCACTATGGCAATGAGTGAGCCAGGCGCGGGCTCAAGCTTGTCAGATCTAACTACCAGTGCCGTCTTGTCTGAGGACGGTAGCTACCACATCAAGGGCAACAAAATTTGGATTTCCGGCGGTGATCACGAGTTGAACGAGAATATCGTTCATTTGGTTTTGGCGCGGGTGAAAGGCGCACCGCTGGGCGTTAAAGGTATTTCGTTGTTCATTGTTCCAAAGTATCTGGTCAATGATGATGGCAGTCTCGGTGCACGAAATGACGTAACGCTAGTCGGTTTGTTCCACAAAATGGGCGGTCGAGGGCAAACATCCACAGCCTTGAACTTTGGTGAGAAGGGCGGCGCGGTTGGTTATTTGATCGGAGAAGAAAATCGCGGCCTGCTGTATATGTTTCACATGATGAACGAGGCTCGCATTATGGTTGGTAGTGGAGCTGCGCTGACCGCTTTGTGTGGTTATCAATACTCGCTCGACTATGCAAAGGAGCGTCCACAGGGACGACTGCCATCTTGCAAGGATCCGCTATCACCACCGGTGAACCTTATCGAGCACGCTGACGTGAGGCGTATGCTGCTTGCCCAAAAAGCCTACGCAGAGGGTGCGTATGCGTTGTGTTTGCTGGGTACTAGCTTGGCTGAGGATGAACGCACTGCACCCACAGACGTAGAGCGTGAGCGCGCCCATGAATTACTGGATTTTTTGACGCCGATTATCAAAAGCTGGCCATCCGAGTACGGCCCGAAAGCAAATGCTTTAGCGATTCAAGTGATGGGTGGCTCGGGCTACGTCAACGAGCATCCGGTTGAAATGATGTATCGCGACAATCGTTTGAATCCTATTCATGAAGGCACGACCGGCATTCAGTCTATTGATTTATTGGGGCGCAAGGTGCCACAAAATAACGGGGCGGGTTATCTGGCGTGTCTTGCAGAGATTGAGTTGACGATAGCGCTGGCTCAGTCCGAGGCGGCGCTCAGTGAATTTTCTATCGAGCTGCAGCGAGCCGTGAGCACGGTCAGAGAAGTTACCGACCACTTGATGCAAGCAATGGGGTCATCAAACATCGACCTGGCCATGGCCAATTCGGTCAAGTATCTCGACTTGTTCGGTAATGTTGTCATCGCCTGGATTTGGCTCAAACAAGGTGTGGTCGCGCAGCGGGGGCTTGATGTTGCCACCCATGCCGAGGATGAGAATTTCTATCGCGGGAAGTTGCAGGCCATGCGTTACTTCTTCCGTTATGAGTTGCCTGAAATCAATGCCTGGGCAAAGCTGTTACTGGACCTGGATGACACAACCTACGCCATGTCCGCTGATTGGTTTTAGTTACTGCGATTATGAAGAGGCGGGGCGAAACATAATGCTCTGCGATCGATATAAAATAAAAGAGCATCTACCTATGTTCAAATTCGACGCTCAAGCGAGCTATATGATGCCGGCGCACTTCGGTCCTCGCCCAACATCGGCGAAATCAAGCGGCTGGTATCGCGACGTTACGCTCATGGTGGTGCCTTTTCTCACCGACAGGGAAAAATTGGGTGCATACCTCCCCGAGCCCTATGAAGTCGCCGAAGATGCTGTGGTGACGGTGACTTATGCACGTAACAAGCAGGTCGATTGGCTTGCTGGGCATGGCTATAACCTGCTTGGTGTTAGCGCCGCTGTGGTCTTTAAGGGCGAGAAGGAGACGCTGACCGGTAGCTACACGCTGGTGATGTGGGAGAATTTGGCTGATCCAATTTTGACCGGTCGTGAGCTTCAGGGGATACCCAAGATCTACGCTGAGATCGACGACCACACAGAGAATGACGGCCAGTGGCGAGTGCAAGCCCGCCACTTTAGTCACCCCATTATAGACATGAGTGTCGAAGGCCTGCGCGATCCCAGCGAAGCGGAAATCGTCGCCTATCTACAGGCGAATCAAGGGAAAGATAATCCGATGGGTTGGCGTTATTTTCCCGGTATCAGCGGTTTTGGCCACAGTATTATGGAGCCGACCACATTTCCCTCAGAAACAACGCTTGCAGCAGTACAGGTCGGTCGGGGTACGCTCGACTGGCATCATCTGACTTGGGAGCAGAACCCCACGCAATGTCACATCGTTAATGCGCTTGCGGATCTCCCGGTGCTGTCCTATTTACCTGCGATGGTAGCAAAGGGCAGCACGAATCTCATATTGCCAGACCGGTTGCCCCGGGCAATTGGATGAGATTAATGAGGCAAAAGGTTAAGGTGTTAGGGAGCCCGATTGATGTCTAACACAATCCGCAACGTCAGTTTCGTCGGGGCTGGCAATATGGGTTGTTTTAACGCAACCAAGGCCGCTTGTGCTGGGTATCGGGTAACGCTGTACGACGTAAATGAAGCCGTATTAGACCATGCTCGATTGCTGTGCCAAGGGTACATCGACTATTTTGTAGGTACAGCTTACAGCAGCGAAGAAGGCGCGCCGGGGATACTTGCTGCTATGGTGTTTACCGGAGATTTCGCGCAGGCGAGCGCCGAAGCCGACTTGGTGAGCGAGTCCGTATTTGAGCAACTCGCTATAAAGCGAGAGGTGCACCGTAAACTCGACGCTTCATGCCCAGCGCATACAATCCTGACCACAAATTCATCATTTTTACTTGGCTCAGACATTGAAAATGCTGTTACCCGTGGCGACCGTTTTGCGGCCATGCATTCGTATATGGGCTCGCCGTTGGTTGACATCGTCGCCAGCGGTCGTACCAGCGCGGCGACACTACAGGCGCTAGAGACCTACACGCGCAGTTTGCAGGCCGTGCCACTCATGCTGAAAAAGGAATACCCGGGATATGTGTTGAATGCGATTCTTGGTCCACTTCTCGGTATGGCTATCACGCTGGTTGCCGAGGGCTTTGGAAGTGTTGAACAGGTCGACCGCGCATGGATGAGTTATCGGTCCGCCTCGATGGGCCCGATGGGTATTATAGATATTATTGGTCTGGGCCTTATTCAAAGCGGCTGGAAAAACAGGCCCGCTAATACAATAGATGCAGGTCTGAGAGACCGGGTGCTCGCGATTCTTGACCGGATGATCGCGGCCAATCAACTGGGTGCTTCTACGGGCAAGGGGTTTTATTCATATCCAGAACCGGCTTTTGCGCAACCACGTTTCCTTGATCAGGAGCCGGTGGTCGAAGCTTTGTATCATCCCTTGATGACGGTGTGGATTGCCAGTGCGATCAAAGTTGCTGATGCGGATGTCGCGGATCCAACGGAAATAGATCGAGCGTGGATGGTCGGTACATCCCTCGCCCAAGGGCCCTTCGCCGCTTTAAAGACTGTCGGCACTGAGTTTTTCATCACGTTGCTTGAGGCGCTTGTAGCCGCTGGTGGATTCGATCCCGATGACGCGTATCGGGTTTGTCACTATCTAAAAAAAATGGCTTAGATCGGCGTAACAGCGCCCCATGTCTGTGTGCTGATTTTGCTGATAATAACATAGGGGATACAGGTGAACTTACTGACCAAACTCAGTTACGGCGTAGGGCAGCTGTCTGATGGCGTAAAGCAGTCGGCGTTCACCACATTTTTGTTCTTCTACTACAATCAGGTGCTGGGCTTGAGCGGCAGTTTGGCGGGTATGGCGGCACTGCTGGCGCTCCTGGTTGATGCGGTTACCGACCCGATGGTCGGCCAGCTTTCGGATCGGTTTCAGTCGCGCTGGGGTCGGCGCCATCCATTTATGCTGGCGGGGGCGCTGCCGTTCGGCATTGCGATAGTCGCGTTGTTTAGCCCACCAGACGGGCTTGATCAAATTCAATTGTTTAGCTGGATGTTAGCTGGCGCCATTGCTGTTCGTTTGATGCTCACTCTCTTTTTTGTTCCCCATCTTTCACTCGGTGCTGAGTTGGTAAGGGATTATCACGAAAGAACGTCATTGATTGGCTATCGGGTGTTTTTTACTTACGCCGGCATATTGCTCACCAGCGTCATTGGGTTTGCGGTATTTTTTCCACCGACCGAAGCCTATGCCAACGGCATGCTCAATGAAGCGAGTTACCCAAAATTTGGCGTTTTCTGCGCGGTCATGGGGACGGCGTCGATGTTGCTCTGCGTTTTTGGTACGCGTCATGCCATTCCGGATGCGTCGCCTACGGCCTTACGTACTGATGAGCGCAGTGCTTGGCTGGCATTCATCGACGTATTTCACACGTTAAAGTTGCATTCCTTCCGAATATTATTTTTTGCAGGGATTCTGTTTGCGACCTTTGCAGGCATTGTGCAAACTTTATTGGTTTATGTGGCCACTTACGTTTTTGAGTTTAAGCCTGAGCAACTGGCGGGTTTGGCGGGTGCGCTGGTCGTCGGTATTATCTTTGCCTCTCTTGTTGCACAGTACTTATCGCGACGTTTTGACAAAAAGCAGGCGCTGGCATGCTGCGCGATCGCTGGCGGCGCTTTTGCCTTCTCACCCCAGATACTTTATTTCGGTGGCTTTCTCGAGCATATGAGTGTGTCGATCAAGTTTGCTTTAGTCTTTTCGGTTAACGGTATTTCGCAAATTTTCTTCATTGCCTATGTGATCTTGATTGATTCAATGCTTTCAGATGTTATCGATGAGCATGAGCTTAACTCGCACCGAAGGGAGGAAGGCTTGTTTTTTGCGGCCCGTGCCTTTGCCACCAAGGCGAGTTATGGTTTGGGGAGTTTTTTTGCAGGCGTTGGGTTGGATGTTATTCAATTCCCGACAGGCGCCTCTCCTGAGTCTGTTTCGAATGAAGCGGTGTTTAAGCTGGCGTTATTGTCTGGTCCGTTGATGTTTGTGTTGTTTGCTGCGACGGTGTTGGTGACTTCTCGCTATCCATTAAGCGCCGCGCGCCACAGTGAAATAATGTCCGCTATTGCTGCCAGAGTCGCCATCCGTTAACGCCTTCCGCCTTGGCGGATCCCTCGCGAGATCATGCCCGATTGCGTGTGCAGCCGCCGGTCATCGAGAGCGGATGATTCACCGCGTAGGTTTGAGCATCGACGAGGTGATCGAGTTACACAGTGGCAGGTTGTTGCCTGCTTGACTCAAGCTCAATCTGCCATTGCCTCGCGCTGCGGAAAACATCGCCCAAAGCTGCTCTGTGGTCTCCGTCGAATTCGGGTTGCTGAAGTTCACGACTGAAGAATAGCGTCCCGTTCCCATACGGCTTGGCGTGCAGGTCTAGTGCGCGAACGGGGGAGGTCTGATCCGGCCATTGGCACGAAAAGCAGTATCTCGCTGATGAGCAAGCCCTTAGCGGAGAGATTTTCAAGGGTCATCGCCGCATGGCAAGCGCGTAATTTTTCGTTTTTTTTCACAACCTGTCACCTGTGTGACAGGGGGTTGGCAGTGTTTGGCGATAATGTGGGAGTGGTATGAATTTTAATTTTGGCTAATTCATAAAAAAGAGAGTGACCATGAAAAATCTGAACGCTAGCAAAACGTTGATCGCGGCTGGACTTTCTGCGTTAGTTGCCATTCCTGCCGCCGCGCAAAAAGTTCTTGAGGAAGTGGTTGTCCTCGCTGAGCGGCGGGAGAGCAATTTGATGGAGACAGCAGCCTCTGTGACCGCTTTTGACGCTGAAATGCGCAACTCGCTTGGCGTTGATAACCTACAAGACTTATCAGTTCGCACGCCATCTATGACGGTTGCGCCGAGTCGAATCAGTATCCGCGGTGTTGGGCGTGCGAATATTGCGCTGGGGTCCGACCCTGGGGTGGGTATTTATTGGGATGGCGTTTACACCACTGAAAACGACATCTTCAGCTTTGCCAACTTCCTCGATATCGAGCAGGTGGAGGTACTGCGCGGGCCTCAGGGAACTTTGTATGGACGCAACTCCATTGGCGGGGCGGTTAACTTCAATAGTATGCAGCCCAATACCGAAGAATGGGGCGGCAAGCTGGTCGCTGAGGTAGGAAATTACGATTACAGTGTACTTCAAGGATTGGCATCTGGACCTGTTACGGACAAGTTATCGGCGTTGGTTGGTTTGTCGACAATCGATCGCGAAGGGCTACAACGAAATGAAGGAGATGGTGTTCGCTTTGATGAGTTAGAAAGTGATTACGCAACCATCATGCTCAGGCATGAAACCACCGACCAGTGGACAAGCACGCTTAAGATTATGCATCGCGAATCCAGCCCGATTCGCTCACAGCCCTACACCCGCGACCCGTATTCTACAGACTTTCTTACGTTTATTACTGATGTGACGGGCGAGATAGCCAACCTGCCTGGCATGTTTCCAGGACAAAACTTTGCCAATGGCAATCAGGGTATGACCCGTGAAAATCCAGCGTTGACCGATATTAATACCGTCGCGGTAGATGTTCAGCCTTCGCTTGATCAAGAGCGCACCTCGGTGACGTTCATCAGCGAATTGAACCTGGATCGATACACCTTTAAGTATACCGGTGGCTATTCGGACTTTAGTTATCAATCGGACTACGATGCCGATGGCATCAAGGCATCTGATTCGGGCCTTGATTGGAGCAAGATCGATCTAGGGCCGTCGTTCCCGGTGTCAGCCCTCACTGGCTATGATTTGACTCCGGGTATGACGACCCGGCCGTTCAGCCAAGATAGTAAGTTTACTTCCCATGAATTCCAGCTGATGTCTAACTTTGAGGGGCACATCAATTTCATTGCAGGTTTGTATTATTACAACAGTGAAGAAGACCAGACGCTCAGTTTCATTGAAGGCAATGACGAGTTAATGGCTACCTACCAAGTTTTTTCGTCACTTTTCCTTGGTGGTGTGCCAGTGAGCTCTGAGAATTTCCTGTTTGATGGCGAGGCCGCACTAGAGACGACGTCCTATGCTGCCTACGGTCAGATGAACTGGGAAGTAAGTGAGGAAACCACGGCCACCGTTGGTTTGCGATACTCCTATGACGAGAAGGATGGTACGGATCGAACCTTTGTGCAGTATGTGGGTGACCCAGGCCAACGGTCGGCCAAAGATGACTGGGATCGTGTTACCTGGCGTCTTGGCGTCGATCATGCGCTGTCAGACGAGCACTTCCTCTATGGCTTTATCGCTACAGGATACCGGTCAGGCGGTTTCAATTTAATGTCGCCCACTGACACGCTTGATGTCGATTCAGTCGATCCAGAAACGCTGCTTTCCTACGAAGTAGGTTACAAAGGTCAGTTGCTCGATAATCGTGTTAATGTGTCTACAGCGCTCTACTATTATGACTATAGCGATCTGCAAGTGCTAAAGACCGACATCATTAATGGCGTTGCGGTACCGACCTTCGAAAATGCTTCCGACGCAACGGCGTGGGGTTTTGAGGGGGAAATAGTCGCCTTGATCACCGACAATCTCACTTTCACCGCAAACTACTCGTATAACAACACAGAGTACGATAATTACGCATCGGTTGATTCCAATGCCTGTGCCGTTGGGCCGCTTGCGGCGGGTAACAGCCTGTCTTCACTGTGTACCGAAGTGCAAGATTTAAGTGGCAATCAGTTCTTGCTGTCACCCGAGCATCAAGCAGCCGCTAGCCTCATATACGCTTGGCAGATGGCATCACTCAATTGGCAAGCCTTGGTTAGCTATCAATATACCGGTGGTCAGTATACGTCGGCGTTCAATAACGAGAATTACGACAAGCTGGATAGCTGGGATCGATGGGATGCGCGGCTGAGCGTGGCGGCGCCAGATGAAACCTGGGAACTTATTGCCTACGTGAAGAACATTGCCGATGATCGTGAGGTTATCTTTAATAATCGTCCGAGCTCTATTTCGCACTTGTCTGAAGTTACGCTGACCGATCCGCGTGTCTATGGCCTGCGCTTAACGTATAAGTTCTGAACGAGCCACCCGGGATGTCGCCTGGCGGGCATCTCGTATCTCAGTAGCCTTTGTTCAGGAAACGGGCTGATGAATGTTCGCTCTGTAGCACACAGTTTGATCTCCATGGCCTGTGCACTCACCATTGTGATGGCTTTGCCGCTTTCTGCCACCAAAAACCGCCCCGAGGATTCACATGCGATACCGGCGGTGCTCTCCGTAGAGCACCGTGTGGTCAGTTTTTGGCGTGATGGTGTGCGACTGAAGGGTAGTGTCTTTAAACCGAGCGGTTTGACTGCAGAACAAAAGCTGCCAGGTATCTTGATGGTTCACGGATGGGGCGGTAACAGGGCGAATTTGAATAGGGCCTACGCAGCGCAATTCGCCGAGCTGGGCTTTGTTGTCATGACGTTTGACGTGCGCGGCTGGGGAGAAAGTGACGGTTTTTTTCTGGCTTCTGATACAGCGGCAACTGCCGGCGGCATAACATCAGAGCCGTCTTCCGGTGCGCAGATGCTTGTCCGTGAAATTCGCGAGGTCGTCGATCCGCTTGAAATGCTGCACGATACCCATGCGGCGCTGGCCTGGTTTACTGCTGAGCCTAATCTGCAAGCAGATAATCTGGGTATTTGGGGCACGAGCCTTGGTGGCGCTTTGGCGATCGTGACTGCTGCTCGAAATTCACGCATCAATGCAATCGTCACACAAGTTGGCGCGGTGAACAGCAAGGCGAATTTTGCCATGATTCCAGATGATATGGTGGAGGTCTGGGAGTCTCAGCGTGCTCGCGGCGAAATTCCTCCTTACCCCGGCCCTGAGTCGGCGTTGCCCGGGCTTAGAGGTTATCCCGATTTAATTGCAATGAAGCGGTTTGATCCTGCGGCAGAGTGGCAGTCGGTTAACGTTCCGACATTGATCATTGACGCCGAGGATGAGGAATTATTCGATCGTAAAGTGAATGGGGATGCCTTGTATCGCGCACTGCAAGGACGTGTGCCCACGGAGTACCTCGTGCTGCCAGGCACACACTATTCACTCTATAAAGAGGCGGGGTATAGTGCCGCGCTGCAAGCGGCACAGGCTTGGTTTGTGCGCCACCTGCAATAGCCGTGTGCTCAACGATTTAGTCACCAACACAGCGAAGTACCAAAGAAGATGTCGGCGAGTGATTTAGGTATAGAACGTCTGTTTTCACTGACAGGTAAAGTGGCGCTTGTGACCGGCGGTTCTCGCGGTATTGGCTATATGATCAGTCAGGGATTGTTGCAAGCGGGCGCGCGGGTTTATATCACTGCGCGTAACGCCAAAGCCTGTGAAGAAGCGGCGCAGTCTCTAAGCGCTTATGGCGAGTGCCAGGCTATCCCTGCTGATATTACTCAGGCCGCAGGCCTGCAGTCGTTGTGCGAACAAATCTGCGGTCGCGAGCCTGCACTACATATTCTGGTCAACAATGCCGGCGCTGCTTGGGGAGATCGCTTTGAAACCTATCCCGACTCAGCCTTCGATAAATTGATGAGCGTTAATGTCAAAGCTGTGTTCAGCCTGACACAAGCACTAACGCCGCTGCTAGAGGCGACCGCACTTTCTGCTGGCGACCCTGGTCGCGTGATTAATATTGGCTCGATGGATGGGTTACATATTCCAACGGTTACCGGGGTGGGTACTTATGCTTACACCGCAAGTAAAGCGGCCGTGCACCACTTGACACGACATCTGGCGGTAGAACTCGGTCATCGAAATATCACTGTCAATGCGATTGCGCCAGGTTTTTTCCCCAGTAAAATGACGGATCAGCTTTTCACGCATCATTTGGCCGATATCGAGCATAACAGTCTATTGGGTAGGGCCGGGCAGGATGAGGAGATGGCGGGCATCGCTATTTATTTGTCTGCACGTGCAGGTGCATACACCCATGGTGCGGTTATTCCGGTTGATGGGGGTACTTCGATCAACTGGCGTCACAGTTCTGCGTCGAGCAAGACCTGAGTATGACGCCAGAGTGGGGCATATCATTCCCGTCTACTCTGTTGGTTGCAGGATCAGCGCGCTGTGTATCACGGTTGTTTAATCTAGTGTGCGCCAACCAGTGCCTCCAGCAGCGTTGCCACTACGCGGCTTGGTGGCGGTGACTGGCGCAGGATGGCGCTGAACTGGCAGACGTAGTGGAAGCGGTCGGTAGCCAGTGCGCGTATGTGTTGGCCGCGCACAAAGCTTTCGGCATAGTGCTGCGGCAGGTAGCCGAGGCTGCTGGAAGGGCGATGGTCCGGAATGATGCCGAGGTGAAAACGGCCTTCCATCACGCCGCGCTCAATCGCATTGATCGGCTCGACGTGTAACTTCAGGTGAACACCGGGCGCCTGCTCGTCAAACAAGGCCAGTGCGCGGTCGATGTGGCAGGCTGGGTTTGAAGCAGTCTTGTCAAAAATGGCGACGGTGAGCGGGCCCGAAAGCCGCTGGTTTATGTCATTGACGTCATGCTGGTAGTCCTCCAGCGCCGCCATCATTTTTTGCGCGGTCTGGTGAAACTGGGCGCCTTCATCGGTGAGTGCGAAGCCAGCACGCCCTCTGCGGCAGAGCGTGAAGCCCAGGCGCGCTTCCAAATCCTTGATGTGGCGGGAAATGGTGGAGCGGTTGATGTTGAGCTCCAGCTCCGCAGCGGCGAACCCACCGCAGGCGACTACGGCGCGGAACACCCGCAGCAGGCGCAGGTCGTTGTCTGTGACGTTGCCCAGCAGGGCCTTGCGATGCACGGCAGCGCCCTCTCTGGCGACCAATCAATAGTTTCATAGTAGTGAAAGTTTATAGCGATAGATAATAATTTATGCATGCTTAAAGAAGGCCTAAGATACCTGTTTCGCCTTTCGGAATCGAGCCATGACGCGTATGCCTGCCAGCCAGAAACTCACCCGGCAAGAACTGGAGTCACATTGGATGCCGTACACCGGCAACCGCCAGTTCAAGCGTGATCCGCGTATGATCGTGGCGGCAGACGGCGTGTATTTCATTGACGATGACGGCCGCAGGGTGCTCGACGGTCTCTCCGGTCTCTGGTGCTGCGGTGCCGGGCACAATCGTCCGGAAATTGCTGAGGCTGTGCAGCGTCAGCTGCTGACTTTGGATTACGCCCCGGCCTTCCAGTACGGCCACCCCAAGTCTTTTGAGCTGGCCAACCGGATCAAGGCATTGACCCCGGCAGGGCTGGACTATGTGTTCTTCACCAACTCAGGCTCTGAGTGTGCGGATACTTCCCTGAAGATGGCTCGCGCCTATTGGCGCCTCAAGGGCCAACCCGCCAAAACGCGCTTGATTGGCCGCGCCAAGGGTTACCACGGGGTCAACTTCGGCGGTATTTCTGTCGGCGGCATTGGCCCAAACCGCAAACTGTTTGGGCAAGCGGTGGAGGCCGACCACCTGGCGCACACGCTGTTGCCTGGCAATGTCTTTAGCCGAGGCATGCCCGAGCACGGCGCGCAGAGCGCCGATGAGCTGCTGGACCTGATAGCACTGCACGATGCCAGCAATATCGCAGCGGTTATCGTCGAGCCGATGGCGGGGTCAGCCGGTGTTATTCCGCCGCCGGTCGGTTATCTGCAACGGTTAAGGGACATTTGCACAGCCCACGACATATTGCTGATTTTTGATGAGGTCATCACCGGCTTTGGCCGCTGTGGTGCCATGACCGGTGCCGATGCGTTCGGCGTAGTGCCCGATATTATGAATGTAGCGAAACAGCTCACCAATGGCGCCATACCGATGGGTGCAGTGATTGCAAAAGCGGACATATACTACACCTTCATGGAACAGGGCGGCCCTGACTATATGCTTGAGTTCCCCCACGGTTATACGTATTCGGCGCACCCGGTGGCCTGTGCGGCGGGGTTGGCCGCGCTGGATATACTGGAGCAGGAACAGCTCCCGCAGCGTGTAGCGCGCATGGCGCCGTATTTCGAGGAGGCACTGCACCAGCTGCGCGGGTTGCCGCATGTGGCGGATGTTCGTAATTTTGGCTTCGCTGGTGCATTGCAGCTGGCGTCCTATCCCGGCGAGCCGGCACGGCGCCCCTTCGAGGTCGCCATGCGCATGTGGGAAAAGGGCTTTTACGTGCGCTATGGCGCCGATACCATCCAGCTGGGCCTGCCGTTTGTGATTGAGCACGCGGAAATCGACAGCCTGCTTGCAGCACTCGGAGAATCCCTGCGAGAGCTGGCATAATATGGGCCCTTATGTTGGCGCGTGACCCTTGCCGGAATTTGACCTTCCACAGCTTATTCTGACGGCGCTCTCTGTCAGCCTTCCCACCTTTGGTTGGGTGGTACTGGGTATGGTGTTGCGCCGGCTGGGCTGGCTGCAGCAGCGCTACATTGATGCGGTGTCCCGGTTTGCTTTTAACGCAGCCCTGCCTCTGCTACTGTTTATGAGTGCCGCCGGCGTCGATTTTGCGGCTTTGGGCGGCGCAACGTATCTGCTGGCAGCTGTTATTGGCACGCTGCTTACCCTGGCCTGCGCTTGGTTATATGGTCGCTGGCGCGATTTCGCTCGCCCTACGCTGGGTCTTTTTGTGCAGGCCTCCTTTCGCTCCAACCTGGCTATCGTAGGGTTTGCACTGTGCCACGCCGCTTACGGTGCCGAGGGACTGAGCCTTGCCGCGCTGCCTGTGGCCTTGCTGACGGCGCTGTACAACATATTGGCCGTGTGGGTTTTACAGGTGACGCACGGTGGTAGCCGCTCGTTACTGGGCTTGCTGCGCAGCATGGCAATTAATCCACTGCTGTTGGGTATCTCTGCGGGCGTTATCGTGGCGCTGGCGGGTTGGCCTTTGCCTGCCTTTACGCTGGTCCTGAAGCAGGGCCTGTCGCAGCTCTTTTTGCCGTTGATGCTGGTGTGTATCGGCGGGGCCCTGCGCATTAGTGTGTTGCGCACCGCGGGCAGCGTCACTTGGGAAGCCACCTGCTGGCGCCTGATGGTCGGACCTACTCTGGGGGTGGCGGTCGCCGTGATGATGGGGGTAGAGGGGATGCAGCTTGGCGTTGTGTTCCTGCTGCTGAGCGCTCCGGTGGCCGCGGCGAGCTTTATCATGGTGGTGGCAGCTCGAGGTGACGGCACGCTGGCGGCTAACATTGTTGTGCTGACCACGCTGATGTCTATTGTGACAGTAACGCTCGGGTTTGCCCTGTTGATTCTTGCAGGGTTAGTGGCTGCTCCTATTTAGTGAGCCTGCCCGTCAAGTTGACCATTCATAACGGAGCTTTCAGCAGACTGGCCTCGCCTACAAGGATGTTGTTTCCCCTGTGGACTGGTGTTGCCTTAAGTGGCCTTGCGAGCACGCTCCACCGAGGTAAACAGATCTTGGTCCATCTGATGTCGGCATCAATAACATCCTGAGTAGCTCTAACTTCTTAACACTATCCACGACAGGCTTTAGCTCTCGGCGATAGCTTTCATACGCAGGTAGTCGGCCTCGGATACGTTAAGAAGATCCGCGACCTGGCGAATTAAGCGCTCCTCATATTCATCAAGATGGCCGTCTACGAGTGCCACTCGCCACATTGACTGGAGTAAAAGAAGCTTCTGTTCGGGGTCATAGTGTTCGTTAATCAACAGAGTGAGTTCAGACAACGAATTTGCTTTATCGGCGGTCTGACCAGCCAGCTCAATCAGCTCGAGGATTTCTTCTCGTTCCAATCCGAGTGCGGCGTGTAACACCACCGTCAACGTGCGTTGCTCACTAGGCTCCACCACATAGTCGGCGCGGGACATTTCTATCAGCAGTGCTGCTTTCGCCAGCTGCAGCCTGTGCTGAAGCGTGGATTCGTCTTCTACCGGCTGTTTTGCAAACAGCGACTTTAAGGACCTGATCATCTAGATTTACCAACAGTTTTTCCAGGCGACACAAACCTGCGTGTAAATGTGGGGGTTGTTTGGGAAGCCAGGTGTCAGCAGCGTCTAAGCGGAGCAAGCTTCCTGATAGAAGTGTACACGATTTCTACCTTTATAATGATCCGCAATCGGCTAGAAATTACCCCGGAGATCGCAATGCTACCTTATGTAAAGGACAGAAAACAAAGGGAAGGCCTGCGGAATAAATGTTGACCTTGATGCCAAAATCCATGACGCTTGGCAGCAAACTTGAAGTAAACAACAGGAAACAAATTCTCGTGGAATGTCCTATTTGCACATTGGTACTCACTGTCCAAAATTATGGTGGCCAAACAGTCGACGTCTGTGCTGCATGTCGCGGCCTCTGGTGTGACGCAGGCGAACTCAGCGCTGTAGTCAATGCCCTGATTAGCGAGAAAAAAGTGCCGGACGCAGATAGCTCTTTTCTTGCTGCGGCGAGACAGCACGAAGACCCTGACCCTCAGGCTAAACCATGTCCTCGCTGCAGGGAGACTACTGAGTCCTTCAACTTTGCTTATGATTCGAATATTTTTCTTAACCGCTGCGGCACCTGTGATGGAGTATGGCTTGACGGTGGAGAAATTAGGAGCGTGGCGCAGTTCATCAAGAAGATGTCACAAATCTGACTGGTTGAGGGTGTCATAATTGATCACGCGATCTGACCCTCGCTGGCGCGATACGCTGCCTTGTTGTGCGCATTGCGTTTAAGGTCGATACCACGCAGGGGTTCGTGCGGAGGTGCCAGGCTAGATTGAGAGCCACTCTCGCGCCGTTGGCCATGTTTGCGAAAGGGCCCTCAGAAACGTGTTGCGCCCCGTATGCTTTCACTGGCGCTGCTCTCTAACAGATTGATAAACCTCCCGACCATGCCGTTCTGTTGAAAAGTACACGGCGGGATGAACTCCTGCTTGATATTATACTGTTGCAAAACAGGCGGTCGTCTGAATTACCGCGTCATCGTTGTAAGAGTACTTTATGAAAATATTACGTTTTCTCGTTTTAACAATCTACCTTGTGCAAACCAAAAGCCGCTCACTGAGTAGCGTTAGCTTCGTGTCACTTTTTGTACTTTTAATGATCGCGCTAGTGCCCGCTCTCGCCAATGCCCAAACTCAAACGGGTAGCATCCAAGGCAAGGTCACAGTCATGACGGGTGGTGTTTCGCCCGCCGATGTTGAAGTGATAGCGCGCAGTAATGTTATGCCGCGTTCGAGAACGACCACCACTAAAGCGGACGGTAGCTTTGCGTTACCCCAGCTGATACCCGGCGTTTACCGCGTGTCATTCACTTTTTCTGATGGATCGGTTCGCACAACTCAAAGGCAGGTATTGCTGGGTCAAAGCGCTGAAATAGTGCTCGACTACGCCGAGGACTCCCTCGAGGTGGTCACGGTGGTGGGCAATACACTGATCGCGGGAAGGTCGTCGCTCAGTAATGCGTTTGACGCTGAGCTACTCGAGGCGCTGCCCACAGGTCAAAATTATCGTGAGATGCTGAAAATTCTGCCTGGAGTCGCTTATACGGAAAATAGCACTTTAGGCCCCTCCGCCGGTGGCTCAGGTGTCGACAACAGTTATGCCTTTGACGGGGTGGATTTATCGTTGCCGCTGTTCGGCAACCTGTCCTCGGAACCGTCAACGCATGATATTGCCAGTGTGTCAGTGGATCGCGGTGCCGCCAAAGCCATCGGTTTTAACCGGTCGGGGGGCTTTACTGTGAATGCCGTTTCTAAGTCGGGTACTAACGAATTTCATGGAAACATTGAATATCGTTTAGAAAACGCAGATTTTTCAGCATTGCCTGAGCAGGGCGCGATGCTAAACACCGACCGTTTGTGGCTGATTGGTGCATTAAGCGGTCCCGTTATCGAAGATCGATTGTTCTTCTATGCCTCATATTTTCGCCCAGAGGAAACCGGGGATGACAGAACGACTGCCTATGGCGCGGCGAAGAAATTCAACAGCGTGCGTGACGAATTCTTTGCTAAATTAACCTGGGCGCCCAGCGATGACCTGTTAATTAACGTCAGTCAGCGGTCATCTGAGCGCGTGGTTTCTGGCGGTTCGATCAGTGAACTTGAGGCCGATAGCGTGTCTGAGGGGAGCGCTGCCGATTTGAGTATTTTTTCGTTGGATGGCGTCTACCTTTTTGGCGAGGACTCCAGCGCAACTTTGAAATACGGTCGCTACAAAGAAAACACCACAAGCCAGCCGGATGTCGTGCTCAGTTTTGTGCCGCGGGTAGGCGATGCATTAGATGTGACGGCTTTAGACACGATGGGCTACTTCAACGTGCCGGTATTGCGTGAGGGCGATGCGATATTCAATACTGGTGCCGCTTCCCTAATAGGGCAGTATGGCTATGAGCAGAACGGTGTGCGCCTAGGTGGCGGTAGCGTCGGCGCGTATTCTGAATTTAATAACCAGGATTTTGCCCGAGAGTCGATCGAGCTGACTTATGGCACTGAATTTGAAATCAGCGATATGACCCATGATTTGCACATAGGGTTTAAATGGTCCGAGCTTGAGGAAAATTTAGGCCGGACATCCAACGGCTGGGGGGCTATCAGCTATTTAGGCGGTGAAGCCACCGATGATGCGCAGTCGAATGTGTTTTTTCAGTCGCAAGTCGAGCAGATGAGCTTTCTTGACGAAGACGGCAACTCGGTAAGGAGTATTGTCTCGTCCATCGAAAGTTACAACATTGAAATTAATGACACGATTATATTAGGCGATTTTACCTTGAGTATAGGCGCACTGATTAGCCGCGATGTGCTTTATGGACAAGGGCTGAGGAAAAACGCTTCCAATTTTTCGGGCTTTGAGCTTGCCCCGGGAAGCCGCTACGAAATGTACGCGACAGACTGGCAAGACATGATTCAGCCCCGCCTTGGACTTACCTGGGCCTACGAAGATCGAGGCACCGTATTTGCTAACTACGCACGTTATAGCCCTCAGGCAACCTCCTTGGCGCGCGCAGCCTCCTGGGCGCGGGATGATCTGCGGTCTATAGCCGTAAATTTCGATGCTGCGGGAAATTATCTGGGCAGCGGAGCAGCGCAGGCATCATCAGGAAAGTTTTTTGCCGACAATATGCAGCCCCGTCGGATCGATGAATTTACCGTTGGCGTCACCAACGCGGTAACCGATCAGCTCGCGCTGCGCTCACACCTGCGTTACCGTCACGGCACTCACTTTTGGGAAGACATGCCCAATGACGCGCGCCTGTATGGCGACTACACGGGAGGCAGTGTGCCTGCCAATATTGCCGCCAAAGGTGAATATATACCTGAGTTAGATGCCTATCGCGCTGAGGTGGGCGGATCTTCTTTTGTTATTGCAGAAGTCGATGGCGGTGAGACCAAGTACTGGGAATGGTCTCTTGAGTCTGAGTGGCGTGGCGAGAGAAGCTATGTCATTGCTTCATATGTTTGGAGTCATTACTACGGCAACTTCGACCAAGACAATACCACTACGGATAACGACGCCAATACCTTCATTGGATCTTCCTTTTATGGTGATGGCCCTGGACGAATGGTTTGGGATCGGCGCTATGGCGAGTTGATTGGCGATAAACCGCATAAATTGAAGGTGCAGGGCTATTACGAGCTCAATTGGAACGCGACAGTTGGCGCATTCTTGGTTTACCAATCAGGTGAGGCTTGGGCCGCTTGGGATGGTGCTTTGTACGGCTATAGCTCGTCGACAAGCCGATATGCCGAAGCGGCGGGTAGCCGCCGCGGTGCGAGTCACTGGCAAATGGATGTCAACTATACGCAGAATTATGTGCTAAGCGATGGTGTGACTCTGAAATTTAGGGCCGATATTTATAATACGTTTAATAATCAGACCGGCTATAACTACGAGCCAGTCAAATCTGATATGAACTTCGGAAACCCCCGCTCGTATTATAGTCCGCGGCGCGTGCAGCTCTCTATCGGCCTGACATTTTAATGATACGAGCCCGATTAATCTCCGCGGCGAATGTGTATTACTTAAGTGACCATGGACGTTTGGCCAGTCGCCAGTTGCGGCGGCGATGAGCAGACGGAGAGGGAGGGCCTTGACCATGGCTGGAAGAAATTCCGTCATGGCCCCGCTGATGGCGTGATCGTCACCACCAGCAGCTCGGCGCTGCAGGGATTGATGGGTGTGAGTTAAACAGGGAGAAAAACGGCAACAGCTCCTTGGTGGTGAACAGCAGGGCAATGAACAGAACCGCCGGGTCGAGCAGGGTATTGCCAACCCGCTCTGCGCTGGCGAGCAGTTTCTGGGCGCTGGTGACAGGATGAGGTGAATGATTCATGCCGTCCGCGCCTCAAATAAACCCTACGGTGTCCGGAACTCCCAGTTGGGTAGGGACGGATCGAGGACCTTTGCAGCACTGTCGGTGCATATCGGTAGACCTTTTGGGTCCAGCAGGCCAATCTGGGCCAGTACACCGGCCTGGTCCCAATAAATGTGTTCGTGTGTCACCAAGCCGTCTTTCACGCCAACAATCACCACAATCGCCACTTCGATAAGCTTGCCGGTAGGCGGAACCCCTGGCAGGAACCAGTCCATTTCCATGTTGTGGGTGAACCGGAAGAACTCCTCATTCACCAGTTGGTTGATGCCGACGGTTTGTGAGACGAGCACATTCTCCATATCGGGTGGGAAGAATTTTCCAATGAGATGCTCGCCGTAAAACTGCCTGACGCCATCATAACCTACGCCCCCGGTCTTCACCGGCACCGATGTCAGATGAGGGTTGGCGGACATGGTTTGCATCGTGCCATCCAGGTCTCCCTCGAGTTCGGCCTGCATGTGTGCGGCGAAGAGATCGGCAGCGGTAGGGGGTGCAGTGTGTTCCATGAGTGCCTCCTTTCTGGCATCCAAAGAGGACAACTCTCCTTGGCGTTGCATTGCTAGCCCGGTGTCGGAACGGCAGACCCTGTCAAACAGCACCAATGTCTGCCTTCAGGTCAGGCTGCCCCATTTGCTCAGCACATGCTTCACAGAACGCATGGCGAGCGCATGAATGGTGAAGGTCGGGTTGACGCCACCGGTAGAGGGGAACAGGCTGGACCCCGCGATAAACAGATTGGGTACGTCATGCGTCTGTCCGTAACTGTTGGTCACTGAGCTGCCGGGGGACGCTCCCATGATGGCGCCGCCCATGGAATGCATCTGTGCCCTGCCTCCGCTCCAGGTTTCATCGGCACCTGCTGCCTCCATGATTGCCCGACCCCGCGCCATGCCTGCTTCCCAGCAGCGAATAGCGTTGCTGTCGAATGCGTGGCTGACACGAGCCAGGGGGAAACCGTGGCGGTCTTTCCGGTCACTCAGTACCAAGCGATTCTCTGGCTGCACGATACTCTCTCCGCAGAAGGTCATCACGGCCAGGTGCCGGGTCGCCACCTGCAGATAGCGTCTCAGCTTCTCCCCAAACAGCTCAGGGCGCGTATTGGCTATACCCAACAGGTCATTGGGTTTCATGGCATTGCCGATCAGCCACTGGGAGCTGCCGATAAAGCCTTTGCCGGGGTCTTTGGCGTAATCGTCCTGGTTGAGCAGTTGACCGCCCGTCATGCCCATGTGAGGTGCGGTCTCATCCTTGAAAAGTCCGTACACGCCAGCAGTACTGTGGGCGGCCATATAGCGGCCGACTGTACCGCTGGAATTGGCTAGCCCACCATCCCGGGAATTGAGCAGAATGCGCGGCGTCTCAAAGACATAGGCCGCCAGTACCACGAGTTTGGCTAGTACGCGCTTGCGTTGCCCCTGGGCGTTGAAACATTCCACTCCCGTGGCGCGCTTGCCGTTGGCTGTGGTCAGGACACGGGTCACCGCCAAGTTGTGCGCAATCTGCGCGCCGGCCGCTCTGGCCTGAGCCAAGTAGACGGCGACGGGATTGCCGAGTGCCATGATGGGGCAGCCAGCATCGCACCAGCCGTCATATTGACAGGCAGGACGACCCTTATAGGGCACCGAGTTGATCGCCAGCGGCAGCGCAGAAGTGTGCAAGCCAAGCTTGTCAAATCCGCGCTTGATGGCAGTGCCCTGGCCAAAGACGGGAAGCGGGGGCATGGGGTACGGCTCTCCCGGGGGGCGCCAGATTTCAGCTTCGGCATCACCCGCAATGCCAATCTCCCGCTGGACCTGATCGTATTCTGGGCGCAAATCGCCGTAGGCCAAGGGCCAGTCCAGACCGATACCAAAACGTGTCTTTACCTGGAAATCTTCCGCGTGCAGGCGGAACCAGCAGGCATAGTGGTGCATGGCCGAACCACCGGTGCCGCTGCCCGAGGCAAAGCCTACCGATAGAGGGTCGCGACCCACGCTCTCTACCGGTGCTGGCGACCCCTTCAGCCGACGCGCCCAGATCTGCGAGCTGACAAGATCCTGGGGGCCGCGTTCCGGGCCCGCCTCAAGGATGAGCACCGATTTGCCGGCTTGGGCCAGCTTTGCTGCCATCAGACTGCCGGCTGCTCCCGAGCCGACAATAACGGCATCGTAATGGTCATCCTGTACAGGGCTCACCAGGGCGTTCTCGGGGAAATGTGGGGCAGGTAAGGTATGTCCAGCTCGGCAAAGCCCGCCTCGGTGCCAAAACACACATCCACGACATCCGCACGCAGGGCAAAATAAAACAGCGGTGCTGGCGGCCCTGACCAGGGGTCGGCTGCACCGCTGGCTACACGCCCTATCAGGGCATCCCGCAACTCCGGGTCCAGGGTCGTAAAATCGGCTTGGTGCTCGCGCGCGGCAAGCTCGTTGATGGCTTTGAGGCCCTCCTTGTAGAAGTTGACCAGGGTCATGGGAAAATCAAGATAGTTGAGCATCAGCAGGGGAACATCGTTGGCGAGCTGACTGTCGACAAAGTGCGCTATACCCGCTTCTGCAGCTCCTGGCATCAGGGTGTCGCCAAGTGCATCGAGGATGGCAGCTTCCTCGGGGGAAAGTACCGTGTACTCTTGCCCCTGTGCCCGGGCAAGTCTTGGGCTGCAAGCCGTTACCGTGGTGGCAATCACGGCTGCCGACAGGCTGCACGCCGTCTGTTGAATGAATCGCCTGCGAGTCTGCATTAAACCCCCTTTGTTGTCAGTTCCCGGCGCAGCAGTCGCCGCTCCAGCTGTCTGGCCAGCAACACTATGACCGACACCAGCAGCAGATAAACAACCGCCGCCAGCATGTAGGCCTTGAAGAACTGGAAGTTGGTTGAAGCCAACTCCTGAACCCGCGCAAAAAACTCGGTGTATTGAATTAAAAATGCCACCGAGCTGTCCTTTATATTGTTGATGCACTGGTTGGTCAGTGCAGGCACGGACAGCCTTAGCACCTGGGGTAATATAATGTAGCGGAATATCTGCCGGTCATTGAAGCCCTGCGCCCACGCTGCGTCGATCTCGACCGGGTCAAGGCCGTTGTAGGCCGTGGTGAGGTAGGCAGCGTTGTAGGCGCCAATGTTCAGGGTAAAGCCCACCGTTGCCACTACAAAGGGCGTGGTTCGTATTCCAAGCTGTGGTAGCCCGAAATACATCAGGAACAATAGAACAATCAGCGGCATCCCAATGAAAAAAGAAATATAGGCTCGCCAAAATGATTGCAGCCATCGATTTCTGCTGATCGAGAAGTAAAACACGACTACGCCGAGCAGGAAGCCCGTCACGCTGACCGTGACGGCTAGCTGCAGTGTCCTTACCAGGCCGGAGACGATTAGCGGCGACTGTTCAACCAGGTCGCCCAGAAAGATGGCCCAGCCACTCATGTTGATTGAGCCATGTCATCACCGCCGAAGAAGTTGCGGACCTGCACCTCAGCATGTTCGCTGACCATGTGTGCAATGCTGCTCTCTGCCTTGACCACGCCTTCATCAAGAAACACCACGCTATCCGCTATCTGGCGAGCCAGGGTCAGGTCGTGCGTGACGCACAGCATTGTGACGTTTTCCCTCCGCAGGCGATTGAACAGCTCTGCAACCTCGCGAACCATTAATGGATCGAGTGCCGAGGTGGGCTCATCAAACAGCACGACAGCAGGGTCCATCGCCAATGCGCGAGCGATAGCGACACGCTGTTTCTGGCCGCCCGACAGCTGCGCCGGATATTTGTCCTTGTGCGGGGCCATGTCGAGTCGATTCAGTTCAAACAGGGCTTTGTCCCGCGATTCTGCCTTGGACAGTCCGCGCAATTTCCTAAGCCCCAGCGTGACGTTCTCAAGCGCAGTCAAGTGGCGATACAGTGCGAATTGCTGAAACACGAAGCCAATACTCTGTCTTAGCTTGCGAACATCAACACTTGCAGCCAGGGTGCTTTCACCGCGGAAGCGGATATCTCCGGAGGTTGGCTCAACCAGCCGATTCAGGCAACGCAGTAGGGTGGATTTGCCGCAACCTGAGGGCCCCATTACAACCTTTAAGTCGAACTCTTCAACCTCGAGGTTGATGCCCGCCAGCGCATGGTGGGTCCCAAAGGTCTTATGCAGATTGCGGATTTCAATTAGTGCCATCCGGAACCCCTCTTGCACACGGTGGAATATGTCATGGGGCCTGTAACCCGGGGATGTGATAACGCCTTTCTAGCCAGCGGATACCCGCTAACAAGATGCGATAAATGGCGAAATAGAGCATTCCCACCGCCAGGTATATTTCGATTCCCTGCATAGTGGTTGCGGTGAGGTTCATGGCCTGCTTGGTCATTTCTGGAATCCCCACAGTGTAGGCAAAAGGCGAGTATTTCAGTACGGAGGTAAACTCGTTAACCATGCCAGGCAGTGCAAACCTCAGCATTTGCGGCATCTCAATGTAGAGGAATATCTGTGTGCGGCGTAATCCCATTGCCTCCGCGGCACTTATTTCGGCGCTGTCCACGGAAGCTAGTGCACCGCGGAATATCTCGGCTAGATAGGCTCCGGTAATGAGTCCGAGGCTGAGCGCCATGGCTAGCAGGGGGGAGACCTTGAGCCCCACTCCAGGCAGGCCAAAGTACACCAGAAACAGCATAACCAGGACCGGAACACCGCGAAAAATGTAGGTATAGGCAATGAACACCCCGTTCAGGAGCGGCTGGTTCAGGCGCCGCAGGCAGGCAACAAAGAGCCCTGCTGCAACCCCGGTGAGGCTGCAGACCAAGGTTACCAGAATGGTATAGGCTAAGCCGTGTGCAAGCTGCCAGAGAATTTCAAGGAAATTCACGTGCTATAACAACGTGTAGCCTACTTCATCCATTTATCAGCAATTGCCTTGATATTGTCTGGCCCGAGCTCCCGGAGGTAGAGATCAAAATCGTCCCGATATTTCGAACCTTTGGCAAAAGCGAAACCCAAGGTGTCGAAGCCGGCGAAGGAATATTTGCTCTCGAACGGAAGTTTGAGCTTGTAGAGGTAGTTTGCCAACACTGGATCTTCAATAAATGCGAGGTCCAGATTTCCGTTCTGCAGGTCGGCGACCACTTCGCTATAAGTAGGGTATAGCTGTACTTGGCTGAGACTGTAGTAGCCCTTCGGTTCAAGCTCAGTCTTGATGAGGTCGCTATAGGCCATGCCCCGGGGATAGCCAATCGAGTATTGCTTGAGCTCAGACAGATGACTAATGTCGATGTCACGGCTCTTCAAGCTGACCAGATGCCAGACATTGTCATAGTACGGTTGCGAGAAATCCATCGCCTCTTTGCGCTTGTCGGTGATTGATATCCCTGAAAATGCAACATCCGCTTGGCCGCTGGATACTGCGCCGAGCATTCCCTGCCAATCGTATGGAGTAATATCGAGAGTGCAGCCTCTGGACTTGCAGTAGCCCTCGAAGATTTCCAGATCTACCCCTTTGTTTACGCCGCTCTCCGTATAGAGCATTGGCGGTGAGGCCGGTGAAACGGCAACGTTGATGATATTTTCATGCTCATTCTTGGAACAACCGACAAGAGACAATAACATGACAAGCATTACTGCTGTGTGTTTTATCGTGAACACTTCGTATTCCTCTGAATAAGGTTGAAAAACATACTGGCGCAGGTGGCAGACTGCGACAGCGGCAACGCAATCTCGTCGCGCGAGTTTACACAGATAGGCGGGTGTTGGCGAGAATGTCGGTTTCTACTTGGTGCTGACGTAGCGTTTGAGCTAATCCCTTAATTAAAATATGTTCAGCTTTTCGCCTGTGGATTGGCTTTAGGCGACACGGGGCGGCTCATTGGGTTGCTAATTTGCACTCCGCTCAGCTCTCACTGGTGTGCTTGAGCACGATACGTCCGTTCCAAGTGTTGCTAGTTCCCCGCGTTATACTGTTCCTCGACCCGAGCGAGGGAAGCCTGGATATCGGCGGTTGGATCTTTCTTTATCAGCTCATAAACCACGTTCATTATGAGTTTAGCCGCTTCATCAGGACGGGTAAGCGAACCCTGCCAAGGCTTGCATGCACTGGCAGCGATAACATCGTTTGCTTGGGCGTAAAATGCGCTCTCAAACAGAGAGTCTTGAGCTGTTGTCGCCAGCGCAGGAATGCCCGCCCCAATGCTCAGCACCCACTCAGCGTTCTGTCTCGGTTCGAAAACCCAGTTTACGTAATCATAAGCCGCCTCGGGGTTTGCTGCACCAACAGGAATGCCGATACCTACAGTTTCCAAGCCGCAGCCCGGGATAACTGCCTCCGCCGAGATAAAGTTGGATAGATATATATCACCGGCCTCGAGTGCGTCGAGCATGTCTTGCTCATTGCCCTTGACGTATTCATTGCCATTGGGTGCAAACAGCGGGTTGAGATACCGGTACCCAAAGAGACCGGTAGGAAACGATGCTGCAGACGCATCTTTGAAGGGCTCTTCTTCCGTGAAGCCGCCAGCAAACGCTATCTCAGGCACGTAATCTTCCTGAACTATCAATCTCAGGAATTCGATGGCTGCAATGTTTTCCGGTGTGTCTAGATCGAGATTGCCATTGCCGTCGTCTAGGCCCCCCCCAAATGAAGATATTGTTGTCCAAATGGCTCTA
The DNA here is from genome assembly GCA_030730585.1 of Haliea sp. Lineage (GTDB taxonomy): Bacteria > Pseudomonadota > Gammaproteobacteria > Pseudomonadales > Halieaceae > Haliea. Next base: position 80,943 of record JANQUV010000058.1, read on the forward strand.
CTCAACCCTTCACCATCGAAATCTGTTGAGCCAAAAAAGGTAACAATGTAATAACCTTGTACCTTTAACCGTTCAGCTTCGACCAAGAACTCGTCGATGGTATCTGGATAGCCTTCTGGAAAACGATCTTTCCAAACGTAAACCAGGTGCGGGCGTTGCGCAATTGGAATACAAATCAATGCGCCGTCAGGCGCGGAACAGCTGGCGACAGCATTTTCGTCCATAGCGGGCCACCAGCTTTGCTTCTCCGCCCATGGTCGCAGATCCTGCATCGTTCGGTTCACAGAGAAGTCGACAACGCTGGTGCTGACTATCTCGACAAGATCTGGTACTTCACCTCCCGACCGGACAGCGGCGACGATTTCTCTAGGAAGTTTATCGAAGGCCTTTGGAACATTGACCCAGTTCCACTGGCCTTCAAACGCCTTATTGAACTGAGGAATCGACGCACGAAGATACTCGTTGCCCACCCGCTCGTCACTGTCTGGATCTTGGTTGCTCTGATCGTATTGGTACCATGTTACGAAGCTTAGCGTCTCCATCGGCTCTGAACTTTGAGCCCCTTCCAGAGTTCCGGGAGGCTCATCAATATGGTCGCTACACGCGGTCAGCCCTAGTAGCGGTATAGTGACTATCAGGGTTAACGCTCTGAGTGGTTTCATGACTTAAGCTCAGTATGGGTAAATACTCGATTCGAGGCAGAAGGTTAAAGATTAGCTGATTGAGAGGCAAGAGCCGTTTCCAATGTAGACTGAGTTCGGGGGGGCGCTTCTCGCCATCCATAGTGCCTGCCTGGTGCCTGGTGCCTGGTGCCTGGAATTGGGCATAGCCGGCTAAGTTCCTAGTGCTATTAGCGTATAACTTCATGCCAATTGTAACCTAGTGTAACGGGCACAAATCTATTCATTTCTGGCCAGGCTTTTCAGTGTCGCGTTTTTGAGTTGGAACCCAACTTACCGATGGAACTGACGGGTCGACACAGGAGGTCTACAGCCTTGTGGTCAATGTGCCGGGATAACCGGTCTTCTCGCAATCTGTTACGACATGTTGCTAGATTTACATCCGAGGATAGGAATATAATGGGAATCCAAGTTGCAGGCTTGGGCCTGAGTTAAAAAACCCAAAGTGAAAAAGACGTCAATGAGTTGAGGATAATGGTTGTGAGCGGAGAAGTTGGTTTGGGCGATAACAGCGCCAGTGTTGATGTCAGTATTGATGAATCTGAGGCCACGCTAGCTGGTGAAACATCCCACTCATCTGAGCGGCAAGCCCGCGCAGAAGCTGCTGAAAACGCCGGTGCTTTCGACCTGCCTGTGGCTATGAGCGCAGCGGTAGTCGAACCCGTCTCAGGGGGAGATGCGCCGTTGGAGGGTAAAGCTGCATCGAAAGTAAAAACCGTACCGAAGACCAAAGTCGTGCCAAAAACAAAAGCTGCGCCGAAGGCAAAGGCGAAGTCAAAAACGAAAGCCGCGCCGAAGGCAAAGGTCAG
>JANQUV010000058.1:82531-90101 GCA_030730585.1 Haliea sp.
GCCGAAGGCAAAGGTCAGGCCAAAAGCGAAAACTGCACCGAAGGGCAAGGTCGAGCCAAAAACGGAAGCCGCACAGAAGGAAAAAGCCACGCCGAAAGCGAAGACAGGTGGTCCAAAGCCCAAGTCAAAACCAACCTCAAAATCGAAGGCGCCTAGCAGCACCAAGAAGGCCGAGAAGTCCGCAGCTTCACAAAAGGCTGCCGGCATTGTTAACAAGGGTGCCACCTTGCTGGCACCTTCCGTGGCCTTTGCAAGATTTACCAGTTCCTGGGTCACCGTTCGAACTTCTGACGCCGGGAGCTGGATCTCGTCTCGCACCCGACAAGCGGCTGATACACCACTCGCCCGAAAGATAGCAGGCTCGCGCATTTCCCAAGGCGCAGTTTCACAGCTAACGCGAGTAAAAGCGACGGTTAGAGGCTCTAAGTCATATGCTTCAATCAGCGAGTGGGCTTTTGTAAAGAAAGTTTCCTCGCGTTTTGGTTCAGATAGCTAATATTTCGTCGCTTACACGCGATGTAAACAGGTATTGAGTGTAATTACACTCCTTGTTTGTCGTTGGGTATCGATGACTGGCTCATTCAAGAAGGTGGCGAAACAATGGCCACGTATCGCGGTGAAGGGTGCATAGATGATCGATGATTCACGGCCGGTGTCGTCCGGTTTAGAGTGCCCTCGCGGCCCTCAACTCGCGCCCGAGGACGCGAATTTTACTGACGAAATATTAACGGAACATGGCTCTACTTCAGGCAACTTTGCCACATTTGGGGCTGAGTCTGGGCAAAGCAATTCGCCTGACCACGAAAATTTAGTGTCCAAGGTCTTGCTTGATATTGATGCCGGCGGCGCGAAGAGCTTCAACATCAAAATAGCTGAGGCCGACATCGATATTCGCGTGCATTCCTCCAGCCGCGTTTTGGTTACGACACTTGCGCCTGTGGGAGTGGATCTCACTTCCTTCAATGTTGCTGTGAGAGCCCGGTCGCTGGGGTTATCGTTTCAGCCGAAGGGTGGATTGCGCAGGGGCTCGCGAACGAATACCGATAACGTTCGTTTGACCTTGTATTTGCCAGCGTATTTTTCGATTACTGCCTTATCAACCACCGGCGCGATAGCCGTAAGCGGGGTCAAAGGGCCCACCGTTGTCCGTTCGGTGAGTGGCCGAGTGGCCTTGAACGAATTGGCAGGGGGTGTTCGTGCTGAGACAAAGTCAGGAGATATTTCTGGAAATTGTCCGTCCAAGGAAATTCATCTGGTCACCAAAAGCGGGAATATCGATTTTGACGGCCTTACTGGTGCTGTTTTTTGTCAAACAAAAACTGGAAATGCGAACTTGACATGGCGTGAAAGCCCTCACGATGCAAAGGTCTTGATTCGTTCTGGAGCGGGGCCGGTGAGCTTGTATTTTCCTCCGGCGGCTCAGTTGAACTATCGGTTCATTACGGGTGCCAATGCCATCATGAATGAATTCGAGCAATGTGGCACATCCAATTTCTGTGTGCGGATTATTTCCCGTCGCGGCGATCTGTTGCTTAAAAAACACGTTGACCCGGTTTAGAGGCTAGCGGCCTGAGCTATGAGCCTGATCACTATAATCGCGAGAATTAAGGCGACTACCACTTGGGTGATACGAGGTGTGGTCGTTTTTTTCATCTACTTAGCGTTTAAAAGCTTTCTTCCCCACCATTTGGTTCCGTCGACCACCGTCGCACTGATTGAACCCTCTGTTGGCAAAAATGCTGTGGACGCATCCTTTGCTCGAGTTGCGTTCGAGATTGCTTTTGAGTCTTTAAACCAGGAAGCGGGGTTGTTGCAGGGTAAGGTAGATGTTTTCGAAGTTGGGAAAGAAATTGAGAGCGAGGCTGATGCGGCGAACATACGCAAGCAGCTCATTGACAATGACGTTGAGGCGATTTTTGGCTGTGCCACGTCTGCGTGTGTTCGTCTGATAGTCCCTATTGCGGACGAGCTGGAAATCCCATTCTTTTATGTTCGCCCTCACGAAGGGCTTATCTCAAGCCGCTACGCATTTTTTCTTGGCCCACTACCCAACCAAGGGATAGTGCCCGCTATACGTTGGGCGATGGAAAGATATGGGAGTCGTGTGCATATCACGGGCTCCAACGGATTGTATTCACGTATACTCGGTGGCATGGTCCGACATGAGGTCGTTGCTGCCGGAGGAAGTATTACGGGAGAACATTATTACGGTGCCGATGAGGATACCATATCTGGGCTACCCGAAGCTTGGAATACTGACACTACTGACTTCGTAATAAATCTGGCAGTTAATAATACGTTGATCAGCCTAATGAAGCTGGAATCGGTTGAAGTAGCCGGCCTACGGCGCCCACCTCAAATTCTGGTGAGTCTAGACGCAGCTTTAATCGCTGATGTTGGCAGGTATACGGTGGTTGACCACTATATTATTGCGAGTTATCTCCAGGAGTTTGAGGCCGGCCTGACGGGTGAATTCAATCAACTATGGATTTCAAGAATGGGCGCATCGGTCCCATTCGGCGTGGCTGAGATGTCAGCTTTTCTTTCTGTACGCTTGTGGTCAGCTGCACTCAGAAAAACGCTAACACGCGATCCTGTTGATGTTGTCAATATGCTAAGTAATGTTCACGTCGATACGGGCGGTGCTTTTGGTAAAGTTTCTTTTGAACGAAATCATCATTATTTAGACCATCGCCTCTTTGTTCTGAAAATACTCGATGGTGACGAATTCAAACTGGTTTCTTCAGGACGCGAACCCGTCAAGCCCGTAGTCTACCCCGTTTCCAATCCCAAGCAATATTGGATAGAGCTACTGGAACAGCTACGCCGAGACACAGCGGACACTTGGGTTTTCGAGAACACAGCCGTCGTAAAACCTGCAGGAAGTCGGGGCTAACGTGGCAGTGGAAGACGAAGTGCCCTCATCAGATCAGACAGCAACTCGTGCTGATACCAGGGATTCCACGTTGATATTGGCGACACGCTTCTTCAAACGCTGGGTTTTTCGCGCGGTATCTTCTATTCAAAGGTTTTTTTATGGCTTTATCTTCGCTACGGAACGCATTTTAACCTATATATCTACTGCGGTTATTGGTTCTGCCAGGTCGCTAGTTAACCGATTGTCGACAAGTAAGTTCCTGCGTTCATTATTTTCCAATGTGCGGCGGGTCATATTTTTATTGGCATTCGTGGGAATAAGTTATGTTGTCATTCGAGCCACCGTATTTATTATTGATTACGATTATGATGGCGTGATTTTGCGGGTAGGTGCATACCACCGAACTGTTACACCGGGGATGAATTTCAAAATTCCAGTCATAGAGAAGCTCTTCGTGGTGAACACGGAAGACCGGCGTCAAGAACATTTTGGATTTGTTCAGTTCGACCCCCCCCCCAGCCCAATGACAGACCACGAACGCGATATACGAGAGGATCAGGACGAAGCGCTTCTTGATTACAACGGAGCACAAGCAAGCGACCTGGGTACCGGCGACTTTTTAACTGAAATTGAACGCAAGGGCCCCGGGCTAACTCGAGACTACATCATCGAGAACGAGGTCGCAAAGCAAGACGCGCTTCACTATACGGACCAAGAGGCAGAAGTACAGGAGCGTAACGAACGCAGAGTGTCAGCCGCAAATCATATCATTCCTCCGAGCGGTAAGGTGCCAGTGCCTGAGGAAATGAAGATGATCACCGGTGACCTGAACATTGTCTATTTAACGTATTCTGTTCAGTACGAAATTGTGACTCCACAGGATTACCTGTTTAATTCCGTCGACGTGCAGAGCAATATTCGCGATATTACTCAGGTAGCGATTAGAGTCGCTGTTGGCGACCGTTCGACTAATGGTGTTTTATCGTTTGATCGGAAAACAATAGCTGATGAGACACTGAAGTACCTGCAGGACATCGTTGACCGCTATCGGCTAGGCGTAGTTGTTACGAATGTCATTATTCAGGACGCAAATCCGCCAGACCAGGTGAAAGCCGCCTTTCATAAAGTGAACTCTGCGAAGCAGGAGATGGAGGACATCATTAACCTTGCCGAGTCCGAATACAACGCGACGCTACCACAAATGGTGGGCAAGGCAGAGAGAGTACTTTCAGAGGCTTCCGCCTATCAGGTAAACCTGACTTTAAAGGCGGCGGGGGAGGCTCAGCGTTTTTCACAAGTTTTAGCTGAATATGAGAAGGCTCCTGAAGTCATAAGGTCACGTTATTATCTGGAGGCACTGGAAAGCTTGCATGAAAAGATATCTGTGACACTAATTGACCCCAGCCTGAAGGGTATCCTTCCTGTCTTCGCGAAACAGCACTCGCAGGTGTCCCCCGCCATCTCGGCGGGCATCCCACAACATGCAAGCGAGACACAAATGTTTGAAGTGCACCCCGAGCAATATCAGGTTTGGAACACGCCCATTCCGCAGGAAGGGCTTCACTCATTGCCCGTACATGGGGTCGATCCACCTGGGGTTATGGAACCATCAGGGAATGCAAGTCCGGGTCAACAGAATGGAACGGAAGCCGTTACGATTTCGCGGCCTGCGGTGACAACGGTCGACCCAGTAAGCATTTCTGCACCAGAAGTGAGACAGTAGTGCGGAGCCAGACAGAGATAGTTTCATGTGGAATGTGACGTTTTTCCTGATTGTTGTCTCTTTAGGCCTGTCATTGCGGCTTGGCACCTACGTGGTTTATGAGGGTACGCAGGCCATCGTGACACAATTCGGTGCGATCATCGGAGCGCCGGCGACCGAGCCTGGCCTTTACTTTCGTATACCGCTTCTACAGAAAGTCCATGTGCTCGATACTCGAATAGAAACCTGGAAAGGTTTTATCGATTACATACCAACGAAAGATCGCCAGTTCGTTGCCGTTGAATCGGTTGCACACTGGCGCGTTAATGATCCGATCGTCTTTCTGGAGCAATTAGGATCCAAGGAACTCGCAGAGTCACGGCTCGACTCGCTGTTAATTGGTTCCGTGAAGGATATGGTGTCAACGCACTCGCTGGTGGATACCGTGAGGAACTCTAACCGCATTGTTAATGAACGAATGCAAGCCGGCGATGATGTCCAGGCTGGGTCGGCGCACCTGAAGGCTCTTGAAGATCAGCTTAAAAACTCGATTACCTCCAGCCTTGAGGTAGTGACCGTTGGGCGTGAGCATCTGACCCGAAAGATGTTCACCGAATCTGCTTTTGAACTCCGTAAGCTTGGAATTGAATTGTTGGGCATATATATATCAAAGGTAAGTTACGAGCCGAAGGTTGAGCAAACCGTATATGCTCGCATGACCTCAGAGCGCATGCGGGTTGCTGAGCGGTTACTGTCGATCGGGCGCAGTGAGCGAGAGAGAATACTTGGTCAGCTCAGTAAAGACTCTGCTGATCTTTTGGCCCCCGCGGTGCGGGACGCTGAAATTCTGATGGGTAAGGCCGATGCAGAGGCGTTGGCCATTTATGCGGAGGCCTATAATGAGGACCCTGAGTTTTATTCTTTTTGGCGATCTATTCAGGCCTACCGAAAGAGTTTGAGTGGAGACACCACTATTGTGACGTCGACTCAATCCAACTACTACCGGTCGCTGTTTGAAGATCCTAACGCCGGTTTTCGCACGCAGACAAGAGCACTCAATGCGTCTGTAGTTGAAACAGTCGGCATTCAAAAAACGGACGTTGAGGCGACGAAGGTCGCAACAGGTTCAGTAACAACAGTTGAGGCAACAGATACTGGTGCGAATGTAGAGGATCAGCTTACGCCTGGGCCGCTCGGCTTGGGTGCAAGCGGTGCTACTAGGTCCTCCTCCCCCGAGCCTTTATCAACGCAGAATCTTGATGCAGCGGATCAAGTTAATGCTCTCGGGAGCCAGGAAGAATGAGCATCTCACTGGCCATTCTGGTTATCTTGGGCATAGCTGCCGGGTTCCTGAATGGATTTATTGGATCAGGAGCGGGTGTTCTTATCGTCCCTGTCATGGTGATTCTGGGGTACACGCAAGTTGAGCAGGCATCGTCATTTGCGGTTTTCGTAAGCTGTTGGACGGCCCTCTTTCACTGCATACCTTACTATATTAGAAACCACCGCGACCAGGAGTGGATTTGCGCCGTGACTTTGTTTATTGCGGGCGCGGCGACCGCGCATCTGGGTGTCGCTTTTGCAGCGGAATCGGCGCCACTCGTAACACGCCTTGGATTATCATTTAGCGCGTTTGTAGTCCTAGATTTATTTACCCGGCATGAGCGAAAGTTAAGTAGACTGACGGTCGAGGAATCTGCGGTTCGTGTATGGATAAACCCGCAAGCTAACCTCGTCAAGTATATTGTTTTTGGGGGTTTTACCGGCTTTTTGGGTGGGATTGTGGGTAGCGCCGGGGGCCTTTTTCTGTTGCCGTTGCTAGTTTGTTATGCGGGAATGCGGGTTAAGCAGGCAGTGTATGCCTGCTTGGTCATGATGGCCGGATCCTCTGCTTCCGCGTTGTATGGTCAGGCGCAATTTGGCGCGATCAATTTCGAGCTTGGAGTTCCTTTGGCGATAGGCGCCGTAGCAGGCGGAGTATTGGGTTGCGTTGCCATGGAGACGGCTTCGGAAAAGACGATAAGGCTACTTGTTAAATTGTTCTTGACCGAAGTTGGTTTATTTTTGCTTATCTGGGGCATACTCTCTTAATGTAAGCTGGCAGCACGTGGTCAGCATTGCAGAGTTACTTTGCCCAGGCTTTATCGGTACAAATGCTTTCATAGGCACCGATTATTTCTTGCATTTTGATATTCGCCTGGGTGATAACTTGCTCAGGCATGCCTTTGGCAATCATTTTGTCTGGGTGGTTAGCACTCACAAGGCGCTTATAGGCCGTTTTCACCTCTTTTCGGGAGGCCGTAGGCTTTACTCCGAGCACTTGATATGCCGCTTTTGCGTGCTCCTTAACGCTCGCCGTGCCCTGACTGTTTCTGAAGGCGGCGCCGGCCATTGAAGATCTCAGCAGTTGCTCAACGTCTGTTTTACGGAGAAGAAGGCCTGCCCCGATTGCATACAGGCACGTTTCTTCTGACTCATCTACCCGCCCATTCCCGATAATAAAATTGATTAAAACGAGCATGAGCATCCTTGCGGAAGCTTCGGAGTTACCATAACAAGCTGTGAAATCAGCAGTTGTTGCAGCTGGATCAAAGCCCGGCTGGGCGCCATATTTAAAATCGTACTTTGCCTTGTTTCTTGCGTCTTCTTTCAGACGGAGCTGCATGAAAAGACGTTCAGTCCTAGCAATATCATAGGCAGAAACTCGGCCATCCGCCTTGGATAGAAACCCAAGAAGTGTGAACAGCGTTTCTAAAAATTGCGCTTTCGCTTTAAATAAACTTCTCGGACCTCGTATCGTTATTCTTTTTAATAGCTTAAAAAAAATTATAGAAAACCCCAAAATCAGGCCGAAAATCCCGATTACAAGTGTTATGGGGAGAGTGAATACCAGTAGTAGATTCCTCATTGCTTCTCACTTAACAATTTAAAAATTTATAGCAGGCTAATGTTAGCGGTTGCGGGCTGATAGAGCAATTTTATGCCTGTTT
>JANQUV010000059.1:0-26795 GCA_030730585.1 Haliea sp.
AATCGATGCATAGTCATGGGAATTGTGCTTCCTATTTCCAACAAGAGTGATTCAGTGCTGAGATAGCGTGATTCTGTACTATTCAGGTTGTTACTGCGTTTATAGAGAAATTTTGAACGCCGGTAAACCGAGGTGCAGAATTTAAACTCAATACCCCGGCATTTTCAATCAAACAGCCAAAGACACGACATCATTTTCCGAAATTGAGTAGATCAGTGACACTCTATGCGAGCTAAAAGCTCGAAAGTAACATTTGTTCGGGTCAAGTAAGTGCAAAAAATGCCCTTCAGCGCCGCTCGTATGACACAAACGCGTAGGGATAGGGGTTATCACTGGAGGGTGAGTGGTCCTCCCGTGATATTTCTTTCCATAGTGCGCCATCAACCGGCGCAAACCAGGTGTCTCCCACAACATCGGCGTGAACTTCAGTAACATACAGCCGGTCGGCAAGGGGCAGCGCGGCGGCGTAAATGGTCGCCCCACCGATGACCACCAGTTCATCCACGCCTGCTGACAGGGCGAGCTCCCGCCCCCGCTGCAGAGCGGCGGGCACTGAACCAGCCACCGACACACCCTCGGCCGACCAGCCCGGAGTGCCCGTTACGACAATATTAGGCCTGCCCGGCAGAGGGCGGCCAATCGAGTCGAAAGTCTTGCGCCCCATAATAATGGGCTTGCCCATGGTGGTACGGCGAAAATGCTGCAGGTCTTCCGGGAGATGCCATGGCAGCGCATTTTCGCGGCCAATAACGCCGTTAGCCGCAACCGCCACCATTAGGGCGACACGCACAGACATCGCTACACCGCCACCGGCGCGGAAATATGCGCATGGGGGTCGTAACCGTGCAAACGGAAGTCCTCGAAATGATAATCATAGAGGGTCGGCGGGCGCCGCAGAATTTCCAGCCGGGGCAATACCCGCGGTGCGCGCGCCAGCTGCTCACGAACCTGAGCCAGGTGGTTACTGTAAATATGTGAGTCGCCAGTAGAGATAATGATCTCCCCCGGCACCAAGTCACACTGCTGTGCCAGCATCATGGTCAACAGCGCGAGGCTGGCCATGTTGTATGGCAAGCCCAAAAAAGAATCACTGGAGCGGATATAAAGCTGTGCGGACAAGCGGCCATTAGCCACGTAAAACTGGTACAACAAATGGCAGGGAGGAAGCGCCATACGCCCCGCCTGCACATTTTCCTGCGGGCTCAGCGCTTCGTCGGGCAGAAACTCCACGTTCCAGCCGTGAAACAGGATGCGCCGGCTATCCGGGTTATGCCGCAAACAGTGTACGACATAATCCAGCTGATTAATCGTATCGCCATCACGCGTTGGCCAGGCAGTCCATTGCGCTCCGTAGATGGGGCCCAGTTCCCCCTCCTCGGTCGCCCATTCGTCCCAGATACTCACCCCGTTTTCTTTCAGCCAGCGCGTGTTGGTGTCACCGCTGAGAAACCAGAGCAACTCGTTGACAATACTTTTCAAATGCAATTTCTTGGTCGTCAACAACGGAAAGCCGTCCGCCAGGTTGTGGCGGAACTGGCGACCAAACACCGAAAAAGTGCCTGTACCGGTACGGTCGCCCTTCACCGCGCCATTGTCCAAAATGTCCTGCAGCAATTCCAAATACAGTTTCATCTAGCCGACCTCCCCGGTGCGTGGGGCGCCTGTCGATGGTAGGCCCACCACAGTAAAAAGATGCCCAAGGCAATCATCGGCAAACACAACAACTGCCCGCGCGTCATCCAGCCAAACGCCTGAAAGCCGATATGCGCATCAGGCTGGCGAAAGAATTCTGCGATAAAGCGCAGGCAGCCGTAACCCAGCGCAAATAATCCGGACATAGCCCACATGGGCCGTGGGCGGGCACTAAACACCAACAGAACAACCAACAGCAGCACGCCTTCTAGGGCGAACTGGTAAAGCTGCGAAGGATGCCGCGCCAGCTGCAAAGGATCCGCCGGGAACACCATTGCCCAGGGAACATCTGTCGGCCGGCCCCACAGCTCCTGGCCAATAAAGTTACCGAGCCGGCCCAGCGCAAGGCCCATCGGGGTGAGCAGGGCCGCCAAATCCAGTACCGCGCCAAAGGCGACGCCGCGGCTGCGGGCAAACCATGCCACCGCGACGATCACACCCAGCATACCGCCGTGAAACGACATTCCACCCTGCCACACTTGCAGCAACCACAGCGGATCCTGCAGCAAGCGCTCACCGCCGTAGAACAACGCATAGCCGAGGCGGCCACCGATAACCACGCCCAGCGCGCTGAAAAAGATCAGATCGTCTACCTGTGCGCGCGACAGCGGCACATCCGGACGCGCACTGCGCCTAACGCCCAGCCACCAGGCAAAGGCAAGGCCGGCAAGGTAGGTCAGCCCATACCAATGTACCTGCACCGGGCCCAGAGAGATGGCTACGGGGTCAATTTCGGGGTAAGACAACATGGCATAAGGTCCTGACTGGGGGTTCTATCGTCGGACGGAAGCGACTGCCGCCGCCGTGCAAAGAACAAGCATTGCATTATCCGGCAGGCGGCGATGATTCACAATTGGCACGGGCAATGGCAGGATACCCGCCTACCCCGCTGAGCTGCTGCTATGTGCCTGATTGTGTTGGGCTGGAAAGTTATCGACCAAAAGCCCCTGGTGCTGGCGGCAAATCGCGATGAATTTCATCAGCGGCCAACCACGCCATCGACTTTCTGGCCCGGACACCCCGAACTACTTGCGGGCCGTGACTTGGAAGCGGGAGGCACCTGGATGGGCGTATCCCGATATGGGCGCTTTGCCGCCGTCACCAACTTCCGGGACCCCGCGCAAACGGCCCCCGCCAAGCGCTCACGAGGCGACTTGCCGCTGGGCTATCTCGCATCGGACATCACGGCGAGCGAATACTTGCAGCGCGTGGCCATCGCCGCCGGGGACTATGCGGGATTCAACCTGCTGCTGGGGACGGGCGAGGAACTGTGGTACTACAGTAACCGCCTGCAAGGTGAACCCCCGCGCGCACTACCACCCGGGATCTACGGCTTAAGCAACGAACGCCTGGATACACCCTGGCCGAAGGTTGTTCGCGCGCGTTCGCAGCTGGCTGAACTCATTGCCGGGGAGGCTATAGACCACGCAACGCTTGGCGCAACCGTTGCCAATCGCGGCCCCGCGGCCGAGCATGAACTGCACCCCTCGGAACACGGTGCGCAGATGGACCGCAGGCTGTCTGCCCAGTTTATCGTGACGCCAGACTATGGCACCCGCGCGACCACCACGCTGTGGCTGCAGCGGCCGCACAACAATCATGGGTCGCTGAAGATTGAATGGCAGGAAACACATTTTGATCGCAGCGGCCATACCGTGGGGCAGAACCACCACAGTTTTCACACCGCTCAGGCCAGCGGCGTGTGAATAAACTGCTGCAGGCCGCGTGACACCATCAACTCTTGCAAACGCTGCTGCACGGCGTCGGCCTTCTCCAGCAGCATTACCTCGGCCAACACTGCAAGCGCCTCTGCATGGGTGAAACTGCGCAGAGCCTTCTTAACCTTGGGCAGCGACGTCGCGTTCATAGACAGCACTTCGTAACCCATTGCCATCAGCAGCACCGCCGCCAGAGGGTCGCCCGCGAACTCCCCGCAGATACTCACCGATTTCCCTTCCGCCAAGCCGGCTTCTGCGACTGCACAAAGTGCCTGTAAAACCGCCGGATGGTAGGCATGGTACAAATCGGCGACGCGGGCATTGTTGCGGTCTACTGCCAGCAAATACTGGGTCAGGTCGTTGCTGCCCACCGAGAGGAAATCTGCGCGCCGGGCCAGAGCGCGCGCCTGATAGACCGCCGCCGGCACCTCCACCATCACACCAATAGGTGGCAGTGCAATCTGGGTGCCTTCCTGTACAATTTCACGATGGCCACGATGAATCAGGCTCAGAGCTTCTTCGAACTCGGCAATGTTGCTGATCATCGGCAGCATGATGCGCAAGTTGCCAAAACCCGCGTTGGCCTTGAGCATGGCGCGCACCTGCGCGAGAAAAATTTCCGGGTGGTCCAGGGTTACACGAATGCCACGCCACCCCAGAAAAGGGTTGTCCTCGGTAATCGGAAAATAGGGCAGTGCTTTGTCGCCGCCAATATCCAGGGTACGCATGGTCACAGGCCGCGGTGCAAACGCCGCCAGCTGCTCACGGTAGATCTGCCGCTGCTCTTCTTCGCTGGGAAAGCGATCGCGCAGCAGGAAGGGCACTTCGGTACGGTACAGGCCCACGCCTTCCGCGCCTTGTTCCAGCGAGCGCGTCACATCGGCCATCAAGCCAGTATTGACCCACAGCGGCATGCGGTGCCCGTCGAGCGTTTCGCAGGGTAAATCGCGCAGAGATTCAAGGTCACGCGATGCGGCCTGGTCCTGATCCACAACATCCTGAAAACGGGCGCGCACTTCCGGCAGAGGGTTGAGGTGAACGATGCCATTGTAGCCATCGACCACAAGCTCGCGATCCTGCAGGCGAGTGTAGGGCAGATCAACAGCGCCCATTACCGTAGGTACGCCCATGGCACGAGCCAGAATCGCCACGTGCGAGTTACCGGAACCGCGCACCGAAATGAGGCCCACCAGCTGCTCACGCGGCACTTGAGCGAGGGAGGTGGCGGTAAGCTCTTCGCCCACCAAAATCGTTTGCGCTGGATACTCTATCTGCTCGCTGCGCGCGGCATCCTGCAGGTACCCCAAGACTCGGGTACCGAGGTCTCGCACATCCACAGCCCGCTCACGCAAGTAACTGTGCTCCATGCGCTCAAAGTGGCGGATATGACGAATCATCACCTGACTCAGCGCACCTTGGGCCCACTGCCCGGCTTTGATCAAGCCGGCAACCTCGCCACCGATGGTGGAGTCGTCGAGAATGCCGAGATAGACATCGAACAGCGCGTGGTCCTCCGCACTCATCTCGCTGCGCAGACTGTCTGACACACCTTGAATATCCGTACGCACGCTGGCCAGAGCATCCTTGAAAGCACGTAATTCCTGCCGCCGATTGCTCGTGGTCTTGCGCGGCACCGCGTAGAGGTCCGCCACCGGTGACACCACCATCGCGGTGCCAATCGCCACGCCCGGGGCGCCGGGAATACCGTTGATGCGTGCGGGGGCGGCCGCACCACCCAACAGCTGTTGCTGCACGGCACCAGTCACCCGGGCGTGCGCAATGACCGCAGCCAGCTGCGCTGACATGGTGACCAGAAACGCTTCTTCGCTTTCATCAAAACGCCGGCGCTGGGCCTGCTGGATTACCAACACACCCAGTACATCGCGCTGATGGATAATGGGCACGCCGAGAAACGCATGGAACAGTTCCTCGCCGAGGCCTTCCAGCAACTGGAAACTCGGATGGCTTTCTGCGTCTTCGAGATTAACCGGTTCCTCGCGCTGCGCCACCAAGCCCACCAGGCCTTCGCCGGGCGCAAGGCTCGCGTGGCCGACTTGCAGTGGGTTCAGCCCCTGAGTGGCGCAAAAAACAAACCGCCCGGTAGACTCATCGCGCATGTAAACACTGCAGACCTCGGTGCCCATCGCATCACGGACGCGCTTGACGATAATCTGCAACGCGTCGTTGAGGCCCTCGGCAGCGTTTACCTCCTGCACAATGTTGCGCAGGGTCTCCAACATCATGGCTGCCATTACCGGCCCGCTTCCGTGAGGCGCGCCAAGGGTAGCGCCAGCTCTTTCAGCGCCCGGCGATACACCTCCCGCTTGAAGGCCACTACCTGATTCAGCGGGTACCAGTAGCTGACCCACTGCCAGTGATCAAACTCAGGCTTATGGTTGGCGTCCAGGCATACCGCATCGTCACCTGCGCGCAGGTGCAACAGGAACCACTTTTGCTTTTGCCCAATGCACAGGGGCTTTTGCTCTTTGCGTAAAAAGCGCCGGGGCAAACGGTAACGCAGCCAGCCGCGGGTTTCGGCCACCACCTGCACCGCATCGGGCAGCAACCCGACTTCTTCGTTCAGTTCCCGGTACAGCGCGTCTTCGGGAGACTCACCCTGATTGATACCGCCTTGGGGAAACTGCCACGCGTCACGCCCGCCAATACGACGCGCCCACAGCAGCTGGCCTGCATCGTTGGCAAGAATAATCCCAACGTTAGGCCTGAATCCCTCTGAATCGATCACCGGATATCATCCTTATTATGCGACCAACTATTGTTCCACACTTTCCGGTGTCTGAGAAATTTACTCTGGCCGCCGCTCACGCTATTCTCGCGGGTAGACTGGAGCACCCATGACACTGGCTATTTTTGACCTCGACAATACCCTGATTCAGGGCGACAGCGACCACCTATGGGGCCAGTTTGTCTGCGAACAGGGATTGGTCGACAGCGGCCGCTTCGCCCTCGATAACGAACGCTTCTACCGCGACTATCAGGCTGGCAAGCTGGACATTGACGCTTACCTGCACTTCGCGCTGGGCCCACTGCGCGGGCGCTCCCCCGAAGAGCTGGCACCTCTGCACCGCCAATTCATGCGCGAGAAGATTGAGCCAATCATGCTGCCGCGGGCGCAGGCCCTGATTGCCAACCACCGGCAACAGGGGCACCGGCTCTTGGTCATCACCGCGACCAATCACTTTATCACGCGGCCGATCGTCGATGCTTTCGGCATTGAGGACCTGCTGGCCTGCGATGCGGAGCTGGTCGATGGGCGCTATACTGGCGCGCCAACCGGCATACCCTCGTACCATCAGGGCAAAGTGCTGCGCCTGCAGGCCTGGCTGGCAACCCAACAGCTGAACCTGGCAGGAAGCTGGTTTTACAGTGACTCACACAACGACTTGCCCTTGCTGGAGCGCGTCGATTTCGCCGTCGCCGTGGACCCCGACGCCACACTCAGGGCACATGCCGCCACGGCAGGCTGGCCGGTTATTTCACTGCGGGGGTGAGGCGCCGCGCAAACACCGACTTCAGATACTCAGTTTCGGGAATCAGCGGATGCACCGGATGATCCGGGCCTTGGCCGCTCTGTTCCAGCACACTCAACTCACAGCCGCTGCGCCGAGCCGCGCCCTGCAAAGCAGACAACAGATCCGCCCGCGACAGGTGCATTGAGCACGACGCGGCAACCAACACCCCACCGGGCCGCAGCAACGCAAGCCCTAGCTCGTTGATACGCTGGTAAGCCTTGATGCCCTTCTTGATGTCCTTGCGCCGCTGGATGAAGGCTGGTGGGTCAATAATCACCACATCGAATTGCTCACCCTCGTTGCGCAGCGTTTGCAGCACATCGGCCGCCTGCCCTTGGCACACCTCAACCCGGCCTTCGAGATGGTTCAGGCTGGCATTGGCGACAACCCCCTCCAGCGCCGTGGCCGAGCTGTCGACACAGAGCACGCCGCTGGCGCCAAAGGCCGCTGCCTGAATGCCCCAACCACCAATGTAGCTGAACACGTCCAGCACCCGCTGGCCCGGCACATAATCACGCAGCCGGGCGCGCGCCAGGCGATGATCGTAAAACCAGCCGGTTTTTTGCCCACGCAACACCGGCGCGGCAAATTCCACGCCGTTTTCGCTCAGGGAAAGCACCTCCGGCACCTCCCCAAACACCACTTCCACGCGGTCCGCCAGCCCCTGCTCACGGCGGCTGCGGCTGTCGGCACGCAGTAAAATGCCTGCGGGCTGCAGAACCTTGACCAGCGCGTCAATCACCGCCGCTTCATGGCGCTCAATGCCTGCATTGTGAAACTGCATCACCAAATAGTCACCGAAGCGGTCAACCACGAGGCCGGGGATGCTGTCACTGTCACCGTAAATCAAACGGTAGCAGCCACCGGGAAGCAGCGCTTCACGGCTCGCCAAAGCCCTCGCGACCAATGCCTGCAGCCAATGGCTGGACAGCACCTGGTCCAGGCCATGCGCATATAGGCGGGCGCAAATCAGCGCCTGCGGCTCCATATAGGCCGAACCGAGCAGCGCACCGGTTGAGCGCCGCACCTGCACCAGGTCGCCGGCAGCAAACGCTTGCAGCGGGCTGCGTTGAACGTCAACTTCGTTAGAAAATACCCAAAGATGCCCTGCAGCCAGGCGCCGATCCGCACCAGGCCGCAGAAACAGATCGTTACTCACTCGTCAGCACAGTGGTTGGCGTAGTCCTCGGCGTTAAGCAGCTTGTCCAGTTCGCTGGTGTCGTCGGGCTGCAGGCGGAAGAACCAGCCGTCGTTGTAGGGATCTGCATTGACCGTTTCCGGCTCGTCTTCCAGCGCCTCGTTAACAGCGATGACCTCGCCGCTAATGGGCGCATAAATGTCAGATGCAGCCTTCACCGACTCTACCACGCCGGCCTCATCACCGGCGGCTAGATGGTCGCCTACACCCGGCGCTTCGACAAAAACAACATCGCCCAGCGCCTCCTGTGCATGGTCGGTAATACCAATCGTGACCGTGCCGTCTTCTTCCAGGCGGGCCCACTCGTGGCTGCTGGCATACTTCAATTCACTTGGGGTCTGACTCATTGTGCATCCTCTTGTGCGGTGACCGGGGATGTCCGGCACTGGCGTACGCGCATTTTACCGGGAGGCCCCCGAAACACAATGCGTTGAGCAAACAGGCGGAATGGCAGCACGGCTATTCGCCGGGCGCGAGGCCCATGGCTTGGCGCATCAAATGCCGTTTCAAGGGGCCGGCACGATCAACCCCGCGCAACCCCGCATTGCGCAGCCAGCGCAGGGGCAAACCAGGCTGTTCAAACAACCGCTTAAAACCGTCCATCGCCGCCATCATCGCCAAGTTTTCGCCTTTCCGCCTGCGCTGATAACGACGCAAGACATCCATACTGCCCAGCGCTTCACCGCGCTCGGCCGCGCGCAGCACTTCCTCCGCCAGCACCGCCACATCCTGCAGGCCAAGATTGATACCCTGCCCGGCAAGCGGATGCAGGGTGTGTGCGGCGTCCGCGACCAAGGCCGCGCCGGGCTGCACATAGTCCACCGCATGGCGCTGCCTCAAGGGAAAAGCATAACGCTGTGAACAGGCCAATACGCGCCCCAAACGACCCTCAAAAGCGTGCTCAAGGCGCACGCAGAACTCGCTGTCATCCAACGCCTGCAGGCCCTCTACCAGTGATGATTCCAGCGACCAGACAATGGAGCAATAATGCGCATCATCGGTACCGGGCAAGGGCAAAAATGCCAGCGGCCCGGTGGGCAGAAAGCGCTGCCACGCGGTAGCCGCATGGGGCCGCTCAACCTGCACCGTAGCCACCAAGGCATGATGGCCGTAGTCCCACTCACGGGTTCGAAAATCGAGCAGTTCGCGCACTCGAGACAGTGCACCATCGGCAGCAACCACCAAGCCGGCCTGTAACTGCGCGCCAGACGCCAGCGTGAGTGTTACCCGGCCCTGCGTATCTCGCACGCACTCGACCAAGGACTCCGGGGCCAACAGGCGCACATCCGCGCAGGCTCTTAGCCCATCCAGCAAAGCGCGCACCAAGGCACGATTTTCCACAATATAGCCGAGCGCGGCAGCGCCTATATCTGCGCTGTCAAAGTCCACGGACCCAGTGCCATCCGCATCCCATACGGTCATATGGCGATATGCGCAAAGACGGTAGTCAGCGACCGCCCGCCAAACGCCCAGATTTTCCAGCACCGAGCGAGAGCGCGGATTGAGCGCCACCACCCGCGGATCAAAAGCGCCCAGCGCCACAGCGTTCGGCAATACCGCACGATCTTCACCCTGCGCCTCAATCACCACAATACGCAGGCCATGCCCGGATAGCGCCAAGGCCAAAGCGCTGCCGGCGATACCCGCACCGACAATAGCAATATCGCAGGGAGGCAATTCACTCATGCGCCGTCTCCAGTGCTTCCAGGCCCGCAGCGTGCGCTACAAAAGCCCGCTTTAGAGGCGCCACCCAGTCGAGCCCGGACAAGGCAAGGTCACGAGCCAGCGCCAACATCGGGTCGTTGTGCATAAACAGCGCAGGTAAACGATCACTGAACTCGATGGTGCGCCGCTGGTCACTGCGCTGACGAGCCTGATATTGCTGCAATACCGCCAGCGCACCGGGGCTCTGGCCCTTGGCCATGCCAGCTGCCAACACCTCGCATAAGGCCCAGATATCGCGCAACGCCAAGTTAAAACCCTGTCCGGCCACAGGGTGCAGAGCATGGGCAGCGTTTCCCATTACCGCGATACCCGCCCGCACCTGCTCATCGCAGTGGCGCAGAGTGAGGGGGTAGGCATGCCGCGCACCCGCTTGCTGCAGGCGGCCGAGGCGATAGCCAAAGCGTTGCTGCAGTGCCGCCAAAAACTCGTCTTCCGGGCACTCAAGCAAGTGCAAGGCGCGCTCCGGCGGCAAGGTCCAGACCAGGGCACTGCGATGGGGAACGCCGACAGTAGCCAGCAGCGGCAGCAGCGCCAGCGGCCCTTCATCGGTAAAACGTTCAAACGCGCAGCCTGCGTGAGCCTCGGCGGTTCCCACGTTGCAGATCAAGGCATGCTGGCGGTAGGACTTTTCGGTCGCGGCCACACCCAGGCGCTCACGCAAGCCCGAGTCTGCGCCATCGGCCACCACCAACAGCGCCGCGTGCAAACTGTGAGGTGCCTCCCCTTCCAGCGTCAGCGCCACACCCTCACGGGTCGGCTGTGCTGCCACCACGCGGGCCGGATTCAGCAACTCCACCCGGCCCTCCGCACGCAAGGCATGCAGCAGGGCCTGGCCCAGCCAGGCGTTTTCAACAACGTGGCCCAGTGCCGGCCAACCATAGTCCGCAGCGCGCAGCAGCGTGCTACCAAAGTGGCCGCGGCTGGACACGTGAATAGTTTCAATAGGGCTGAGCCAGCGCTGCAGCAACGGCCACAGCCCCAGCGACCGATAGATGCGCTCGGAGCTATAGCTCAGCGCTGTAGAGCGAGCGTCGAAAGAAGGGTGATAGTCAGGGGCAGTCGCCACTGCAGGTGGCAAGGCAAAGCCTTCAACCAACGTAATTCGACAGTGCGCGGGAAGCCGCTTCGCAAGTGCCAGCGCGAGGCTGATGCCGGCCATGCCGCCGCCAGCAATAACGACATCGCGCTCGCTCATCACCGCCCCCCGGCCATCAGCCGCTCTATTGCGTCCGGGTCACTGGGCACCTGATCGGTAAGCACCTCACAGCCCTGCTCAGTGACCACTACGTCATCCTCGATACGCACACCAATACCACGCCACCGGGGCGCTACAGCGGTATTGTCCGGGGCTATATAAATGCCTGGCTCCACGGTAAGCACCATGCCCGGCTCAAGCTGGCGCCAGGTGCCAGCCACCCGATAGTCACCCACATCGTGCACATCCAAACCCAACCAGTGGCCCGCCCGATGCATATAAAACGGACGATACGCCTCATCGGCAATGAGCGACGCCACCTCACCTTGCAGCAAGCCAAGATCGCGCAGGCCACGGGTGATGACCTCCACCGTGGCCTCATGAGGCGCGTTCCAATGGTTACCCGGGCGCACCTCGGCAATGGCCGCCCGCTGGGCCTCCAATACCACATTGTAAATAGCACGCTGCGGGCGAGTGAAGCGGCCATCCACCGGAAAGGTACGCGTGACGTCGGCGGCATAGCCCTGATACTCACACCCGGCGTCAATCAACACCAATTCGCCTTTGCGCATGGCCCGCGCATTTTGCGTGTAGTGCAGGACGCAGCTGTTGGGGCCGCTTCCCACGATGGAAGGATAAGCGGGAAAACGCGCGCCGCCCTCGGCAAATTCATGCAGCAAATCTGCTTCCAGCTGATACTCAAACACGCCGGCGGCAGCACGGCGCATTGCCCGGCAGTGAGCCTTGGCGGTAATTTCACCAGCGTGAGCCAGCAAGCGCAATTCGGCTGCGCTTTTTTTCAGGCGCAAATCGTGCAGCATGTGATCGAGATCAGTGAACTCGCCCGGGGGTACGGAGCCGCTGGCTTCCTTGCTACGAATCAGATTAACCCACGCCATGATGCGGCGGTCAAAGTCGGCGCTGCGGCCCATGGAATAGTAGACCCGGTCCCGGCCCTCCAGCAGGCCAGGCAGAATGTCGTCGATGTCGCCGATCGGGAATGCATCGTCAGCGGCGTATTCACTGCAGGCACCCTCGGGGCCAGCTCTATAACCGTGCCACAGCTCCAGCGTTGGGTCTCGTTCGCGACAAAACAGCACATATTCACCGTGCTTTCGCGCAGGAATCAGCACCAACACCGCCTCCGGCTCGGGGAACCCACACAGGTAGTGAAAATCGCTGTCCTGACGGAATGGATACTCCGTATCCCGGCTGCGCAACTGCTCGCGTGCTGCGGGAATTATGGCGATGCTGTTGGGCTCCATGAGCGCCATCAGGCGTTGGCGGCGACGCGCAAATTCCTGCCGGCCGATCTTCACGCGGCTGGCCCGCGCACGCTACGGCCAAAGCCAACACCCAGTCGTATCGTCACGCTCTTTCCCTCAATGCAATGCACCGGGTTTACCCTTGGCCGAACGCTCACGATCTTCCTGGCGCGCGCGAGTGTCGAGAAACACGTTCACCGCTGCCACCCGCAGGTATTCGACCAGCGCGAAGTAGCTGTTTTCAGCCTCATCGTCGTCTTCATCATGCTCATCTGTACTGGCCTGGGCCATCGCCGCGAAGTCGCGCAATATTTCGGTGCTATCGCCGGGCAAGGTTTCACCGCCGGTACCGGCCGTGGCAATGGTGCGCGCAAACCCGGTGAGAAATCCGCGACACCAGTCTGCCAGAGATTCCGTGCGCACCGCCAGCTCGTGAGCTTCGTCGGCCAGCAGCGGGGAAAAGTCAAACACGTCTTCTACCAGGGCTTCATTGCACTGCGCGT
Source organism: Haliea sp. (assembly GCA_030730585.1). Taxonomy (GTDB): domain Bacteria; phylum Pseudomonadota; class Gammaproteobacteria; order Pseudomonadales; family Halieaceae; genus Haliea. The sequence continues at coordinate 12,830 of JANQUV010000059.1, forward strand.
AAAGCTGCATCACTTCATCAGCCAATTCACCGTGCAAGTCCAGCTCCAGGGCTTCATTCAATGCGTTGAGCCCGGCACCGGGCTCCGGGTCGTGCCCGGCCGCCAACAATCCCACCAAACAGCCATGCACTTCGGCCGGGGACAGCGCAATACCCTGCTCCAGTAACTGGTCTGCTACGTCGTCAAAGTCAAACAACCCGGTATCACCCGGCAGCCGGTCGAACATCTGCATTACTCCTTGCGTGCCATTTTTTTCGCACAAACATTTGGCACACCTCTTCTGGATACTACGAAAGAAGCGGCAGGCCTTTGAAATTTAAAAACTTTTGCTTCGTTGACCTGTCTCTCGACCGGCACTATAGTAAGCGCTATATCCAGACAGCCCAAGTAGCACGTCATGGCAGATACCCAACTCCAGACTCTGGAGTCCAGAATAGACGAATTGATCGCCCTGTGTCGGGAGCTCAATCGGGAAAACCAGCGCCTGCAACGCGAGAATGACGGCTGGCATCTTGAACGCCAGGACTTAGTCGGCAAGAACGACCGCGCGCGCATCAAAGTGGAAGCAATGATCGCTCGCCTGCGATCCATGGAGCAACGCCAGTGAGTACGGTCAACACCGTTTCGGTGCATATTCTGGACAAGGAATATCAAGTTGCCTGCCCGGAAGACCAGCAGGCGGAGCTAATTATTTCTGCACGCTACCTAGACAAACAAATGCGCACCATTCGCGATACCGGTAAGGTCATTGGCCTTGAGCGCATTGCAGTGATGGCCGCACTGAACATTAGCCATGAACTACTCAAAGCCGCCGGGCAAGGCGCAGCGCCTGCCATTGCCGGTGATGTTGATGCCGCGGCAATCACCGGCCTGCAGCGCAAGTTGGATGAAGCGTTGCATCAGTTACGACAGCTGGAAATCAGCTAATTCAGCCAGCTGCGTAAGCATATCGTGTATACTTGCTCCCGGATCCCTGGCATAGGCGCCAGGCAGACAGTCCTCGAGCCGATAAGTCTATACCTGGAAGTTCCTCGTTGCTGTTGGTGTGCATGTCCGGCGCTGACCGGAACGCCTGATACAGCGCAGGAGCCTCCTCCTTGAACCGTCGGGTTCAGGGCAACTCTGCCAACGCCATGCCGGGAATCCACCTTTTTTATGTCCACTGATGCAGGCGATCGTGCCGCCCTGAGGCGCAAGCTTCGCAGCCGCCGCAGCGCTCTGGACGCCACCTTTCGAGCTGCCGCCGCAGCCAGCGCTGCTGCACACATCACCCGCCTACCAGGCTGGGCCGCGGCACAGCGTGTTGCGCTGTATTGGCCCAACGATGGGGAGATTGACACCACTGCGCTCATTCAGCTCTGCCGCAAACACAACAAGCAGGTCTATCTGCCCGTTCTCGCCCCGGGAAGCACTCTGGTATTCCGGGCATGGCTGCCAGATCAACCCTTGCTGAACAACCGCTTCAATATTCCCGAACCCGGGCAAAACTGCCCCGAACACCCCGTTTCCGGCCTGGACGTTCTCATTCTACCGGTGGTGGGCTGGCAGCGCGACGGCTGCCGCCTGGGGATGGGGGGTGGCTTTTATGACCGCACATTGGCCAGCGTTGAGGGACCACGGTACGTTGGCCTGGCCTACCAGTGCCAAGAAATCACAGGCCTTGCCATGGAGCGCTGGGATGTGGGCTTGGAGTACGTACTAACAGAGACGGGGCTGCAACGCTTGTCTACCTGAGGAGCGTGTTAATAAATAGTAGTGAAGTGCCGGGATGAGCTGCGTCTGGGCAAAGGGGTATTCCGGGTGCCCTAAGTGTGCCAATTACTCTTCGATGATAACGCCGGCCTGCAGCTCCGAAGCTGGAGCGGCAACAGAATCGCTCGAGGACAACGGCAGTAGCATGGTTACCAACACACCGATGGCAAAGGCAGCAGCGAGTACTAATAAAAAATCAGGCTTACTTTTCACGGCGACGCTCTTTCGATTATTACAGATACCCATTGAGTACCCGGGCCCTAACCAAGCTGCAAAACTCCCCAAACCGTGAACTTTCACGATTTTTGGCATTATTTCACAAAGTTGGCCAAGTCTAGCCCAGCATCCGTCCAATGAAAACCCTGAAATCTCCAAATTGTCCAGATTTTGCCCCTCAAGAGCCGCCATCTACCCCATTTTGGGGTTGCCCGAGGTATAACTGGTAGGCTCGATTAGCGGTTTCGTCCCACCAGGGGTAGCCCACGCCATCCAATACTTGACGAAAAGCTTTGCGTTCGGCGCGCGGAACTTGCACGCCCAGCAGAATGCGCCCGTACGCAGCGCCATGATTGCGGTAGTGAAACAGGGAAATATTCCAGCGTTGCCCCAACCCGGACAAAAAGCGCAGTAACGCGCCGGGGCGCTCGGGAAATTCCACGCGGAACACCACTTCATCGGTGAGGTCCGCCGGTGCACGGCCACCCACCATATGCCGAACATGCAGCTTGGCCATTTCGTTATCGGTCATATTCTCCGTGGCGTAGCCCTGTTCGGACAGGCTGGACAGAAGATCCGAGAGGTCCGTGCCGCCAGGAATCACCGACAAGCCAAGAAACACCAGCGCCGCGCCGGCATCAGAATAGCGGTAGTTGAACTCGGTAATGTTGCGCCGCCCCAGAGCGCTACAGAAAGCGCGGAAACTGCCCGGGCGCTCCGGAATCGTTACGCTGATGACGGCCTCGCGCTGCTCGCCAATTTCCGTGCGCTCAGAGATATACCGCAGACGGTCGAAGTTGGTGTTGGCGCCACTGACTATCGCCAACAGATCCTGGCCGCGCACACCCGTGGTTTCCACATACTTCTTCAAACCCGCCAAGGCCAGGGCCCCAGCCGGTTCGGCAATGCCTCGGGTATCTTCAAAAATATCCTTGATGGCCGCGCAGATTTCGTCGGTGCTGGCGGTGATCACTTCATCGACGGTAGTGCGGATCACGCGAAAGGTTTCCTTGCCGATCTGCGCCACTGCGCAGCCATCGGTAAACAAGCCCACCTCTGGCAGCACAGCGCGGCGGCCTTTGCGCAGCGCCAGCTGCAGGCAAGCGGCATCTTCCGGCTCAACACCAATCAGGCGAGTTTCCGGCCAAACGTATTTAACGTAGGCGGCAACGCCGGCGAGCAGGCCGCCGCCGCCCACCGGAACGAAAATCGCATCCAGCGGCCGCTGCAACTGACGTACAATTTCCATGCCCACAGTGCCCTGCCCGGCAATAATATCAGGGTCATCGAAGGGATGCACAAAGACCAAGGACTTTTCTGCCACCAGCTTTTGGGCGTAAACCGAGGCTTCATCAAAAGTGTCACCATGCAGCACCACCTTGGCGCCGCGGTTCCTTACGGCATCAACTTTAATCGCCGGCGTGGTGCGCGGCATAACAATCGTCGCCTTAACCCCCATATGCTGTGCCGCCATGGCCAGGCCTTGGGCATGGTTGCCGGCAGAGGCGGTAACCACACCACAGGCAAGCTGCTCTGGCGTCAATTTCTGCATCTTGTTGTAGGCGCCGCGCAGCTTGAAGGAAAACACCGGCTGCAGGTCTTCCCGCTTGTAGAGCACGCGATTACCCAGCCGTCGCGACATCAACATGGCCTCGTCGATCGGCGTTTCACGCGCCACATCGTAAACGCGGGCGTCGAGAATGCGCTTGATGTACGACTGCGGCATGAGGACCATCCAATAAGAAATGAACCTGTCATGATAATGTAGCTGGCAAGGATTTTCAGCAATGATCACGGTACTGCCCGGTTTTTTCCTGCACTGCGCCGAGCTCAGCCCCTTATGCTTTATACTGCATACCTCTCGGGCAGACAGGCAAACAGCAATGACACAAGATGCGCTCAAGCAGGCGGTTGCACAGGCTGCCCTTGATTTTATCAAGCCGCACCTTGAGCGCGATACGGTGCTCGGGATTGGCACCGGCTCCACCGCAAATGTGTTTATTGACCTGCTTGCCGGGCTTCGCGGTGATATCAACATCACCGTGGCCAGCTCCGAATCATCCGCGGCGCGGCTGCGGCAACACGGGATTCAGGTAGGGGACTTAAACGCCGTCGGCCAGGTCGACTTCTATATCGACGGCGCCGATGAAACGAACTCTGCTTTACAGCTGATCAAGGGCGGCGGCGCGGCGCTCACCCGTGAAAAAATTGTCGCCGCCGTGGCACGCACTTTTATCTGCATTGCCGATGGCAGCAAACTCGTGCATACCCTGGGCCAATTCCCGCTGCCAGTGGAGGTCATCCCCATGGCACGCAGCCATGTGGCACGAGAGCTGGTCAAATTGGGCGGCGACCCGGTCTATCGCGAAGGTGTGGTCACCGACAACGGCAATGTGATCCTCGACGTACACAACTTTTCCATACCCCAGCCGCTGGCGATGGAAGCGAAAATCAACAACATCACCGGTGTGGTCACCAACGGGCTGTTTGCGCTTAGGCCGGCGGACATCCTGCTGCTGGGTACCAGCAACGGCGTAGAAACACTGCGCGCCCTCTGAGGGCGCGGTTACAGGTCAAATATCTTTCCGGGATTCATGATGCCCTGCGGGTCAAACACCTGCTTGATCTGTTTCATGAGCGCAATTTCGGCCGCCGAACAGCTGTAGTGCAGGTAGTCTTTTTTCAATAGACCAACGCCGTGCTCTGCTGACACACTGCCCTGATAGCGCTGCACGATCTCGAACACCCAGCGGCTCACGGCACCGCAGCGTTGCTGGAAATCTGCCATCGGCAGCGCGTCGGGTTTGAGCACATTCAGGTGCACATTGCCGTCACCGATATGCCCAAACCACACAATCTCAAAGTCCGGGTAGGCCTCATTGACCACCGCTTCCACTTCGGCAAGAAAGCCGGGCACCTGGGCTATGGTGGTAGAAATGTCGTTTTTGTAGGGCGTCCAACGCGAAATGGTTTCTGAAATATCCTCGCGTAAGCGCCATAGAGCCTGCGCCTGCGCAACACTCTGGCTAACCACACCGTCTATCACCCAGCCCTGCTCGAGGCAGTGCTCGAATAGCGCCATCGCTTGCTCGAGGTCGGCCTCCGTTTGCTGCTCGAATTCCAGCAGTGCATAAAATTCGGTGACTTCCACGAAAGGCCGCTGCAAGCCCTGATGAGCGACGACTTTTTGCAGAGCAAGCTCAGAGAAAAATTCAAAAGCGTGGAGGTCCATTGCCCCCTGCCAGGTTTCCAGTACGCGCATTACGGCGGCCATGTCGGGCACACCAAGCACCATCACCGTCAGGTTCCTGGGCGGCCGCGCCAGGCGCATGGTCGCTTCCACCACAATACCCAGCGTACCTTCCGCCCCAATCACCAACTGGCGCAAGTCGTAGCCTGCGTTGTTCTTGACCAGGCCACGATTCAAGTCCAACAGCTCACCGCTGCCGGTGACCACTTTCAGGCCTGCCACCCAATCGCGGGTCATGCCGTGGCGAATAACCTTGATGCCCCCGGCATTGGTGGAAATATTCCCGCCAATCTGGCTAGAGCCGCTGGAGGCAAAGTCCACCGGATAAAACAGGCCCTGCTGTTCGGCAAACTCCTGTAATTGCGCCGTCACCACCCCGGCACCACAGCGCACCGTGCGGTCTATACGGTTGAAATCGCTGATCTGATTCAAACGATCAAGCGCCACCACCACCTCCCCCCGGCAGGCCACAGCACCGGCACTTAAGCCCGTGCGGCCGCCCGAAGGCACCAAAGCCAGCTCGTGTTTGACTGCCAGTGCTACCAGCGCCTGCACCTCGTCGATGCTGCCCGGCAACACCACCGCTGAAGGCGCCGGAGTGTGCACACGGGTCCAATCGCGGCCATAGCGCACAAGAGATTCTTCATCGGTCAGAACACGCGCGGCGCCAATACAGGCCTGTAACGCCTGCAACACTTCGGGGCTCATTGTCGACACAGGGGTACTCCGCTCTGGGGTTTTAGGCAGACTCAAACAAGGCCAAATATGATAGCATATGTGCCCGTTTAATCGTGCTCAGGGAGGATCAACCGACATGGCGCCCAAGTCGCTGAAAAAAAGCAAGATCAAGTTCCTGCTCCTTGAAGGGGTCCACCCGTCCGCTGTCGACACCCTGCGCGCTGCCGGTTATGACAACATCGAGCAACACCAGAAAGCACTGGCACCGGATGACCTCAAGGCCGCCATCGCCAACGCGCACTTTGTCGGCATTCGGTCGCGCACCCAGCTTACCGAAGACGTGTTTGATGCGGCGCGCAAGCTGGTCGCCGTGGGCTGTTTCTGCATCGGCACCAATCAGGTGGACTTGAACGCCGCCATACGCCGCGGCATTGCCGTATTCAATGCGCCTTTCAGCAACACGCGCAGCGTGGCTGAGCTAGTAATCGCCGAGGCCATTCTGCTGCTGCGCGGCGTGGCCGCACGCAACGCTGCCGCACACCGCGGCGAATGGCAGAAAAGCGCCACCAACGCTTATGAAGTTCGCGGCAAGCGGCTGGGCATCGTGGGTTATGGCAATATCGGCATGCAGCTTGGGGTCATCGCCGAGGGCCTGGGTATGCAAGTGCAATTTTGTGACGTGGTGAGCAAACTCCCGCTGGGCAATGCCCGCCAGCTGCCCTCCCTCGACCAGCTGCTGGCGCAATCTGACGTGGTCAGCCTGCACGTACCGGAGACGCGCGGCACGCGCAATATGATCGGTGCGGCGCAGTTGGCGCAGATGCCGCAAGGCAGCATCCTCGTCAACGCCTCTCGCGGCACGGTGGTGGATATCGATGCGCTGGCCGCCAACCTGCACAGTGGGCACCTGGGCGGCGCGGGTATAGACGTCTTTCCAGTGGAGCCACGCGCCAATGATGAAGAGTTCATCTCGCCATTACGCGCTTTTGATAACGTCATTCTCACCCCGCACATCGGCGGCAGCACGGTCGAAGCACAGGCGAACATTGGCGTAGAAGTCGCGGAAAAACTCGCGCGCTACAGCGACACGGGCACTACCACTTCATCGGTCAACTTTCCCGAGGTGGCTTTGCCGGAACACGAGGGCAGCCACCGCCTGCTGCACATCCACCACAACGTGCCCGGGGTGATGAGCGCCATCAACCGGGTTTTCTCCGAATACAACATCAACGTCTCAGCGCAGTTTCTGCAAACCAATGAAGCGGTGGGCTATGTGGTGATTGATGTCGATGCGGAGTACTCCGACGTCGCCCTGGAGAAACTGGCGAGCATAGACGGCACAATCCGCAGTCGCGTACTATTCTAGGTTGCGGTTCTGTGAGGGAGTTGCCATCACCGTCGTAGCAAACAGCAAGAATCAGTTCCTTGCGCAGCTGGTAACAGACCACGGCAGTGCCGTTTCCCCCAAATACATTCTGAGTGGGCGGAAAAATCGACCCTAATCTTCGCTGCTGTTGAGGGAACTTCAAGCTCCCTCGTGACACTGACAAATCATAGCAAGAGAATGCGCACCGCACTGGGTGGTGCTCGCACCCCGGAAAGAAACAACCGGTGGACGATAGGGAATCAATGAACCAGACGTTCACGCCACAGTTTGGGCAACATTGCGACGCCGCCCTCGTATGGATTGCCCGTTTTCGGGGCGAAGCCACCGAGCAGGACCATCGTGACTTCGCCCTGTGGCTGGTCGCACACAACGGCCATCGTCAGGCCATGGACCTGATGCCTGAGCTACGGGACGACCCGGGCAGTATGCGCTATCTGCCGCTGGCAGGGCCTCAGCGCGTTGCACCCGCGCAGCGCCAGCAATCATGCAGACATTGGCTGGCCGCCCTGCACAGAGTGTTTTACTCGGTGCCAATGAATAACTGCAGGCTACACGCAGCGGTGGGCTCAGCGCGAGCCACACCGTGGACACCTCACGGGTCATGGCATGGCAACGCGGTGAAATTGCCGCTGATGCGCTCACAGTTGCCAAACTCGCTAACGAATTGGCCCGCTATTCCAGCACCCGTATCGTTGTGGGCAGCCGTGAAGTGGCCGCGCTCACCGTATCGGGTGTGCTCAGCGTCAACCACCCAGACACCGTCGTTCAAGCCCTCGAACGCAGCCTTGGCCTGCGCCTCACCTCAGGCATCGACAACCCCTGCCCTTTGCAGCAGGTCCCGCAGCGGCTGAACCTCGTCGGCGTATTGGCGCCACCGCTGCAAGCTGTCGCGGTAGATGCCGCGCCGGACTTGCACCGCGCTGGCGGTGGCAACCGCTTCCCGCCGCTGCTCGAAAGCGAGGCAGGATTGCTCCCAAGGCAGCTCGCACCAAGCCAGCAGGCGTTGGGTCTGGGCTTCGGGCTCGGTGACCAGCTGCTCGTACTGGACTTGTAGCAGCCCGCCAGGCAGAACCGCCTGCCAGTGTCGGATCAGCCGGTCGAAGGCGAGGTAATAGCGGCCACAGTCCAATAGATCAAGAGCGTAGCGATAGTAGGGAAAGTTGCTGGAAAACTGCTGCCGGTAGTTGCTGACACAGGTGTCAAGCGGGTTGCGGCGCAGGCAGATGAAGCGGGCGCGAGGCAGGGCGCGCCGGAGCAGACCCAGATAGATAAAATTCAGCGGCAGCTTGTCAATAAAATGATATCGGTGGCCTGTACGGGGACGCGTGCTCTCCAAGTAAAGTCTACCGAGTGTAGCCGGGTCCACCGCCAGACCTGCGCGCAAGGTATCCAGATTGAGGACCTCGCTACCGGGAGTTGCTCCAAGGCGTTTCACCGCGAGAGGAAAATGAGGCAACTCGCCAGCGGCGAAGACCCGGCTGTGTCCGCCAAGGATCCGCTCTACCAGAGTAGTCCCAGTGCGCGGCATGCCGACGATAAAGATTGGTTCGGCGCTGTTCACGCCTGGCGGGGCGCTGGCGAAGCTGGCTTGATCAAACAGTGCCCGCGTCGACTCCAGCAATGCTTCATCAGCAGCCACGCTGTGAGACTGCTCGCGACGCATCCGCGATTTACCCCACTGCAGGGCAGAGAAGGCGGCAGCGTAGTCCCCTAGGTCCTCCCGTTCCTTGGCGATCGCATGACCGAGGCTTAGCTGGTCCTCGGCGCTGCACACTCGTCCACGCAGCGGTTCCAGGCGAGCAAGGTGGTGGTTGTCAGCGCATTGATGACGCAGTTGGGCAAGCGTTGCATGGGCGAGGAAGTGTGTTGATTGCAGCTGAATAGCTCGTTCCAACGCTTGTTCAGCAGCGTCAAACTCGCCGCAAAACCGGGAGCATGTACCCAGGTTGAAGTAGAGGTCCGCTTTCCATATGTGGCTCAGCCCACTACCGACCCCGCTCTCCAGCAGAGTACCCGCCGACCTGAAGCAGTAAAGCGCGCGCTTGTGTTCTCCGGCATAACTAAAAACACCACCCAAAGTATTCCAGGTGGTGACCAGCTTGGGGCCCAGGGCAAGGGCACACTCGGCGGCGGCCAGAGCTTCCCCGTAACGGCTCAGGACAATGAGCGTTTTGCCAATTTCGGCTGAGTAGGCCGGATTGTCTGGCGCCAGCTTGCAGGCTCGGACAAAAATCTCCAGCGCCTGCTCGTACCGGCCGTTGTCTGCGGCGATCACTCCGCACAGAAACCATGCGCCCGAGTGCCGGGGCTGGACCCGGAGAACCTCGAGGCACAGTGAGTGAGCCTCTTGCGGGCGGCCTTCACTCAGGGCCTGTTCCGCCTGTTGATGAAGTCGCTTCAGGAGCATCGACGTTGTCAGAACTGGTAGACTACCCTCAAGCCCGTCTGCCGTGGCCGGTTGACGTTCTTGAAATAGCGGCGCAGATCGACGCCACTGACGTCGCGGACAAAACTGTTGTCTTGGCGCACCGAAGTCTCCGCATATTTATCAAACACATTGTCAGAGTAAAGAGTCACGGTCCAATCGTCCCTGAACCAGGTCGCCGAGATATTATGCAGAGCGTAGCCAGGCAGGCTCTCGCCATTATTGCGCTCGCCAACCTTGGTCAGGACATCGCTAGTCGCGGTCATCGACCAATCCAACTCCAGTTCCCTGCCGTTACCGATGGGCACAGCGTAATTGAGTGCTAGGCTGCCCTGGTGTTCCGGAGTGCCCGCTAGCCGGTCGCCATCGAATGCATCGACGCCATCCACCAGGCCGGGTGCATCTTCCGCGAGCTCAGCGTTGATGTAGGCATAGGAGCCCACAAGAATGATGCGGTCGCTGAGCAGCCATTGGCCGGCCACTTCGATACCTTGGCTGCGGGCCGAGTTACCGTTGGTGAGGATAGGCAGACCGCCATTGGCGGTAACATCCGCGACCTGAATGTCATCCCATTCGATGTAGAACAAGGAGGCGTTGAACAACAGTGCGTCTCCGAACTGGGAGTGTAAGCCCAGCTCATAATTCACCGTTTTGTCCGGCTCAATCAAGATCTCGTCCGGCAGCGCGCAGACATTTTGCACACCCGGAGGGATCGGGTCGGGGCATTCAGGAACGGAATTAAGGCCGCCGATGCGATAGCCCTCGCTGACGGTGAAGAAACCCATGATGTCCTCGGTGAGGTGATACGAGGTATTGAACTTGAACAGGCTACCATCGTCATCAATGCTGTTGGCCTGCACCGCCAGATCGATTAAATCCGGAGGGCTGCCGAAGAACACCGTGTTTAGCAACGGCAGATCAAAGCCGGTGCTAGCATCATATTCGTATTCGAAATAACGCCCCCCGATCGTCACCTGCCAATCCTCGGTAATCTGGTAGCCGATTTCTCCGAACACGGCCCTTTCGGTCAACTCGGTGGTAGTGGTTTGGATGTACTCAAGGGCGTCCGGGCGCAGCTGCACGCCGCCAAAATTATCTACTGCAAACTGATCGAAGCCAGGAGCGAACTCCTGCGACACAGCATCGGTTTCATACTCGTTATAAAACAAGCCGGCGATCCATGTCAGTGGACCGGCTTCGGTAGACACCAGGCGCAGCTCCTGATTAAAGCGGTCTTCTTCCGCGTCTTCCCGGGTAAAGGCGGCAAAGGCCGGAAAAGCTTCGTAGCCAAACTCGAAGTTGAGTAACAAGTCGGTCTGGTCGCGCTGGCCCTGCTCTTCGTAACGAGACACGCCGGTGGCGGAGGTCAGTTCGGCAAAGCCCAAGTCGGCGACCAGTTCCAGGGCCAGCAATTGATTTTCCCGCTCATTTGGTTCGAGGTAGCGGTGAGCAGACTCATACTCACCAGTGCCAAAGGCCTCCTGGTGGTTAATCTGGCGCGCGCCCACATCCATGTTCTGGTAGTAGTAGGTCAGGGTGGCGTCGAGCAAATCGCCGGTGTAACCCAGGGCTAAACGCCCGGACACGGTTTCCTCTGTGTTGGCATCCTGCTGTCGCCGCAGATTGCTGCTGACTGCATCTGGATCGGAGAAATCCGGCTGCGGCAGCGAGACACCAGGTTCTCGAACGAGAAAATTGTAGTCGATAAAACCCGGGTCGTCGACGACGTCCAGCGAAGCACGTAGTGCTAAAGTATTGCTTATCAGTGGCACATTGACCGTGATGCCTCCTTCAAGCCCCTGACTGGAGGACTGACTGAGATCATACAGTTCACCGCGCAGCTCAGCGGCAAATGCTTCGGGGTCGGGCTTGCGAGGAAGGAAGCGCACTGCGCCTCCGAGCGTGCCCGCGCCGTAGAGTGTGCCTTGCGGGCCAATCAGCACTTCCACTCGCTCCATGTCATTGAGCTTAAGGTCGATGTACAGAGGAATCTCGCCAAAGTAGGTGGCAACGGTATCGCCACCGCTGTTGTTGAGAAATTCGGAGGCATTGAGGGAGTCCACGTTTAAGCCCCGTACCGTCAGGATATCGCCGCCGCGGGCACCTTGGTCGACTACGGTCATGCCCGGGACCCTGCGCGAGACATCCGCCAGGTTAGTCAGACGCTCACGCTCGATCATGTCGGCTGACAGCGCCGTGATGTTGATCGGAATATCCTTTATCGATTGTGCGCGGCGAGTGGCGGTGACGATCACCTCCTCTAGAGCTCCTTCCTGCGCGATAACAGAAGCTGGATGAAAAATGCTGGCAATGGCCACGGAAAGGGCACTGGCCCGACACATCGTATTTGTGCTCATATTACTGATCTCTGTTGCTAGGCTATGTGCGTGAGACGCAAGTCTAACCTAGACAATTCAATAAAAATTACCGAGTAACTATTGCGCCAACAAACGACGTTGTGGCGAGAAAGCAAATTCAATAATGTCAAATGCAGACGACAGGATCAAGTCTGCTCGCGGTGAATATTGCACCTGTTGCGCCGCACTGCAGCAGCGCGTCTGCACTTCGCACCGGTCTGGCGCTGCGCGCCAAAAGCCTCAACCAACCCGCCACCCCAAATACCGATCCACTTGCCTCAAATACTTCTCCCGCACCCTCGCCGACTCATTCGCCAACTGGTGCCCCGCGCCATGCACAAGCTCAATCCTCAGCCCCGGAAACAGCTGCCCGTAGCACGGTAAATTGAAACGCCAGTCTACCGTGCCATCCGCATCGCCCTGCACCAACAAAGCCGGCCCGACGCCGAGGTCAGCGATCGGCAAGGCCGCCAACCAGCGCCGCAGCGCCCCCACCCAGCTCACGTGAATACGCCGGGATTGCAGCGGATCAGCGCGCACAAAGGCAAGAAATTCCGCATCTGACGAATTCTGCGCGAAGCCACGCGGCACGCTACTCACAAAGCGATGAATCAACGCGTGGGATACCCGCACTCGCCGCCAGCCCGCGGGCCGCAGCAGCGGCGCGAGCAGCACGGTGCCGGTGAACGGCCAGGCAACGGAGTGCCGATTAGCGGACTGCCGGGCAGCGCAGCGTCGAGCAAAGGCGATAAGCGCGGCACCCCCGGTGCTCTGCGCCAACACCTGTAAGGGCAGCGGAGGCACTACAACGGCATCGAGAAGCGCCTGAATGGCATCGGCGTACTCAGCAAAATCATCAATTGCGGCAGGTGTGCCTGTCGAAAGGCCATGCCCAGGCAAGTCGAATGCGATGACGTTACAGCCATGCTGCAGTGCGTGCCCAATCAGGTGCCGGTAAAGGCCAACATGGTCGAGATACCCGTGTACCAGTAACAGATTGTGACGAGCCCCGGGCTGCATCCAGCAGTGCGTTGCGAGTTGATAAAGCCCGGATTTGACGTAGCCGACACGGTGCTGCAGCTGCGGCCGCTGCGCGGCGAAATCGATGCCATAGAAGGCAAGATAGGTATTCAACCCTGGCGGTATGCGCTCCTCACCAAAGGGGGGGAGCGCACTGCGCAATGCGCGCAGGCTAGCGGCGTCCGGGCGCACTGCGTGCTTGCTACCCCCGGTCAGTTAACGCGAGGGTCCAACTGCCCAGCATCGTACGCCTCTTGCATGGCAATCAGCGAGCGCACCTTGATTTTATCGGCGTGGCCCGTGCAACCAAAGGCTTCATAGCGCGCAATACACACTTCTTTCATCGCTGTTGTCGTTACCGCCAGAAATTTGCGCGGGTCGAATTCGGCAGGGTTTTGCGCCAGGAAACGGCGCACGGCGCCGGTCGATGCCAGCCGCAGGTCGGTATCGATATTGATTTTGCGCACGCCGTGACGAATGCCTTCCTGAATTTGCTCTACGGGCACGCCGTAGGTTTCCGGAATGTTGCCGCCAAACTCGTTAATAATAGCCAGCCACTCCTGCGGCACCGAAGAAGAACCGTGCATGACCAGGTGTGTATTGGGAATGCGCGCATGAATTTCCTTGATGCGGTCCATGGCAAGAATGTCACCCGTGGGCGGGCGGCTGAATTTGTAAGCGCCGTGGCTGGTACCGCAGGCAATCGCCAACGCATCGACACCGGTTGCAGCCACAAACGCTGCCGCTTCTTCCGGGTCGGTCAGCATCTGCTCGTGGCTCAGCGTACCCTCTGCACCCACACCGTCTTCTTCGCCGGCCTGGCCGGTTTCAAGGGAACCCAGGCAGCCCAGCTCACCTTCCACAGAAACGCCGCAGGCGTG
>JANQUV010000059.1:26895-29560 GCA_030730585.1 Haliea sp.
CACAGCATCGGCGGATTTGGTTTCCGCCAGCGCGGTTTCGGAAAATTCCTTGCCAGTGACCACATCCGCCGGCAAGGGTATGTGCGTTTTCGCCATCAACGCCTGAGCTGCCGGGATAAGGTCGTGCTCACACAGCGACTTGCCCACCGGCTTGCCACTGGCCGCCAGAAACGTATTGGCAATGCCACCCCCCACCACCAACTGGTCGACTTTGTCGGCCAGGGTCTCCAGCACGGTAAGCTTGGTCGACACTTTTGAGCCACCCACAATCGCGACCAAAGGCCGCGCAGGGTTGGCCAGCGCCTTGTCCAACGCGTCCAGCTCGGCGGCGAGCAGGGGGCCCGCGCAAGCTACCGGCGCATAGCGGGCGACGCCGTGCGTGGAAGCCTGTGCACGATGTGCCGTACCGAAGGCATCCATGACGAAGACGTCACAGAGCCCTGCATAGGCGCGCGCGAGTACCTCGTCATCCTTCTTCTCACCGGCGTTGAAACGCACATTTTCGAGCAGTGCGATGCCTCCATCCTCCAGCGCTACGCCGTCGCGCCAGTCGCTGACCAGCGCCACCGGTTGCCCGAGCAGTTGTGCCAGCTGGTCAGCCACCGGCGCCAGCGAAAACTCTGCCGCAAACACACCCTCTTCCGGGCGACCAAGGTGCGACATGAGCAGCACTTTGGCCCCCGCCGCTTGTGCCAGGCGAATGGTCGGCAAGGCCGCTCGGATGCGCGCATCGCTGCTGACCTTGCCCGCTTTCAAAGGCACATTCAGGTCTTCACGGATGAGGACGCGTTTACCCGCCAGGTCAATATCGGTCATCAGCTTCATCTACACACTCCTGCTAAGCACTCCTGAAGAACACTCAATCGGCATCGCGGCAGCCCCACCAGGCCGCCACGTCAAGCATACGGTTGGCATACGCCCATTCATTATCGAACCAGGTGAGGACTTTCACCAATTGTTTGCCGCTGACCCGGGTCTGGCTTGCATCCACAATACTGGAGCGCGGGTCGTGATTGAAATCGCAGGAGGCCAGTGGTTCCGTGGTAAAACCCAGCACGCCGTCGTAATGGGAGGCCGCCGCTTCGCGCAATATCCGGTTCACTTCCTGCTCGGTGGTATCGCGAGCGGCCAGCACCGTCAGGTCCATCGCCGACACGTTCTGCGTGGGCACCCGCAGCGCCTGCGCGGTAAAACGACCCGTCAGCTCGGGCAGGATGCGCTCGATGCCACGCGCCAGCGCAGTGTCCACGGGGATAATCGACTGTGACGCTGCGCGCGTCTTGCGCAGGTCTGTGTGGTGATAGGCGTCCAGGACCGGTTGGTCGTTCATCGCTGAATGGATGGTGGTGATCGTGCCGCTCACCACCCCCAGCGCCCGGTGCAGCGCATCAATCACCGGCACAATACCGTTGGTGGTGCAGGATGCGGCAGAAGCGATGCGGTGGCTGGGCAGCAGCGTTTGGTGATTGATGCCGTACACCACCGTGGCGTCTACATCCATTTGCGCGGGCTGGGAAAATAATACCCGCGCGGCGCCACCCTGCACATGGCGTTCGGCGGTAGCGCGGTCGCTAAAGGCGCCCGTGCACTCCAACACCATGTCTACCCCATGATGGGCCCAGGGCAAGCGCGAGACGTCTGGTTGGCTGAGCAACGCAATACTGTCGCCGTCGATATTGAGCTCACCTACGCCGCCGGTTAAAGGCCGCGTAAAACGACCATGAGTGCTGTCATAGCGGGTGAGGTGCAATACGGTACGCGCATCGGCGAGCTCGTTGATCGCCACAATTTGCAGGCGATCGCGTAGCTCACCTTCATACAGGGCGCGCAGAATGCTGCGCCCGATACGCCCGTAACCATTGATCGCGAGACGCAGCACCGCTTCAGTCTCCCAACAGAACCTCTTCCGCTGCCGCAACCACGGCATCGACGGTAAAACCGAAGTACTCCATAAGGTCCGCAGCCGGCGCAGATTCACCGAAGGTGGTCATGCCCACCACACGGCCATCCAGACCCACGAACTTGTACCAGTAGTCGGCGTGCGCCGCTTCCACGGCAACGCGAGCCAATACATCACTGGGTAAGACCGCCTCACGATAAGCCGCATCCTGCTCCATAAACAGCTCCGCGCAAGGCAGTGACACCACGCGCACACGCCGGCCGCCCGCTGCTACGCGTACGGCAGCGTCTACCGCAAGCTGCAGCTCAGAGCCCGTGCCAATCAGGATCAGTTCCGGATGGCCGTCACAATCCACCAAGGTATAACCGCCCCGGGCGATACTCGCCACCTGCTCCGCGGTACGCGTCTGATGGGCCAGATTCTGACGTGAGAAGATCAATGCACTTGGGCCCGCGCGGCGCTGCAGAGCAGCGTTCCAGCACACTGCCGACTCCACCGTGTCGCAGGGACGCCACGTGTGCAGGTTTGGCGTGGCCCGCAGCGCAGTAAGCTGCTCTACGGGCTGGTGAGTGGGGCCGTCTTCACCCAAACCAATGGAGTCGTGGGTATACACAAAGATGGTACGCAACTTCATCAGCGCAGCCATGCGCACAGCGTTGCGGGCGTATTCCATAAACATCAGGAACGTAGCACCATAGGGCACGAACCCGCCATGCAGGGCAATGCCGTTCATGATGGCGGACATGCCAAATTCGCGCACGCCGT
>JANQUV010000060.1:0-2057 GCA_030730585.1 Haliea sp.
TGCTCGATGAGGATGTCCAGAGAATCGATGGGGAAGATACCCTGGCTCCACAGTGAGCCTTCGTAGCTTGCGTAGGCGCCGCGTTCGGCCGCCAACTCGCTGGAGGCATCGATGGCGTAGTAGCTGATCGCTTCCATGGAGCGGTCGGCGAAGGCGACGGCCTGTTCGGAGCCGTAGGCGATGTGCTGCCGGTAGAGTGCATCCTGGAAGCCCATCAGGCCCAGGCCCACGGGCCGGTGGCGGAAATTGGAGCGTTCCGCCTGAGGCACTGAGTAGTAGTTGATGTCGATCACGTTATCAAGCATACGCACAGCAGTACGGACCGTTTTGCGCAGTTTCTCGAGGTCGAGGCCGTTTTCGCCCACGTGTTGCGGCAGGTTGATCGACCCCAGATTACACACGGCAATTTCGTCTTTGCTGGTGTTCAGGGTGATTTCCGTGCACAGGTTGGATGAGTGCACCACGCCCACATGCTGCTGCGGCGAGCGCAAGTTGCAGGGATCCTTGAAGGTCATCCAGGGGTGGCCAGTTTCGAACAGCATGGCCAGCATTTTTCGCCACAGATTCTGGGCGCGCAGGGTTTTATGCAGTTTCAGTTTGCCAGCGCGAGCCTGCTCCTCATACCACGCATAGCGTTCTTCAAAAGCGCGGCCGTAAAGGTCGTGCAGGTCTGGCACGTCGTTGGGCGAGAACAGCGTCCACTCACCGTCGTCAAACACCCGCTTCATAAACAGGTCGGGTACCCAGTTAGCGGAGTTCATATCGTGGGTGCGGCGGCGGTCGTCGCCGGTGTTTTTACGCAGCTCTACGAATTCCTCTATATCCATGTGCCAGGTTTCGAGGTAGGCGCACACCGCACCCTTGCGCTTGCCTCCCTGGTTCACGGCCACAGCGGTATCGTTGACCACCTTCAGGAACGGTACCACGCCCTGGCTTTTGCCATTAGTGCCTTTGATGTAGGCCCCCAGTGCGCGCACTGGCGTCCAGTCGTTACCCAGGCCGCCGGCAAATTTAGACAGCATGGCGTTGTCCTGAATGGCGCCAAAAATGCCGTGCAGGTCGTCTGGCACCGTGGTCAGGTAGCAAGACGACAGCTGTGGCCGCAGCGTGCCGGCATTGAACAGCGTAGGGGTGGAGCTCATATAGTCAAAAGACGACAGCAGCTGGTAGAACTCAATGGCGCGTGCTTCACGGTCGGCTTCTTCGGTGGCCAGGCCCATGGCAACACGCATGAAGAACACTTGGGGCAGCTCGATGCGCACATCGTTACTGTGAATAAAATAGCGGTCGTAGAGGGTTTGCAGCCCAAGGTAGGTGAACTGCAGGTCGCGCTCGGGAAGCAGCGCACGGCCGAGGCGCTCCAGGTCAAACTCGCCCAAGGTTGGATTCAGCAACTCCAGTTCGATCCCGCGCTGGATGTAGGCTTGCAGGGCCTGTGCGTAAAGCCCCCCCATTTCGCCCTGGGTGGCAGATTCCGCCACGCCGAGAAAGTTGAGGGCTTCGGCGCGCAGGTTGTCGCAGAGTAGCCGGGCCGCAACATAGGTGTAGTTGGGTTCTTTCTCAATCATGGTGCGTGCGGTGATCACCAGCGATGTGGCCAGCTCAGCTGCGGTGACACCGTCATACAGGTTGCGCAGAGCCTCATCAATAATGCGTGAGCTACTGACATCGCTGAGGTCGGTGCAGGCTTCGGTGACCACGGTGTGCAGGCGCTCAAGGTCCAGCGGCGCGCGGCTGCCGTCGAGCTGCACCACGCTGATATTACCGGCCGCTTCCTGCGCGGCGGGCGACAAGGCTTTGCGGGCGGCGCGCTTGCGCGCCTGCTCTTCCCGGTAAATGACGTAGTCTCGCGCGATTTTGTGTTCGCCGGCGCGCATCAGGGCCAGCTCAACCTGGTCCTGAATATCTTCGATATGGACGGTGCCGCCCGAGGGCATACGACGACGGAAGGTGGCGGCAACCTGGTCGGTCAGTTTTGCCACTGTTTCGTGAATCCGGCTGGAGGCGGCAGCCGTTCCGCCCTCCACGGCAAGGAAGGCCTTGGTAATGGCCACCGA
>JANQUV010000060.1:2157-29479 GCA_030730585.1 Haliea sp.
CCACAAGATAAAGCGCTCATGGGGTCAATGCAAGGCCGCAAGGCTGGGTTTATCTTGTGGATAAGATGTGGGTGAATGAGTAGGTCTGTACCCACTTACCCCGCAGGCCCCGATCAACTTGAGGTTCCCCTGAGGAGGACGTTGTTGCCGAGCTCTATCCAACCTTCAAATTATTTCTTTATAAGGATTTGAAGGCTTAGACTCTTGGGCTATTAGCGTGCGTTCAGCAGGAATTCCATCAGGGCTTTCTGCGCGTGCAAGCGATTTTCGGCTTCGTCCCAGATCACCGTATCGGGTGCGTCCATCAGGCCGGCGCTGATTTCTTCGCCGCGATGTGCGGGCAGGCAGTGCAAGTAGAGCGCATCACTGGCTGCGTGAGCCATGAGCGCTTCATTCACCTGATAGGGCGCGAACTGGCGGGCGCGAGTCTGCTGCTCCTTTTCCTGGCCCATAGAAGCCCAGACATCGGTCACCACAAGGTCGGCGCCACGCACGGCGCTCTCGGGGTCATGGCTGAGTTCCACCCGGTCGCGGTTGGCGGCCAGCAGGTCTGCACGCGGCTCAAAACCGGGAGGGCAGGCGATGCGCAGCTGGAAGTCAAATTGTCGCGCCGCGTTGATATAGGATTGGCACATATTGTTGCCGTCTCCCACCCAGGCGGCCGTCTTGCCCGCCATTGGACCGCGGTGCTCGTGCCAGGTTTGCATATCGGCGAGCAACTGGCAGGGGTGGAAATCATCGGTCAGTGCGTTAATGACTGGCACCGAAGAGTAGGCGGCAAAGCGCTCAACGATATCGTGGCCAAAAGTGCGAATCATCACGATATCGACCATGGAGGAAATCACGCGTGCGCTGTCTTCTACCGGCTCTCCGCGGCCCAGCTGGGTGTCTTGCGGAGACAGGAACATGGCGTGACCGCCCAATTGGGCCATCCCGGCTTCAAACGACACACGGGTGCGGGTGGACGATTTGGCGAAAATCATGGCCAGCACAGTGCCGGGAAACTGGCGCTGATCGGCACCGGCGTGGTGCGCCCGTTTCATTTCTGTGGCGCGAAAGATCAGCGCCTGCAGTTCGGCAGGGCTGAAATCCAGGAGCGTAAGAAAATGTCGGGGTGACGCCATGAGAACATCCTGCGAAGGGTATAGCCGGTGCTTTAATCAAAGCCCCGGATCAGGGTTATGAGGCCAGCGGCCAGTTCATCCAGCTCGGCATCGCTGCAAATCAATGGCGGCAGCAGCCGGATCGTATTGCCGGCGGTGACGTTGATAAGTAGCCCTGCTGCCAGTGCCTGGCCTACCAGTTCGCCGCAGTCACGGTGCAGCTGTACGCCGATCATCAGGCCGCGTCCGCGCAGCTCGACCAGGTTTGCGCACCCCTGCAGGCCATCGGCCAGCTGCTGCCGAAGATGAGCGCCCGCAGCGGTTGCGCGCTCGGCGAGGCCTTCTTTAATAATGGTATTCACCACTGCCAGCCCCGCTGCGCAGGCCAACGGGTTACCGCCGTATGTCGAGCCGTGATGGCCGCCCTTGAACACTCTGGCAGCGGGGCCATGCGCCAGGCATGCTCCGATGGGCACACCGTTGCCAAGGCCCTTGGCGGTGGTAATGACGTCCGGTACCACGCCCATCCCCTGGCAGGCGAAATAGTGCCCGGCGCGGCCGTTGCCGCACTGAACTTCGTCCAGCATCAGCAGCCAACCGTGTGCATCACAGAGCTCGCGTAGACCCTGCATAAAGGTCTGCTCGGCCACCCGAATGCCGCCTTCGCCCTGAATGGGCTCTACCAACACAGCCACCACATCCGGGTTGTTGGCCGCAATCTGTTGCACGGCGGCCAGGTCATTTAAGGGCGCGCGAGTGAAACCGGTGACCAGCGGCTCGAAACCTGCCTGTATCTTGCGGTTGCCGGTGGCGCTGAGGGTTGCCAGCGTGCGGCCGTGAAAGGCGTTCTCGAACACGATCACCGTGGGCTTGTCGACGCCGCGCTGGTGGCCGTATAGGCGTGCAAGTTTGATCGCAGCCTCGTTGGCCTCTGCGCCTGAGTTGCAAAAGAAAGCGGTTTCCATGCCCGAAACGGAGGTCAACGCGTCCGCCAGCGCTTCTTGCGCCGCGATATGGTAGAGGTTCGAGGTATGCAGCAGGCGCCCGGCCTGTTGTTGAATGGCCTCGGTGACAGCGGGATGAGCGTGGCCCAGGTTGGTTACGCTAATTCCCGAGAGTGCATCCAGATAGCGTCGGCCTTCGGTGTCGAATAAATAGGCACCTTCGCCGTGACTAAAGGTCACGGGTAGCCTTCCATAGGTTTGCATTAACGAGGACACCGTTCTTCTCCTGATGGCAGGCCTGACAAGCGGCCCAGAAACGCAAAAAGGCAGCGCTAGCTGCCTGTTAGAAGGCAGATAGTAGCGGCATTTTTCAGGGTTGGCAATTGACAGCAGTGTTGCTGAACCGGAGCCTGTGTTTTTGTGTGAGATCGGGTAAACTTCTGCCTCCGCATTTGGTCCAACGAGCAACCTCAATACAGGCGCGAAACGCTATGGATATCATTGACACCATCAAGGAACAAATTCAGAGCAACAACATTCTGCTCTACATGAAAGGCTCTCCCAATCAGCCACAGTGCGGCTTTTCGGCTCAGACTGTGCAGGCATTAATGGCCTGTGGCGAACGCTTTGCCTATGTGGATGTGCTGACCAATCCGGACGTGCGGGCGAATTTGCCCAAATATGCGAACTGGCCCACTTTCCCTCAGCTGTGGGTGGGTGGCGAGCTTGTGGGTGGCTGCGATATCGTCACTGAAATGCATACCAGCGGCGAGTTGCAGACCCTGATCAAGGAAGCTGTAGCAGCCCAGAGCGCTAGCTGACGCATCGGTAGGGCGGCTCTTGGCCGCCCATGCTCAAGTCTCAGGCGGTCTCCCCGGCCAGTAACTGCTGCAGGCGGTGCTCTACCAGAGGCAGGCGGTCGTTACCAAAGTACATGTCCTGCCCGTTGATAAAGAGGGTTGGAGAGCCATAGCCTCCTCGTTCTACGAGTTCATCTGTATTGGCTCGCAGCTGTGCTTTGTAGTGCGGGTCGCTGGCGGCGGCTAGCGTGGCTTCGGGGTTCAGGCCCACCTCTGCAGCTAGCGTACGTAATACCTCGGGCTGGGAAATATCCTGATTGTCACCCCAGTAGGCGGTAAAAACAGCCTTTGACCAAGGTTCCAGTAGCCCCTGCTGCGCGGCAAACAGCGCGCCGCGCATCGCGCCAGCAGAGTTTACGGGGAACACGTCCGGGTGTTGAATGGTCAACCCGCAGAACGCCGCCCAGTCAGCCAGGTCTTTTTGATAGTGGCTCAGGCGACGGGGGTTATTGAACATGCTCTCGCGCGCAGCATAGAGGTTCTGGTTAACGGCATTGAATACGCCGCCGACCAGTATCGGGCGCCAGTCGACCGCAATCCCCAGTCGCTGGCTTAAGGCCTGCAGGCGCTCGAAGGCCAGATAAGTCCATGGGCTTGAGCAATCGTAGAAGCATTCTAGTGTTGGCAGAGTGTTCATAGTGTCTCCCGGGAGGTGGATTGTCAGATTATCACACCGCCGGCGGGCTTCAGGTATAATCAGCGCCGAAGCGGGGTTGGGGAGCATAATGAGTATCGAGCAGTACATGCAGGAGCTGGGTAAAGCGGCGCGCGCCGCATCGCGACAGCTTGCGGCTTCCAGCACAGCGCAGCGTAATGCCGCGTTGCTGGCTATCTGCGAGGCATTGGATGCTGCGCGTGACGAACTGGGCGTTGCCAATGCAGAGGATCTCGTGCGCGGCCGCGAGAATGGCTTGGATGCCCCCTTGCTGGATCGGCTGGAACTGACTCCCGCCCGTATCGACGCCATGTTGGAAGGTTTGCGGCAGGTTGCCGGGCTGGCGGACCCGGTGGGCAGCATCAGCGACCTCAAGAGCATGCCCAGTGGCATTCAGGTAGGCCGTATGCGGGTTCCGTTGGGGGTGATCGGTATCATTTATGAGTCGCGCCCGAATGTGACTGTGGAAGCGGCCAGTCTGTGTTTGAAATCGGCTAATGCAACGATTTTGCGCGGTGGCTCGGAGTCGCTGGCTTCGAACCGCGCGATTGCTGCTTGCATTGCTCGCGGGCTGCAGCAGGCGGGTTTGCCGGCTGCCGCGGTACAGGTGGTCGAAACCGCTGACCGGGCTGCCGTCGGTACGCTAATCAGCATGCCGGACTATGTCGATGTTATTATCCCGCGCGGCGGCAAAAGCCTCATTGAGCGGGTTAGTCGCGAGGCTCGCGTACCAGTGATCAAGCATCTCGATGGTGTGTGTCATGTGTATGTCGATGCCGGGGCCGATCACGCCATGGCGCTGGCTATTGCGGTGAACGCGAAAACCCACCGCTATGGCACCTGCAATACCATGGAAACCCTGTTGGTCGATGCCACAGAGGCAGCGGCGCTGTTACCCCAGTTGGCCAGCGCCTTTGCGAGCAAAGGGGTAGAGCTGCGTGGTTGTGCACAAAGTTGCGCGATACTGCCCACAATACAGCTTGCCAGCGAACAGGACTGGTATGAAGAGTACTTGGCGCCAGTGCTTGCTTTGCGTTTGGTCGACGGCCTTGATGCTGCGATTGAGCACATCAATCACTACGGCTCGCAGCACACCGACAGCATTGTGACCCGGGA
This sequence comes from Haliea sp., assembly GCA_030730585.1. Lineage (GTDB taxonomy): Bacteria > Pseudomonadota > Gammaproteobacteria > Pseudomonadales > Halieaceae > Haliea. The sequence continues at coordinate 6,836 of JANQUV010000060.1, forward strand.
TCACAGCCGCGCCATGCGTTTCTTGCGCGAAGTGGACTCCAGTTCAGTAATGATTAACGCGTCTACGCGCTTTGCCGACGGCTTTGAGTACGGCCTGGGGGCTGAAATTGGTATTTCTACGGACAAACTGCACGCCCGTGGGCCGGTTGGCCTGGAAGGGCTGACATCGCGCAAATATGTCGTGTTCGGCGAGGGGCAGGTTCGCTGTTGACGCCCCCTGAGGCTAGCGCTGCCCCGGTTGCCGTGCTCGGTGGAACGTTTAACCCTATCCACAACGGGCACTTGCGCTCGGCATTGGAGCTGGTTGAGCGCTTGAGCCTGGGATGTTTGCACCTCATGCCTTGCGCCACGCCGCCTCATCGCGATGCGCCGCAGTGTTCCGCGTTACGCCGCGCCGACATGGTGGAGCTGGCGATTGCGGGCGAGCCACGTTTGCAGTGCGACCGTCGTGAACTGGCGCGCAGCGGCCCCTCGTGGACCATCGACAGCTTGCAGGAATTGCGTGCTGAGTATGGGCCCGCGCGCAGCCTGAGCTTGGTGATGGGCTGTGATGCATTGCTGGGCCTGGAGCGCTGGCACCGCTGGCGGTCGTTATTGGATTTTGCGCACATTGTGGTGATTGCCCGCCCCGGCTGGCAGTGGCCGCAAGAAGGTGTTTTGGCCGGATGGCTTGCCGAGCACTGCATCGCGCAGGTGGCGATGCTGCACCAGCAGCCTGCTGGCAAGGTGCTGATGCAGGAGCTGCGGCCACTGGCGATTTCGTCGACCGAAATACGTAACCTGTGCGCGGCGGGTTGTTCCCCCCGGTATCTGCTCCCCGAGCCAGTACTGGACTATATTGATACACACCAGCTGTATGCCGATACCGCTGGCACTGACTGTCTAACTGGAGAGAAAAGCCCCGGATGCAAGCCGAAACCCTGAAAGACCTGGTGACAGAAGCCCTGGATGAGTTGAAATGCGTGAATGCGGTGACCCTGGATGTCAGGGCGTTGACGGATGTCATGGATTACCTGGTGATCGCCAGCGGAACCTCTAACCGGCACGTCAAATCGCTCGCAGATAATGTCTGTATGCAGGCGAAAAAAGAAGGCGTACGGCCCTTGGGGGTTGAAGGCGAGAATCCCGGTGAGTGGGTGTTGGTCGATTTTGGCGATGTTGTCGTGCATGTGATGCTGCCCGCAACGCGCGAGTTTTACGACCTTGAGCGACTCTGGGTAGACACCCGGCCCAGCGACTGATGCGGCTGACGGTCGTTACCGTTGGCGGCAAGATGCCGGTGTGGGTAAACGAGGGTGTGGCGGAGTACACGCGCCGGCTACCGCGTGAAATCCGCCTTGAATGGCGCGAGTTACCGTTGGCGCGGCGTGGCCGGGATACCAGCCCCGAGCAGCTGCGGATACGCGAGGGTGAGCAGATACTGAAGGCTCTGCCGGCCAGCGAGCGGGTCATCGCGTTGGACGTGCGCGGCGCGGCGTGGAGCACCGAGCAGCTGGCGCTGCAGTTGAGCGACTGGAAAATGGCGGGCTCTGATGTCAGCCTGCTGGTGGGCGGCCCTGATGGACTGTCTGATGCTTGCCTGCAGCGTGCTCAGCATCGTTGGTCGTTGAGCGCGTTAACGTTGCCGCACCCCTTGGTGCGCGTGGTTATTGCAGAACAGTTGTACCGAGCTTGGACAATCACTGCCGGGCACCCGTATCATCGCGCCTGAAGCGAAAGCCAGCCACCTCGCGGGCCCTGCAAGACATGCCACAGCCTATTCATCTTAAGGATCCCGGCGGCGATAGTCGCATATTTATTGCCCGTACGCTGTTTTCTGCGTTGCTGGTGCTGGCGCTGATGGGCATGATTTTAGCGCGTTACTACGACCTGCAAATCAACGACTACGAAATCTATCGCACCCAGTCCGAGCGCAACCGGGTGCAATTGCAGTCATTGCCACCCAAGCGCGGCTTGATCTATGACCGCAACGGCGTGCTGCTCGCCGACAACCGGCCCAGCCATATTCTGTCGATTATCCGTGAGCGAGTAGATGACCTGGACGCCACGCTGGGCGAGCTGCAAACCTTGCTGCCGATATCGGAGTCCGACCTAGAAAATTTTCAGCAAAAGCTGCAGCGGCGGCGACCCTACGAGGCGGTGCCACTGCGTTTCAGACTGACGGAGGAAGAACGTGCACTGCTCGCAGTGAACCGTCACCGCATGCCCGGTGTCACAGTAGATGCGCAGTTGGTGCGTCACTATCCGTACGGCGATTTGTTTTCTCACGCGGTGGGCTACGTTGGGCGGATTAATGAGCAGGAGGCAGAAAGGCTGGACGAGCGAGACTACCGCGGTACTTTTCACGTCGGCAAAGTAGGTGTGGAGAAATTCTACGAAGACTTGCTGCTCGGGGAAGTGGGCTACCAGAATGTAGAGACCAATGCCCATGGTCGTGTTTTGCGCGTCTTGGAGCGTTTCGACCCGGTGCCGGGGGCAGATATCACCCTGCACCTGGATTTTCATCTGCAGCAGACAGCGGTTGAGGCCCTGGGGGGGCAACGCGGTGCGGTGGTGGCCATCGATCCGTTAACGGGCGGTGTGTTGGCCTTGGTCTCTACGCCGGGCTATGACAGCAACCTGTTTGTTAATGGCATTAGCTCTGCGGACTACAAGATCTTGCGTAACTCCCCCGACGTCCCGCTCTTCAACCGCGCCGTTCAGGGCCAGTACCCCCCGGGCTCGACAGTGAAACCGATGATGGCGATGGCAGGCTTGCAATCTGGCCTGGTCACACCGGAGACCACGGTCGCAGACCCCGGCTGGTATAGCCTGCCGGGGGACTCTCGCCGTTACCGGGATTGGATTCTGAAGATCCGTGGCACAGGCCACGCACCACGGGTGGATATGCATATGGCGGTCGCGGAATCCTGTGATGTGTATTTCTATGACTTGGCGCGCCGCTTGACTATTGATCGCATGCACGACTACTTGCTGGGTTACGGCCTGGGCCAACGCACGGGCGTTGATACCACCAATGAGCGGCCTGGGGTGTTGCCTTCAACTCGCTGGAAGCGCGATGCCATGAACCAGCCATGGTATCCAGGTGAAACCCTGAGCGCGGGTATCGGCCAGGGCTATATGCTGGCTACGCCCATGCAGTTGGCTGCAGCCACTTCGGTGCTGGCGACTCGTGGGCTTTACCGCGCGCCGCGTTTGCTGCGCAGTATCGCCGGCGAACCGCAGCTGTCAGACCCGCGAGAGACGATATCCGCCCCTCCCGCCTATTGGGATGCAGTACACGAATCAATGGTGGCCGTGGTACACAGCACGCGCGGCACCGCGCGCAAAATAGGCGAAGGTATGCGCTACCAGATGGCCAGTAAAACAGGCACCTCGCAAGTGATCGGCATTGCGCAAAATGCGATCTATGTGGAGTCTGAGGTGGCGGAGCGGCACCGAAACCACGGGCTGTTTATCGCCTTCGCACCCTATGAGGCGCCAACCATTGCGGTTGCAGTCATTGTGGAGAACGGGGGTGGTGCATCTGCCGCTTCCCCCATCGCGCGCGCGGTATTAGATGCCTGGCTGGTAGATGAAGCCCCCGTAGAGGAAGCATCGGGTGACGCATCGGGCGAAGTGCCGGGTCAAGCACCGGGTGCAGCACTAGTCGATGAGTGATTATGTTCGCCAGTTGCAGATTCCCGGCGACAGTTCCGATCTGTCGCGCCGAGCGCCGTTGGCGCTGCGTTTGCACCTGGATCTCCCTCTGCTGCTATTGCTGACACTGCTGACGGTTTTCGGGCTGGTTGTGCTGTATAGCGCCGCAGGCCAAAAGATGGCCGCGCTGATTCGTCAGGGCCAGTACTTTCTGCTTGCCTTTTGCGTGATGTTTGTCGCGGCGCAGATTGACCTCAAGCGCTACCAGCGCTGGTCACCCTGGTTCTATGTTCTGGGTGTAATGCTGCTGGTGGGTGTTATGTTCTTCGGCGTTGGCGCCAAGGGCGCGCAGCGCTGGCTTTCGGTTGGAGGGTTCCGCTTCCAACCCTCCGAAATCCTCAAGCTGGTAATGCCGCTGACCGTGGCCTGGTATCTGTCCTCGCGTGGGCTGCCGCCGCGCTTCAAGTATGTGATTGCCTGCCTGCTGTTGGTGGCCTTGCCCTCGGGCCTTATTTTGATGCAGCCGGACCTCGGTACAGCCCTGCTTATTGCCGCCAGTGGCTTGTTTGTGCTGTTCGTGGCTGGCATTGGCTGGAGCTATATCCTCGGGGCCTTTTTGCTAGCCTGTTTATCCGCGTGGCCGGTCTGGATGTACGTGCTCAAGGATTATCAGAAGCAGCGTATTCTCACCCTGCTTAACCCGGAGAGCGACAAGCTGGGTGCGGGCTGGAATATCATTCAGTCGAAGACGGCGATCGGTTCTGGCGGCTGGGATGGGAAAGGGTGGCTCAATGGCACTCAGTCGCAGCTCGACTTTCTGCCGGAAAGCCACACCGATTTTATTATCGCGGTGCTCGCCGAAGAGTTTGGCATGCGCGGTGTGCTGGCCTTGATGAGTATTTATCTGCTTATTGTGTTGCGTGGCTTCTGGATAACGGTGCGGGCTAACAGCAATTTCGGCCGCATGGTCGCCGGGAGTGTCACGCTGACGTTTTTCGTCTACATCTTTGTTAACATGGGCATGGTCGCCGGCCTCCTGCCGGTGGTGGGTGTACCCCTTCCGCTGGTGAGTGCTGGGGGGACTTCTGTGGTCACCTTGATGGCGGGTTTCGGCCTGCTTATGGCGGTTGCTACCGCCGACTCCGGTCGGCTCCGATAGGGCAGGTAACGTGTGAGAATCAGTGCATGACAAAAGCGATGGCCTGTCGGCTGTTTGCCCTGTGGTTGTGTTGCCAGGCGCTGGTGGTCTCTGCCACCTCGGTTTACGGCGATAACGCTGCGGCGCGCGCTCTGGTTAACGAGCTGGTAGAAGAGCGTGGCCTTGATCGCGACTGGCTGCTGCAAGTGATGGCGCAGGCTGAGCGTCAGGAGCGCATTTTGGAAGCGATGTCGCGGCCTGCAGAGCGGGCCAAACCATGGCATGAGTACCGTCAAATTTTCCTCACGGAGCAGCGTTTGGTTGAGGGGTTGGCGTTTTATCGTGCCAACCGCGCTACCTTTGATCGTGTTGAGGCGGAGCTGGGTGTTGCGCCGGAAATTGTGCTGTCCATTCTCGGCGTCGAAACCTATTACGGGCGCATCACCGGCAATTACCGTGTGCTTGATGCGCTGGCGACGCTTGCGTTCGATTATCCCCGGCGTTCAGCTTTCTTCAGTAAAGAATTGAAAAACTATCTGATCCTCACTAGTGAGCAGCAGCTCGACCCGCTGGCGATGTTCGGTTCTTATGCCGGGGCGACGGGCTACGGGCAATTTATGCCCAGCAGCTACCGCAGCTATGCCATTGATTTTGACGGTGACGGGCGTATTGATATCTGGAACAACCCGGCTGATGCAATTGGCAGTGTGGCCAATTACCTGCGTCGGCACGGCTGGCGCAGCGGTGAAGGCGTCGTGGTGCCTGCCGCTGCGTCACCGCAGGTGCCTGAAGAGTGGTTTGGCCTGGGCCTTGTGCCTAAACGCAGTGTGCAGGAGCTGGGCGCGGGTGGCTTGCGTGCTCGAGGAGCTCCACTGGCACCAGAAACCCTGGTGACACCCGTACGCCTGGAGTTAGAGGAAGGGTATGAGTACTGGCTGGGTCTGCATAATTTCTACGTTATCACCCGCTATAACCACAGTGCCATGTACGCTATGAGTGTTTATCAATTGAGCCAGCAGCTGGCGGCGGGGTTAGCGCAATGAACTTGAACCGCACGCTGTTGCTGGTGGCCATGCTGTCCATTGTCGCCGGGTGCGCAACGCGCGGCCCTGGACCTGAAGCAGCCCCTGCGGAGCCGTCAGTGTCGGCGCGTGATCTCATGAAGGACGGTGCGCCGCCGCGAACGATTCGTCCCGAGGACGTGCTCGACGCTGTGCCGCGGCCTGATGCAATTCTTATCGTGGGTAACATGAGCCCCTATACGGTAAACGACGAGACTTATCACGTGCTCGATAGCCTGGCGAACTATCGTGAGCGCGGCATCGCCTCGTGGTATGGCACCAAGTTCGATGGGCAAAAAACCTCCAATGGCGAAATTTTCGATTTGTACGAGGCGTCCGCTGCGCACAAAACGCTGCCGATTCCCTGTTACGCCCGAGTCACCAACCTGGAAAACGGCCGCAGCATCATTGTGCGTGTTAATGATCGCGGGCCCTTTCACAGTGACCGCCTTATTGATATGTCCTACGGCGCGGCGGTAAAACTGGGTTTTATGGAAGTGGGTACCGCACCGGTGGAGGTTGAGGTGATCAACCTGGTGGGTATTGATGACCGTCGCAGCAACCCCGCAGGGCACTATCGTTTTGTGCAGCTGGGTGCCTTTGGCTCTGAGTCCGCCGCTCAGCGCCTGCGTGTTGAACTGGCTGCTTTGGTGACATCACCCATCGCCGTGAGCCAAGTTGCAATGGGCGGCGGGCGTTTGTATCGGGTGCGTATTGGCCCCGTCGCTCCCGACGAAGACATTCTGGGGTTGCAGCAGCGACTCGAGGCCAGTGGTTACAGTGGTACGCAGTTGCTGCCCTGATGGTGGCAGCTGTACCGGTTGCCCCGGTGTTCCGGGGTTTTTTGTTCGATTCATGTTCCAACATTTCAGGCCATATTTGTGATGAAGCGTTTTGTATTTCCCCTGCTGGTTGCCTTGGCGACCAGTTCCACGCAGGCAGCGATTGTGCCGGCGCCACCTCAGGTTGCTGCCAAGGCGCATTTCCTGATCGATGCGAACACCGGCACTGTCCTGGCGGAGAACCATGCGGACGAGCTGCGCCCGCCCGCCAGCCTGGTCAAGATGATGACTGCCTATGTGCTGGCAGGCGAAATTGAAGCGGGTCGTGTATCACCTGACGACATGGTGACAGTGAGTCGCAATGCCTGGTCTCAGAATCCCGTGTTCAACGGCTCCTCACTGATGTGGATCGAGCCGGGCAAGGATGTGTCGATACGCGACCTTGAGCACGGCATCATCATTTCTTCTGGAAACGACGCCACGGTAGCCGTTGCGGAGCACTTGGCCGGTAGCGAAGAGGCCTTCGCGGACATGATGAATAGCTACGCCAAAGCCTTGGGTATGACCAATTCGCACTTCGCCAATTCACACGGCTTGGACGCCGAGGGGCAGGTGGTCACCGCACGTGATTTGGCCACGCTCAGTGCGGCGATGATCAACGATTTCCCCGAACATTACGGGTTGTATAAAAAGCGGGAGTTCACCTATAACGATATTCGCCAGTACAACCGCAACTCGCTGCTCGGCGAGGATGCATCGGTTGACGGCATCAAAACAGGTTACACCAAGGAGGCAGGGTACGGCTTGGTGGCCTCTGCCGAGCGCGACGGTATGCGCCTGATTTCTGTGGTGCTGGGTACGCGCAGCCCAACGGCTCGCAAGAACGAAACGCGCGGCTTGTTGAATTATGGGTTCCGCTTCTATGAAACGGTGGATCTGTTTGCTACCGAGCAGGTACTTGAACAGCCGAGGATTTGGAAGGGGCTGCAGGACACGGTAGCCGTTGGCGTGCTGGAAGCGGCCAAGGCGACATTGCCGCGGGGCCAGAGCGAGCAGATGGAGACGCTGGTTGAGATTAATCCGAATCTGATGGCCCCCATCGCTCGTGGCGACAGGCTCGGTAATGTGCGCCTTACGCGGGACGGCGAGACCGTCTTTGAGGCTCCGCTGGTTGCGCTGGAGTCGGTCGAGCAGGCCGGCTTCTTCGCCCGCTTCTGGGATAGTATTCGCCTTTGGTTCAGCCAACTCTTCAGTGTGGAGGAATGACGGGGCAATGACCGAGCCGCAGCCCCCGAAAATAGAGTTCCCCTGCACTTACCCGATTAAAGTATTGGGGGTCAGTTCAGAGGACTTTTTCTCACTGATCGTCAGTGTTTTCGAGCGCCATGCGCCGGGATTTGATCAGGAAGTCATTGTTATCAAGGGCAGCAGCAAAGGCACCTTCACGTCCCTAACCGTCACCATCACTGCCACCGGCCCGGAGCAACTTCGCGAGCTGCACAAAGACCTCATGGCGACCGGCCAGGTGAAAATGGTGATCTGAGCGGATGGATATTATCTACCGGCGCCTGCCTGGCGCCGCCGATTACCTTGCAACGCTTGATGCGATGCGCACGTTCACCGATAGCCGTAGCCCTGAAACTTGCGATGAACTGTGGCTGTTGCAGCACCCCCGTGTGTTTACTCAAGGCCAGGCGGGCAAAGCAGAGCATGTGTTAGCGCCGGGCGATATTCCGGTGATTCAGGTCGACCGCGGTGGGCAAGTGACTTTTCACGGCCCCGGCCAGTGGGTGCTGTACCTGCTGGTCGATTTGCGCCGCCGAGGGCTCGGTGTGCGGCAGCTGGTGACCCTTATTGAGCAGAGTATCGTCGACGTGCTGGAAAGCTATAGTATCTCTGCTGCAGCGCGGCCTGACGCTCCAGGTGTTTACGTACAAGGTGACAAGATCGCCGCCCTTGGCCTGCGCGTGCGTCGCGGCTGTAGCTACCATGGCCTGGCGCTGAACGTCGACCTCGACCTGGAGCCTTTCCAGCGCATCAATCCCTGTGGGCATCAGGGCCTGCGGGTCACCTCCATGGTGGAATGTTTGCCCGGGCGGGTGCTGGATATGGCGGAGGTGGGCGAGCGCCTGCTGGCGGCGGTCTCTGCGCAACTTGAGGGTGTTGCTACCAACTGATATTCAGTTGTTCCAGTCCTCTGAACATGAAACCAGGGCGCCACAGTGGTTTGCTTGTATCGGTTCTCAGGTTTGGCAGACGCTCGGCCAGAGCGCGAAACGCGACATCACCTTCTAAACGCGCCAGCTCGGCGCCGACGCAGAAGTGGATGCCACCCCCGAAGGCGAGATGGTGCGCGCCCTGTCTGCTGATATCGAACACGTCTGGTTGCGGGAATACCCCGGGGTCGCGGTTACCTGCAGCGAGCAATGCCAGCACCCTTTCCCCGGCTTTTATCCTTTGTCCACCAACTTCTACATCGTTGAAGGCTGTACGGTAGGTGGCTATCAGGGAGCTTTCGTAGCGCAGAATTTCTTCTGTGGCAGAGGTTGCCATGTCCGGGTAGCTCACCAGCTTAGTCCACTGCTCCGGGTTCTGGCTCAACGTCAATATACCATTGCCTATCATATGGGCCGTGGTTTCAAATCCGGCCCCAAACAGGGCTATGGCGACGGTCACCATTTCCCGCTCTGTAAGCTGGCTGTCACCCTCGCGCGCGTCCAGTAGCGCCGTGGCGAGATCATCTCGAGGTTGCGCCCGCCGGCGTTCAAAAATGGATTGGAAGAATGCCTCGAGGAAGTCGATCTGGCGGTTTGCCAGTGCCAGCTCGTCCCCATTGAGCGGGCGCATCTCCAGCACCAGAAACGAATCCGCAATGGCTTGATTGAGCTGATCCAGCAGCAGGTCGTCGGCTTCTTGTTCGTCGATTCCCAGCATATGGCACATAACGAGAGTGGGCAGCCGGTAGGCAAAATCATGAATCAACTCCATCTCCCGGCGGTCCGCGAAGCGGTCCAGCAGTCGGTGGGTGATAGCTTCGATGTCGGGGCGCATCTCACGCACCCTTTTTGCCGTCAGTGCCTTGGAGACCAGCCCGCGAATGCGGGTGTGCCGCGGAGGATCCTGATAGACAAATACCTCTGACAGCCAGCGATAAGAAGAGTGGGCGAAGACATCAAAATCGTCGCCGTAGTAGAGCTGAATGTTGCGGGTAAAGTCGCCTTGACCGAAGTTCTTGCGATCGATAATGACCGACCTGACATCTTCATGCCGGGTTGCTATCCAGAAGCCGGCTTGGCTCCAGACAAAGGGTGTTGTCGAGCGCAGGTGAGCAAAGGCCGTATGAGGGTCGGCAATGAGTGCAGGGTCTGTAGGATCAAAGCGTACCGTAGGTCGTCTGGTGTGGGTTTTTGCGGACGTTTTCATTAGCTTATCTCTCTTACCTTCGTCTCGAGCTCGATGTGACTAAAGTCATCGAATCACTTCACCGCAGCGTTATATGCCAAAGCAGGGCTTGAAGCGTTGGCCGTCTCGCTCCACCCATACAAAGTGTGCGCCCCCAAAATGAGCGGGTACCAAACGGGCGCCGGTATCGGCAGCGAGCGCGAGGATTCGTCGTCGACTCTCTCTTGCCGCGGTAGCGTCTTCACAGTACACGCTGTTCCAGTCGGGCTGAAATATCTGCGCCGGATGGTGCAAGATGTCGCCGACAAACATCGCCTGCTCACCATTGTTGTCCAGATGTAGCACAAGATGGCCGGGCGTATGGCCGGGGTTTAGTGTCAATGTGATGCCCGGTGCGACGGTGTGGCCATCGTCGACCAGTTCCGCGAGCCCCGCATCGAGGATCGGCTGCACACTGTCTTCGAACACATTGGTGTTCACTTCAGCGCCTACCGTGGATGGCCGTTTTTCACCGTGATTGCTGGGGTCCCAATACGCTCGGTCTATGCTGGGTAATAGATAGCGGGCATTGGGGAACGTTGGCACCCATTGTTGGCCCTGCAAGCGTGTATTCCAGCCAACATGGTCTATGTGGAGATGCGAGCAAATCACGACATCAATATCTTCTGGTTGCAGGCCATCCGCCGCCAGATTGGCAAGGAAAGGCGTGTCTAGCCCGCCAAAAACTGGAATCCCTGGTCGCTGTTTATGGTTGCCAGCGCCAGTGTCGTAGAGAATTGTGAGGTCACCGGCCCTGATCACCCAGCTCTGTAAAAACGCATAGATTCTGTCACTTTCTGGTCGATAGAAGGAGTGAGGAATCTGTTTGCTGAAGCGGGCAAACTCGCTGGCATCAAACCCTGCAAAAAGCTGTTCAGGGCTGGCAAATTCGCCCTGCCACTCCTCGATGTTGTAAACCTTAAAATTCCCTGTACTGAAGCTCAGCATTCGCGATCTCCTTGCTTTAATCTCGCCGCTGCGCGGCAGAGCGTCACTGCCTAATGACGCCCATGCGCCGCAGGATTGGCGCAATATCACCGCCAAATCGCTGCAGGTCTCGCTCATAGTCCTGCAGCGTTATCATCACCGCGTTGACCCCGCTATCGTGTATGGCTCGTAGCTGCTCAGCGACCATTTCGGCATCGCCCAGCAAGGGTAGGCCGCCACCGCTGGCGGCGATCAGGTTTTCAGTGAATTCGTCGAAAGAGCCACTGCCCGCGCTGATGTCGCTCAGCCAGTTGCGGGCAGCCTCACCATCTTTCTGCGCTATGATTCGCTGGAACTCTGCCTGAGCCTCGGCTTCGGTTTCGCGCCATAGCAGGAAGGGGAAGATTGCGGTTTTTACTTGGCGCCCCTGTTCTCCAGCTTGTGCCGAAATTGAATCGACGAGGCGTGGCAGCGCCTCGATGCTGGCGCCGGACATGAACGACCAGTCACAAAGCCGTGCCGTCATGGCTTGAGCGTCAGCAGATACACCTGCATTGGCAATTTCTGGCATCTTTGCAGGGCGTGGCAATGACACTCCATCGTTGATCGAGTACCAGTCTGATTGGTGGTTTACCAGCTTGCCGTTTGCGTCCCAAAGACCCCGCAAGATTTCGATAAATGACGAGGTACGTTCATAGCGGCGGCCGTGGTCTTCAAGCGTCAAACCCATCATGCCGAACTCCCGTTGGCTCCAGCCGCTAACGACGTTGAGCCCCCAGCGGTCGCCGCTGATGTGGGCAAGTGTAGCGCCGATTTTGGCGATAACCATAGGGTGGAAGAGGGGCGTGTGAACCGTAGAAAAGATTTTAATTTTTTGGGTGGCACGCAGTAGAGCCGCGGCCCAGGTTGTGGTTTCCAGTGATGTGCCGAGATAGTCGGTTTCACCACCGAAGCCTCGCCAGCGGCTGACCGGGAATAGGTAGTCGAACCCCAAAGACTCGGCCAGTCGGGCAATACGTTCGTTATTGGCGTACTGCCACTGATTGGTGACAACGCTGTGAGTGGAAATGGATGGCATGTTCGAGCAGTTGGGCATGAATACACCCAGAGCCAGCAGGTCCTTCTCGATCATTTGATTATCCTTGTGAGAGTGATCGAGGGCGGCCCCGCCGCGGCCATCGCCCCGGCGGGTGTCGTCGTCAGAATTGGTACATCACGCTGGCGCCATAGGTGCGAGGCGGTAGCATGGAGCCCACTCGGACCGAGTTGTAGAGCGGCGCAGTAATGATGTTGTTGGAAATGACTTCCTCGTCGGACAGGTTCCTGCCCCACAGGCTTAACATCCAGTTGCCGTCGGCAAAAGCATAGTCGACGCTTGCGTTGATGAGGCCGTAGCCGTCTTGATAGGCGTCTGCGCGGTTCCACTCGGTAAAGAAGACTTCGTCCTGATAGTAGACCTCACCGCGTAACCTTAAGTCACCGTTGCCGAGGCTAGTGTCGTAGTTGATACCCAGCTTGGCGGTGTACTCCGGAGCGTTGGGCAACGTATTGCCGCTTAGGTCAGCAATGGCAAAGCCGTTGGCATAGTCTCCGTTGAAGAACTCCTTATACTCGGCGCTTAGATAAGTCGCGAAGAGATCAATGGAAACACCTTCCGTCAGCTTTGCATTCATCTCAAATTCCAGGCCATAGTTCTCTGCTTCAGCAGCGTTGATAGTGGTTACGGTGCTGGTGGCGTCGACGAAGGAGATCTGCAGGTCTTGATAATCGTAGTAGAAGCCCGCCAGTGCCCAAGACAGGGTGCCATCCTCGCGGCTCCACTTATAACCCACTTCAAAAGCATCAACCGTTTCCGGATCCAGCGGGTCGCTGAGGCTGCCCGTGTTTATGACACCGGATTTAAAGGCCTGTGTGTAGGTTGCATAGAGCAGTGAGTCACTGTCGCTACGGTACTCCAGAGTCAGACGCGGGGTGATGTCATCCCAGTCTGCGGATTTGTCAGTGCTAATGTCGATGCCTGCCGCGTCAAAGCGGAAGAAGCCTGTACCCTTTCGCTCTTCATAGTTATAGCGCAGCCCGGCGATCACGGTGAAGGTGTCGCTCAAAGGATAAGTGACCTCGGCGAAGGCGCCATAGGCGGTGATATCTACGTCGCCGTTTTGCTCATAGCGGCCGCTATTGATGACATCGCCGATCGGAGTGCCACACAGGTCGGGGGCAAGCACTAAACAGGAGTTTTCGAGCGGCACCAGTACGTTGCCGTAGAGGTCTTCTTGTAAATACATTACACCCGCCAAGATGTCGTAGCCGTCGCCGGAGAAGTTGAGCACGAACTCTTGCCCGAACGAATCGCTCTCTTCTACGTAGTCGTTACGACCGAACAGGTTTTCCGCAGTGGAATCCAGGTCGTCACGAAGGAATCGATCGATGCCCTGTAGCGAGGTGACTGAGCGCAGACTCATGTCCTCACTGAGTTCAAAATTCAGCGTAAGTATGCCGCCGTAGCCTTCGCGTTGGTTGATGGCTTCCTGATCCGAGTAGATGTCGTACAGGCTTCCTCCCACATCAAATACCGTATCCGCGCCGAGGAACAACACAGCGAAGGGAGCACCTCCGGCTGAGCCAGCCGAGGGACCAAAATAGTGGAAGCCGAAATTATTGTCGTCTTCTTCGTAGTATTGCAGGGAGAGATTGGCGTCCCAGTTTGAATCTGGCTTGTAAGCGATCGTGGCCCGATAAGCCTGCGCATCCCGATCGTCAATGTCCGCGCCACTAAACAGGTTGTCGCCGTACCCATCCCGCTTTTCAATCTTGGTCGCAAGGCGGATGCCCAGTTCAGGCGTGGCCGGCAAGTCAACTGCGCCCTCCAATGTGGTTAGACCGTAGTTGCCCGCGGTGAAGTTGGCAAAGCCGCTAAACTCGTCTCCCGGTTTGGCCGTAACCAGATTGATTGCTCCTGCTGTCGCGCCGCGACCGTAAAGCGTTCCCTGTGGCCCGCGCAGGACTTCTACCTGCTCCAGATCGAACATTCCCGACAATTGGGCTGCCGGGCGTGGAATAATCGCACCGTCCTGCAGGAAGGCCACTGCCCCCTCTCCGCCGATATCGATGCTAGTCATACCGATGCCGCGGATAAAAACCCTGGCAAAACCAAACTGGTCACCGATGGACATGTTGGGCACCGCGACGCTCATGTCGCGCACGTTTTCAATACCGCCGGGGCCCAGTGAATCTGCTCCCAGTACGTTGGCTCCACCGGAAAAATCATCAAGGCTAACCGCGCGTTTGGTTGCGGTCACCACTACTTCCTCCAGCATATTCTGTGCTTGCGCGGAGCCGGCGAGCGTCATCGCGGCAAGTAGACCTGAACAGATCATATTTCTTTTGTAAGGGTGCATTTTTATTCCTCATTTTTATTTATATTGAACAATGTGACCGTGTGCCCTGCCGTCGGTTGCTGCGTCGACCTATTGCAGTTTGTCGCGATGCAGCGATATGCCGTGTGCCTCTCTATCCCAGCTGTCGCTGGTAACGCCCGCTGCGCGCAGCAGGTGTTTTTGAACTTTTGCGGTCGGGGTCTTCGGCAGTTCGGGTAGCACGCGAATGTAGCGTGGTACCATGAAGTAAGGCATCTGTGCTGCGAGGAAATGCAGTAATGCCTCTGGGTCCAGTTCCCTGCCATCGACAGCTGCGACCGCAATCATGACGTCTTCTTCGCCCACGTTGCTGGGCACCCCATAGGCAGCGGCCTCACGTACGGCAGGGTAAGACACCACTTCGGCCTCAACCTCAAAGGATGAAATGTTCTCACCCCTGCGTCGAATGGCATCTTTCCGGCGGTCGACAAAGTAGAAGAAACCTTCTTCATCCTTGCGAAAGCAATCGCCAGTGTGGAACCAGCCATTGCGCCAGGCTTCCGCAGTGGCTTCCGGGTTCTTGTAATAGCCGTGGTTCATCGCCCACGGACGATCGGTGCGGACTAGCATTTCGCCGATCTGCCCGGTGGGTACTTCACAATCATTTTCGTCGACCAAGCGCACTTCGACTCCGGCGCGCACTTTGCCGCAAGTGCCGCGACGACTTGGGTTGGGCTCGGAAACAATAGGCGAGGATATTTCAGTCATGTTAAAAATGGTGTAAATGTCGATGCCGAAGCGCTCGTGCATATCCACTGCGGCCTCGGTGAATGGCACCATAAATGCCCTACGCAAGTTGTGTTCACGATCTCCGCTGGACGGCTCTTGCTTGAGCAGAAAGGTAGCCATTACGCCCAAGAGAAAAGCAGCGGTGGTATCGGTTTCCTGCACAAAAGACCAGAAGCGGTCTGTGCTGAAGTTCTGCATTACGGAGATGGATCCGCCGCGCGCCAGCATGACGAAAATGATGCCCATGCCACCGATATGAAACAGAGGCATATTGACTAGAAAGCGGTCTTCGCCGGTGATGAAGTGCCAAGTTTCAGGCCCCGCATTTGTGTATAGATGCAGATAAGAAGACAGTACCCCTTTGGATGGCCCGGTGGTGCCCGAGGTGTAGATGATTGACTGTGTGTGCCATGGCTCAATCGGGTGTTCCAGAGCGCCAAGCTCGGTTTTCTCCGCGAGCAAGTTGGCGAAGGGCTCGCTGCTTAGGTTTATGGTGTCGGCGAATTCGCCGGTATAGATCACCCTCTCCAGTAGGGCGCAGTCTACTTCATCCAGCCTGGTTAGTAGCTCACCGTGGGCGATGAGCAGTCGCGCATCTGAATTGGCAAGGACATGTGCCAACAGGCTGCCCTTATAGGCGGTGTTGAAGGGTACAAACACGGCCCCCAAGTAGTTGATTGCGAAAAAGCTGAGAATTCCCTCCGCGCCACCGAACAGCCAGACGGCAACATGGTCGCCTTGACGAACACCGCGTGCATGCAAGCCGGCCGCGACCTGAGTCACCTGCTCGCGCAGCGTGGCATAACTCCATCGGCTGCCGTCCTCAAAGATTGCGTAAGTTTGCTCAGGCTGCACCGCCGCCCAGTGATCGATCAGGTCGCGCACCACGCAGGCTGTGCTCGGCGGCACTCTCGGGTCCGAGCATTGTGTCCCTGTCATGGTCAACTCTCCCTTTGTATTCGTCATTGCTTGGCTTTGCCGCCGTTGCCGCTGGCAGGTCTGGGGCGTGGTAATACCAAACGTTCTATGCTTCTGATCAGGTGGGTTATGATTTCGGCTTCTGACCAGCGGCCGCCTGGTTGATACCAGAATGCAACCCAACTCATCATGCCGCCGATGGTTGTCGCGGTAAGTACCGGATCTTCAACATCGAATTGACCATTGCTGTGGCCTTGAATCAATATCTCGGCTAGACGGTGGTCGAACAGGGACCGCTTTTCACGCACTTGGCGCGCGAGCGCGGTATCCAGGTTTTTTTCCTCGCGCTGATATACAACAATGTGTTCTTGGTTTTCGATGATGATTCTGGCGACCTGATCTACCACCAGTTTCAGCTGATCCCAGCTTGCGCCTTTGGTCAATAGACACTCCTCCAGCGCTTCCAGCGACAGCGTTATACCGACTTCGGCGATGTCATAAAGAATCTCACCCTTGTTTTTGTAGTAGCTGTAGATGAACGGTTTGGTGACCTGCAATTGTTCAGCAATGGCATCAATCGTTGCCCCTTCATAGCCGAAGCGGAAGAACAGGTGGCTGGCTTCGTCGCGGATACGACGCCGCTTGAACAGGGCCAGTTCAGCCTTCAGGCTTTTGCCCGGGCGTGGCACAGTCACTGTGTTTTAACTCTCAAAGCAACACCCTAGTAGGCCGCTTCCAATACCGGCAAGACATCCGCCGCAGCGCTGATTGAGCGGGGATTGGTGCGTGCCCACAGGTCTAACATAGTGTATTCGGCGATATGGGGAAGTTGATCGCGCTTAACGCCCACCTCAGACAGCGAGCGCGGCATTCCAAGCCCGCGGATGAATTCGTCAACGACCTCACTGGCGGCGCGGTCCGGTTGGCCAAAACATGCGCTGATGCGGCGCTGCCGCTCGCCGTTCACCTCTGCGTTAAAGGCCAACACTGCGGGAGCCATGACGCAAGAGCAGTAGCCGTGGGGCACATCGCATGTCCCACCCAGAATGTGTCCAATAGCATGACTTAGGCCCATGGGCAGGCCAGCGATAATAGGGATCATGGATTGCCAGACACCCACTTGGCATTTGAGTCGGGCCTCCAGATCATGGGGGTTACGCTTCACCCTGGTTAAGCCCTCGGCGAGCAGGCGCAAGGCGCAGTCTGCCTGACCGTCATAAAAATCGTTTGATTGCAGTGATCCCAGAGTCTCCAGGGCGTGGTCGACTGAACGCACCCCGGTGGACAACCACAGCCACTCTGGCGTGTGCAGGGTTAGTGCTGGATCGAGAATGACACTTGCTGGCGCCATACTTGGGTGATCGTAGCCTTGCTTGTGATGAATTTTTTCATCCGTGGCGCCGCTGAGTGTATTGAATTCACCGCCTGATAGGGTCGTGGGGCAGATCACCACCGGGATGTCGGGACCTTCAAATACGGGTTTGATGACTGCGCCGCTGTCGTCGACATAGACGTGGTAGGGCTCCAGATCATCGTGGTCGCGCAGATTGTGCTTCAGGCACAGGCTGACTATTTTGCCCGCGTCAGTGATGGAGCCGCCACCAACGGTGACGATCATATCCGCACCGGCGCTTCTGGCCATGGCAGCCGCAGCCAGCACTGCGCTGCGCGGTGCGTGAGAAGGCATGCCGTCGTAAGTGCCAGCAACGCGTGTACCCAGTGCACGCCGAATTTTGTCTATTTCATCGGTGTGGGTGTTCAGCGTGCGGCTGACCATGAGGAAGACGCGACTGGCCCCGAGCCGGTTGGCTTCGCTGGCTATAGCGTTGGAGGCAGCTTCGCCAATAAAGACTTTTTCAGTGGCAGTGAGGTCTACCACGCTTGCGGAAACGGCCATTGTGGCCCCCTGAACGTTAGTTATTTTTAGTTGGACCCTGCTAGTCAGAGAGTAATCTTTTTTTACTAGCAGTCAAGAAAAAATATTCGAGGTAGACAATGATGGCCGCCGGTACTAAATTGCTGCAATCAGCCTCAACTCAACTGCAGTAAATTTATGGATGCTAATAAGAATAAAGATAGATTGTGGAAGTCAGCGTCGGGCCTCCCGCTGCAAAAATTTTACAGTGAGAGCGACGTCCCTCAAGAGCAGCGGAAGCGTATGGCTGCTGATCCCGGCGTGGCGCCGTTCCACCGTGGAGCCCACCCCGGTGGATATCGCACCAAGGCCTGGCGAATTTTTCAGCTCAGTGGCTTCGGCAAGCCGGAGGATGAGAATGAGCGTATTCGATTCCTGCTGGAGCAGGGGGAAACCGGGTTCATTATGGAGCACGACCGCAATACCGGTGATCACTGCTACAACGTAGACCATCCTGACGTGGTGGCTCGACGTGAGGACGTGGGCCTGACCGGTGCCGTAATGCAAAGCGTACGCGACATTGATATCTGCATGAAAGACCTGCCCTTAGAGACCAGTTTTGGCCACGCTGGCGGCGCAGTAGTGCAACACGCACCCTTTGCCCTCGCTGGTTACTGGACGGTTGCGAAGCACAGGGGGATCGACCTGGCCCGCTTGCCGGGCACCGGACAGAGTGATTTCTTTTTAACTTATCTTGGCTGCGTGACCAAGCAGCAGGTACCCACCGCTGCCGGTCTGCGCTTCAATGCGGATATCATGGAGTTCTGTGACAAGCACCTGCCAAGATGGGTTCCAGTTTCCATTGCGGGCTACAACGGCGCCGACACTGGTCTTAACGCCTATCAGGAGCTTGGAGCTTTGTTTGCCAATGCGGTGGAGTACCTTGAGGAGATCAAGCGACGTAAAACCATGCCCTTGGAAAACGCAGCGCGGGCCTGTAGTGGCGTCAACTTTCGGGCCTCCATGGATTTATTTGAAGAGGCGAGCAAGATGCGTGCGGCGCGCCTGATGTGGGTGCAGTTGCTAGAGCGGCGCTACGGAATTACCAATCCCAAGGTCGCCAATCTACGCATTCACTGTGTCACAGCGGGCTCCCGCATGACCTACCAACAACCACTAAACAATATTGTTCGCGGTACGGTAATGGCGTTGGCCGCCGCTCTCGGAGGCGTTCAGTCCCTTGGTGTTTCCGGGTACGACGAAGCGCTTTCGATTCCTTCTGAGCATGCGCACCAGATGTCTGTGCGCATCCAGCAGATCTTGCAGGAAGAAACCAATATTCAAGCAGTGACCGACCCTTTGGGCGGCTCTTGGTATGTCGAATCGCTTACCGCGGAGTTGGTGGAGCGTGCTTGGGGCTTCTTTGAAGAAATTCAGGACCAAGGTGGTTTTCTGGCCACCCTGGACTCCGGGTGGCTGCATGAGCGAGCTGCTGAAAACCAAAGCGAGGATTTTCGTCAGCAGGAAAGTGGTGAGCAGGTGATCATCGGCGTTACCGATCACAAGGATGATATATCCCCCTTTGAAGTCGATGGCTTCATGGGCGTGGATGACGCTTATGATGTAGCGCTGGAGAGGCTACAAGAAGTGCGGCGAACACGCTACGAAGCCGGCGCCGGGAAGGCGCTGAGCGAGTTGGAGGCGGTCTGTCGCAACGGCAACAACATCATGCCGGCTATGATGGACGCATTGCAGTCTGAGGTAACACTGGGTGAGATCGGTGATGTCTATCGTTCTGTTTTTGGCGATTGGGCGACTCCGATTCAAACCTGAGGCAATAACAATGAAGACAGCAGGAAAACGTATTCTGATGGCAAAGACGGGTCTGGACGGCCACTGGCGTGGCCCAACCGTTGTCGCCAAGGCGTTAAGAGATGCAGGGTTTGAGGTCATCATGATTGGCATGGCGAGGCCAGAGGAAGTCATGCAGGCGAGTATCGATGAGGATGTTGATCTCGTTGGCCTTAATATTGGTGGCCATGTGGATGTAGCGGTGCGTGCCATCGGCATGGTGCGCGAGGCAAGGCCGGAAGTGCCAATCTTTGTTGGCGGCGTGGTTCCTCCCCACGCCAAACGTAAGTTGGAAAGCCTCGGTGTTGAGGTTTATCCGCCTGGAAGTCAGCTCCCGGATATCGTTGCTGCTGCGGTGCGGCTTACGGGGGCAGCCTGAGATCCTGGGTGCAGGCATGAATCCGGAGTTAGAGCAGCAGTTGCAGGGCGAGCTAGAGCGCGCGCGTAAAGGTGATCGCGGAGCTCTCGCAAGGCTCATCAGTGTCCTTGAGCGAGGCGGGTACGGCGCTGCCTGCGTTGAACGCGGTTTGTCGGCGCGTGCTGCCGACAGTTATACGGTCGGTATTACAGGGGCCCCCGGTGCAGGGAAGTCCACGTTGGTCAACGCCCTGCTGGGAGAAATGGTTGCTGATGCCCAGCGTGTCGCCTTGCTGGCTGTCGACCCTTCATCACCGCTGAGTCGCGGTGCTTTACTAGGCGACCGCGTGCGTATGCATTCGCACGCGGCTTCTCCTGCAGTATTCATTCGTTCCATGGCATCCCGTGGTCAACTCGGCGGTTTGGCAGTGGCTACGCGCAGTGCGCGGCGCTTGCTTGAGGCCTGCGGTTGGCCACTCATTATGATTGAAACGGTTGGGGTCGGTCAGGTGGAGTTGGACGTCGCATCGACAACCGACACGGTAGTGGTGGTGCTCAATCCTGGCTGGGGCGATGAGGTGCAGGCCAATAAGGCCGGGCTGATGGAAGTCGCTGATATCTTCGTTATTAATAAAGCAGATAAAGCTGGGCTGGAGGCCACTCGCCGCGATCTGGAGGGTGCTCTGGCATCCTTGCCGCAGCAGCGGCGTCCCGCTATTGTCGAAACTGTGGCCACGGAAGGGCGTGGTGCGGTTGATTTGTGGGCCGCAATTTGTGCGCACCGCCAAGCTATTGAAGAGTCGGGTGAGCTGAGGGAGCGTCGTCTTGGTCAGCTGCGTGCGGAGCTCCGCGGTTTTGTCGAAGCGCATTTGGAAGTAGCGCTTGATGAGCTATTTGCTACAGACTGCGCCGATTTGCAGTTGGCGGCTATTGGGCGAGGTGCTGTTGATATGCCTGCAGCCGGCGATGTTCTGCTAGCCGAGCTGTGGAGCTTGGTAAATTCTCCCAAGAGACGCTAAAACAAACAGCACCAACTGGAGACGGCGCGATGGAAACACCTAATCCTCTATTAATTGAACAGCAGGGCCCCGTTGAATGGCTGACGCTGAACCGCCCTGAGCGCAGCAATGCGTTGAATGGTGCTTTGGTGGACGCACTCCATACATACTTTACCGAGCTGCGCGAGCGTGAGCAGGTGCGTGTTGTGGTGTTGCGCGCCGCGGGGCGTAACTTTTGCGCAGGCCTTGATCTCACCGAGCCGGAATTCAACCCACAGCCGCGTTCGCCGGGTGGGGTGTGGAAAGTTCAGCGGCGTATCGCGGCGATCTATCAAGCCATGCGGGCCTGCCCGCAACCGATTATTGCTCTCGTGCAGGGTGCTGCCTGTGGCGGCGGCTTTAGCCTGGCGCTGGCTTCTGACCTGCGCATTGCCGCTGAATCAGCACGCATGAATGCGGCTTATTTGTCGATTGGGCTAACTGGCTGTGATATGGGCAGCAGCTACTTCCTGCCGCGTCTGGTGGGCACGGCGCTGGCGTCCGAGCTGTTGCTGACCGCACGTTTTATCCATGCTCCGCGAGCGCTGGCCACGGGGCTGGTGTCTGCTGTGGTGGCTGAGGATGCGCTGGCAGGTGAAGCGCAAGGCTATGTCGACGATATGCTGGCGGCGACGCCAATGGGGTTGCGCTTGACCAAGGAAGCATTGAATTATGCTATTGATGCGCCCAGCTTGCAGGCCGCCATGGCGATGGAAGATCGCCACCAAACTTTGCTCGGCTTGAGTGAGGATGCAGCTGAAGCGGCGTTGGCATTCGTCGAAAAGCGCCCGCCGGTGTTCCGCGACCTTTAGCGGCTGCCTTAGCGGTTGAAGGCTAGCGGCGTACCGGTCGCTTGTTTAACTTGCGCTGCAACGTGCGCCGGTGCATGCCCAGGGCGCGTGCGGTGGCGGATATATTCCCTTCGTTGGCGTTCAATACGCGCTGTAGATGCTCCCATTCCATGCGATCCAGCGACGGCGGCTGTGCGGCGTGTTCTGGGGCGGGCTGCTCCCCTCGAAAGGCGAGAAGGATCTCATCCACTGTTGCCGGTTTGCACAAGTATTGGGTGGCCCCGAGTTTGATGGCCTCCACGGCGGTGGCAATGCTGGAGTAACCGGTCAGTACTACCAGGCTGGCGTGGGGAGCCTTAGCGAGCAGATCTGGCAGCGCTGCCAGGCCTGAACGCCCGGGCATATTGAGGTCTAGCAGAATATGGCTGGGTGCAAACTCTCGGCAGCGGGCGAGCGCCTCCTCAGCACTGCTGCAAGTGAGACAGGTGTAGCCTCGGCGCTCGAGCCCGCGGGCCAGCACGGCGCTGAACGTCGGGTCGTCATCGACGACGAGTGTGCGCATGCTCTCAACCATCTGTGCGCTGCACTGGTATGGCCAGTGTTGCCAAACAGCCACCGCCCGGGGGGTTTTCAAGCCGAATATAGCCGCCATGTCGTTCAACAGTGGCGCGCGCGAGAATGAGGCCGATGCCCAAGCCGCTG
>JANQUV010000061.1 GCA_030730585.1 Haliea sp.
TGACGCCGCCGATCTCCTTGCCCTGCTCCACCAGCAGGGCGTCCCACAGGGCCATGTCCATGTGGCTGCTGAGGATCTCCCAGGCGCGGTTGTGGGCGTCGTCGCCGGTGAGCTGGTCCGCCCGCGGCGCAAGGATTTGCAGCACGGTGCCGGCCTTGCGGTTGTAGGTTTTACTGTAGAGGAAGTGGTAGTCGCCGCAGCGGACTTCAGCGCTCACGCTGCTGCCCACGTCCTGGCCCACCGGCTGCACGGCCTGCACTTCCTTTTTCTTCGAGCCGGACTTTTCCCGAAACAGCATGCGCAGGGCTTCCACCAGGGAGGACTTGCCCACCTCGTTGGGGCCCTCAATGAGAGTGACGCCGTTATCGAATTCGATGTGGCTTGCGCGAACGCCACGCCAGTTTTCCAGGGTGAGGGTAAGCAGCCTCATGCGCCGCGCCCCGTGTCATTGCCGCCCGCGCCACCCGCCAACCGATACATCAGGCGCAGGGCGTCGGTCGCGGTGTCGTCTGTCGCTGCTTGGGCCAACAGGGTTTTCCAGGTGGCGTCGGCATAGCCGCTCAGCGCTATGGCGTTGTCGTCCAGGGCATCCGGGATAACGGCGAGGTCCGTGGTGCGCTCGCGCCGTTTGAGGCTGGCAAACACGTGGGACTGGGCTTCCAGCAGGGCGTCCAGTTCCGCTGCCAGCGCCAGGTTAATGCTGCCGGTAAAGCCCACCTTGAGCACGCTGCACTCCTGGCCGCGAATGGCGTCCAGCGTTTGTGCGAAGGCCGCCAGATCTTCCACGCCGTTAATATCCCGCTGCAATGCCTGAAAGTCCCAGAACCCAATCGTCAGGGGCATAAGCGTGCAGGCGTCATTATCGAGCTCCACCAGCAGGGCCTTGTTCGGGTCAACCTCGTCAAAATCCGTCACCAGCGGCGTGCCGGAATAGCACAGGCGGCCGCTGTTGCCGACGTTGGTCAGCGAGTGCCGGTCACCCAGCGCCACGTACTGTAGGCGGCCTTCCGCCAGCGCCTGTTCCAACAGCGCCTGGCTGACCACGCCGGGCTGGGCCTGGTCTGGAGAAAGCGAGTCCACCTGGCCGTGGCCAAGCAGAATGCGGGTGACGCCCGGAGCGGGCTCAAGGGCTTTCAGCGCCTGCGCGCAGAGGTCTACCCCCGGCCGCTTGCTGAACCAGGGCGCGCCGACCACCTCAACGTTCGCCACTCCGGGCACCGCAACGGGGGAGCTATCGGCGATAACGATGATGTGCTCACGCGCTTGATCGCGGAACGCCTTGCTGCGGAAAATCGAGGAGGCGTCCAGCGGGTCATGGTTGCCCGGCAGCAGGAATACGGGCACAGGCACGGCGTTCAGCGCGCTGATGGCGCGGCTTAACGTGGGCGCAGAAAGCTGGTTGGACTCGAACACATCCCCCGCCACCACCATAAACTGCGCGCCGTGCTCCTCGGCCATTTGCCCCAAAGCACGAATAGCGTCGATGCGCGCCTGGCTGTAGCGCGCAGCGGCTTCCTGACTGAGAAAGGCGCGTGTCATGCCTATCTGCCAGTCTGATGTGTGGATGAACTTCACGTGTTGTTATACCCCCGATTGTTTGAAGTATGGGGGAAAGCTAGCCCCCTGCCTACGCACGCTGTGATTGACTTTGGTCGACTTTGATGTAGTTCACAGTACTGGCGCAAAAGCAGCATCGCCATAGTGGATGGGTGTACAGGTCGCGTTTTCAAGCAGATGTGCAGGCGGAGTTGATGGCCGAAGCATTCGGGTTCTACGCAGACAACATCGTGACCGAGGATTACCTTGATATCACCTTGCGCGCGGCGTTCGCGGAGCAAGATGCCAAATTCGAAACACGCTTTGCTGCAATTGATCGACACCGATCTGGATGCCTTTTCGCACCACTTTTCTGCCAGCTATAATTCCTATTATAATTGCTGCCTGCGGGTACTGCGGTCACCGCCAGCGCGGCGCATTTTGTCGGCTGGCACGCGATCACTTTATTACGCGTCAATATCGACCGAGGCAACATTGTGCGCGTATATTTCTGCAACCCCAACAATAACAGGGCCCAAGTGGCGCAGGAAAGACGCGCTTCTGTCACCGCCATGATTCACCGCAGCTGGGGCGCAGACCGCTTCTCCCTCAACGCGCTGCAAGCGAGGGAAGGCCCACATGGTTGAACAAATCCTGCAAGACGACCTGAGCCTACTGGCACTGCCCTTGTACCTGGCGGCTATGCTGGTAGAGGCGTGGCACTCCCAGCGGCACCACCTGGCGCATTACCGCCTGTTCGATACACTGGCCTCCCTGTCCATGCTGGTGGCAGCCGCTGTTGTTGAGCTGCTGCCCAAGCTGCTGGCAGTGGTCGCTTTTCTTTACCTACATGAAATTAGCCCTCTGCGGGATGTGGTTGGCCGCCAATGGTGGGCGTGGGTGTTGCTGTTCTTTCTCGACGACTTTGCCTACTACTGGTTTCACCGGGCCAATCACGAGGTGCGGTTATTTTGGGCGGGGCATGTCAACCATCACTCGTCGCAGCACATGAATTTAGGCACGGCATTACGCCAGGGCGTGGGTGAGCGGCTGCACAAATTCTTGTTCTGGATCTGGCTGCCACTGCTGGGCTTCGACCCGGCAATGATGATTACGGTAATCAGCCTGAACCTGTTCTACCAGTTTTGGTTACACACCCGGGCGGTCGGCAAACTGCACCCGTGGATTGAGGCCGTGTTCAACACACCTTCCCACCACCGCGTGCATCACGGCTCGAATGTGCGCTATCTGGACCGCAACCACGGTGGTGTTTTGATTATCTGGGACCGGCTGTTTGGCACGTTCAGCGAGGAGCGTGACGACGAACCGGTGATTTACGGCCTCACGCACAATATTGAATCCGACAATCCATGGACCGTGCTCAGCCATGAGTATCGGGCAATCTGGCGGGATCTGCGCCAAGCGAACAGCTGGGGTGACCGGCTGCACATACTGCTGCTCGCACCCGGCTGGTCGGCTCAGGGGCCCGATAAGCGGGCGGCGACGCTGCGCCAACAGGCGGGCATCCGCTAGTTCGCGGTATCGGACTCCGCGTCGACCACACCTAGCAGCTCTGCCTCGGACTCCGCTGTGAGGTTCTGCAGGCGCTTCTTCCAACGTCGCTTGGCGTGGCGGCGCAGGTTAGGGATGTCATCGCTCTCATCCATGATCGGCTGGCCAATCAGCGCCTCGATCACGTCTTCCATAGTCACAACACCCAGCCAGCTGCCGTATTCGTCATAGACCAGAAACATATGCTGGCGCTCACGAATAAAGCGTGCCATGACCGACTCCACGTTCGCTCGGTCGGTGACGATGGTGGCCGATTTCATCAATGTGGAAACCCGCTGTGACTCGTCGGCGCGGATGAGGTCGTGACGAAACAAAATACCCAGTGGCGCCTCGTCTGCATCCAGCACCGGGTAGCGCGAGAACTGGTGTTCTTGTATCTGCTCAATAACCTGCGCGACGGTATGGTCCGGCGACAGCGTTTGGCACACCACTCGCGGCGTCATGATCTGGCGTACATTGATCTCATGCAGGTCGAGTACGTTGGAAATTGCCCGCTGCTCGTCTTCGTCGATCTTGTCCAGCTCGCGCCCCAGGATGGCGAGAGCCTTTATCTCCAGGCGTATATCGTGCTCCGGCGGCTTGCCACCGAACAATTTCATGATCTGATCGGACATCCAGATGGCAGGCTTGAGCACGAAAATCATGCCGTTAAGAATCGACGGCAGCGCTGGGGCCATGGCCCTCCAGTAACGCGCGCCGATGGTCTTCGGCATAATCTCGGAAAACACCAAAATCAGCAGCGTCATTATGGCCGATGCGATACCCAAAAAGCCGTCACCGTAAATCTTTACCACCTGGGCACCAACCCCTGTCGCGCCCACCGTATGCGCGACGGTATTCAACGTTAGGATGGCAGCCAGTGGCTGGTCGATGTGGTCCTTCAGTACTTTCAGCTTTTCCCAACGCTGCGGATGTTCTTGCTTCTGCTGGGCGATATAGCTGGGGGTGATGGACAACAGGGCCGCTTCCAGGATGGAGCACACAAAGGACACGGCAATGGAAAGGATGGCAAACGCAAGGAGCAGGCTCATGAAGGGGCGGTAGGTTCCAGCAATGAAATGGGGTAGAGAACTCTACGCACTTACCCCGATCAGGTCTAGCGCCGCGCGCCTTGCGTGCGCCCTACTGAACCGCGGCGCGCGCCTCGTCGACAGCCTGTGCCACGAGCGGAATGATCTCGCTTAGCACCAGGTTCACCGGAGCGCCGGAATCACGGCGAGTGTAATCGTCGATCGCCACATAGCCACCGATCATGCGCTCAGTATCGATCCACGAAACCGCACCGAACGCGCCCGGGTCGTAGAAAATGGTAGGTGCTTCATCAGCATTCTCTGGCTCGACAATCCACCACCCCATGCCGTAGGGAACGCCAAACTCGCCGCCGCGATCCACCTGCATAAAGGCCACGGAATCTTCCGACATGACACGATTTTCGCCACACAAGCCGCCATTCAGGTGCATCAGCAGGATCTTGGCATAGTCCTGCATGTTGGAGATCGCTCCGCCCTCGATGTTGGGATTATCGAGGCCCTGCAAGCTGTCTGAGCTCCCTGTCCAGCCCTCAAGGTTTGACCACATGTTGCCGAATTGGAACACATCAAGGTCACAGGGCTCCGCCACGTAGGCATCAAACGCCTGGCGCCAACTACTGTTACTAACCTGCTCAGCTACCGCCCCGGCGAGCTGCCACTGAGAACCGCCGTAATCGAATTTTGTGCCGGGAGCCACAGTACCCGCAAGCTCAGTGCTATAGAGCGTTTGGGCACAGGCTTCGAGGGTCCCACTGGGCGCGTACTGGCACAGGTGCGCGCCGTAGACGCCCAAGCTGCCCAGACCGGGTATACCGGAGGTATTACTGACTAGCTGCGTGGTGCTACGATCACCGTAAACCCCCTCCCAGGGCAAGTAATTGCCAATAGGGTCGTCAACAGCGAAGTTGGCCGCAGCATCGTCATTCAGCGCCATCATCAGCATGACCACAGGCACCTTGCTGGTGGAGGCCAGCATGACCACGATATCCACGCTGTGATCGCCAAAAGCAGCTTCATGCACAGTGCCCTGCACCTGATCAACCAGTGTCACGGAAATACCATCGAACACTGCACTGTCGTCGAGAAACTCTTGAAAACGTGCATCCACGGCAGAGAAATCGTAGGCAGGCAGCACTTCTGGGGGCGGTAGTGCAGCCATATCAGCGCTGTCGCTGCACGCCGTCACCGCCAGTGCCAGCAACGGCAGAGATAGTCTATGAATCAGTCTTTGCATGGGGTTGCCTCGCTTGTAATTATTGTTTTCAGGGTTTACGCCGGAAGTCCACAGTACTGTCGGCGGCTAGCCACGCAAACACCACGTACGCGGCTACGTTTTGGTCCAGCGCTACGGGGTCGATTTTGTCCAAGGTGTCGTCGTGAGTGTGGTGCAGGTCGAAATAATCCATGCCATTTTGGACCAGGCGGAACGACGGCAAGCCCGCTGCGACCATGGGAATGAGATCCGGGCCGGAGCCTGAGGTATTCATGTCGCCCGGGGCGATACCCAGCGGGGCGAGCAATTGCGCCATAATATCGACTACCGTCTGGCCTGCGGGTGACACCTGAGCGCTCATTTTCCAAATCCGCTCGGCACCAAAGTCGCTTTCAGTGGCAATAATATGCTGCGCAAGCTGTTCGCGATGCGTCTCGAGATATTGATAACCGCCAAGCAGGCCAACCTCTTCGGCGCCCCACAACACCAGGCGAATGGTGCGCCGCGGCCGCTTGCCTGAATCCA
>JANQUV010000062.1 GCA_030730585.1 Haliea sp.
CGTCGAACCGTCGAACCGTCGAACCGTCGAACCTCTTAGTCCTTAGTGGGATATGGCTTGCCAAACAGGCTCGCGGTTGCCGTACCCATATACTGAATAGTTTGCACGCGGTCTGCTGCCGAGCGCAGCGCCACGGCGGCGGCGAAGTTTTTTTCACCCGCAATATGCATCGGCTTTTTACCGAGGTTGGCGAGCCCCTCGTCGGCGACCTGGTCGGACGTCATCGGCGTGATCTGCTCTTGCCCTTCAGCCCCTTGCGCAAACACTACACCTGATTTCAGCATGGCGGGGGTACTGGTCGCACCTGCAACAAGCCCCAACACATGCACATTGCTGCCACGCATTTCATCCCACAAGCCTTCGGCAAGAATCATGTCAAAGGCTTTGGTAGCAGCATAAGTGGCAATGTACGCGCCGCCTGACAAAGCCGACAAAGAAGACAGCAAGATAATGCCTCCCCGCTTTCGAGCCAGCATGGGGCCCGCGAACTGCTTAACCATAAGAATAGGCCCGGTACAGTTCAAATGCACAAGCGACAGCAAATTTTCAGTGGTCTCGCTCATGAACGTCGCTGCGCCATGCGCAGCGCCGGCGTTGTAAACCAGTAAGCCGATATCATGCTGCGCGGCAATGTCAGCCAGCGTGTCGGCGAGGTCGGGCGCGGTGAGGTCAACCGCTCTCACCACAACCTCAACGCCGTGGGCGGCTTCCAGCTCCGCCTTTACCTGCGCCAGCACCTCCACCCTTCGAGCCAGTAACACCAAATTCATGCCGCGCGCGGCCAGCCGGTTGGCGAAGCTCTTGCCTATTCCTTCAGACGCGCCAGCCACCAGGGCCCACTCGCCATATTGCTCGATAAACTCTGACATTGTGCCGGCCCTCATTTTTGCTAAATTCCCATTGTATTGTCTCGCGAATGCGCGCGAGGATGCTATGTTTACTCAATAACACGCGCTCTCATCGGAGACACCAATGCCCCACGCCGCCCTCAGGTCTCTCGCTGGCCTTCTCGCTTTATTGGCTTGCTTGCACGCGGCTGCCGACCCCTCGGCGCTGAACCGCTGGGAGGCCTGGGTACTGGAAAAGCACCCCGACAGCGCTTGCCCCTGGGAAATAAATCAGAATACGTCTCGGGTTTGCCTCTGGCCGGGCCAATTGGATTTCGAGATGACCGGCGCAGGAATGCAGTTTTCCTACCAGGTTGAGGTGTTTCAAGACGACGCCCTGGTGCCGCTGCCAGGCAGCGCCGATACCTGGCCGCTGAAGGTCACGACGAATGAATCACGCGCCAACGTAGTCGACCGGGCGGGCAGCCCACACGCCTTGCTAAACCGCGGCAAACACACGCTCAGAGGCCAATTCCTCTGGCAGCGCCGGCCTGCCAGCCTGGCGATACCGGAAAGCATCGCGCTGGTCAGCGTGCACGAGGGTGGCCAGCTCATGCGCATGGAGCGTCGTGGCAGTGAGCTGATTTTGGGCCGCGACAACACGGCCACTGCGGTGAAACAAAACAACACGCTGGACATTGAGGTCTACCGCAAGTTGACTGACGGCGTGCCCATGACGCTGGAAACGCGCCTGGTTATTACAGTCAGCGGTGAGCCCCGTGAAGTACAGGTCGGGCAGCTGGCCTGGCCCGGTACCGTGCTTATGGCCATCGAATCACCACTGCCGGCGCGGGTGGAAAATAACGGCAATCTGCGTGTGCAGCTGGCCGCCGGGCGCCACACACTCGTCGTAAACTCACGCTTTCTGCAGGCGGCTGAGCAGTTCTCCCCGCGACGCCTTGATGAACAATGGCCTGCTTTTGAATACCTGAGTTTCGCCGGCGACAGCGACCTGCGGCAGGTAAAACTTACCGGGGCGCCCAGCATCGACACGTCGCAGGTGGCGGTGCCCGCGGACTGGAAAGAACTCCCTACCTGGCGCTTGAGCGAAGACACGCCACTGCAACTGGCCACCGACTTTCGCGGCGACCAGTCACCCGCCACCAATATCCTTTCCGTGACACGTAACCTGTGGCTCGACTTTGACGGCGGCGCACTCACCGGCCTGGAGTCGGTGAACGGCTCAATGCGCCGCGACTGGCGGCTGGATGCGCAAGCCGATACCCAGCTGGGCAGTGCGCAGGTATCTGGCAAGCCTGTTCTGATTACCGAACATGCGGGCGCCGAGGGCGTAGAAATCCGCAGCCCCGAAATCACCCTGCAGGCGGTCACCCGTATTGACTCTCCCACGCATTTTTCGGCCACCGGCTGGGATAGCCGGGCAGATGATTTTAATGCCACCCTCCACATTCCACCCGGCTGGCGCGTGCTCCACGCCACCGGCGTCGATGATGTGCGCGGCACATGGCTCAGCGGCTGGGATCTCTGGGATATCTTTCTGTTGCTTATCATTGTGGCCGCCACACGCAAACTGCTCGGCTTCAAAGCTGCTGCGCTCGCAGTAGCGGCTTTGCTGATCGGTTACCAGGAACCGGGCATGCCTACCGGCTTACTGGCCGCGCTGCTGCTTCTGCTGCCGCTGTCGGCCATAGCGCGCGGGCGTGTGCGACGCAGTATCGTCATTGCTGCCGTGCTGACCGGCGTGAGCGTGGTGTTGGCATTGGTCGCTTTTTCGATCAGCAATTTCCGTCTGGCCATTTACCCTTCGCTGGAGCGCAGTTCCGTGGGAGCATTTCCGTATGGGGGCCAGAATGAAATTCGGGTCAGCGGCATAAGTGCAGCAGATAGTGGTGACTTCATGCTGGAAAGCAGCGGCGCACTGCCACCGCAGGCTTCCGTGGTTCGTAAACTGGCAACCGACGCCCCCGCACCGCGCCAGCCAAATGCTTACCTGCTGGGAGAAAACGACCAGGTACAAACCGGGCCGGGCGTGCCGAACTGGCTGTGGAATACCGTATCACTGAGTGCCAGCAGCCCGTTACCGGAGAGCGCACAGCTGTCGATCGTGTACAGCCCGCCATGGCTGACGAGTGTGTGGCGTGTACTCAGTGTGCTGTTGGTGGCAGCGTACGCGGGCTTACTGCTGTCATCCCTGCTGCGCAACTTGCGTGCGCCACCGCCGGATGGCGAGCCCTCCCAGCGCACGCCGCAATCGCCAGCAAGTGCTTCGCCCGCGGCTGCGGTGCTGCTCATGCTGGGCTTGGGATTGGCGTTAGGCAGCGTCCCTGAGGTTAGCCAGGCTCAGGACTACCCTCCAGCTCCTCTACTGAAAGAGCTGGAGCAACGATTACTGCAACCACCCAGCTGTGCGCCGCACTGCCTTGCCCTCGATCAGGGGGTAATCAGCACCAGCGCAGACTCACTGACCATCGGCTTCAGCGCCTATGCCGCAGCGGATATGTTACTGCAGCTGCCTACCCCGCGTGAGGGTTGGCGCGTGTCGGCCATTCAAGTAGATGGCAGGGAAGACACGGCCGCGCGCATGCACGCCGGCTATCTCGCCGTGCGGTTAACCCAAGGCCACCACGTAGTGAGTGTGACCGGCGCATTGGAGGGGGAAATTGCCAGTGTCAGCCTGCCTGGCGCAATTCACAACATCACCGCTACCGGCGCGCACTGGCAGCTGAGTGGGCTGGTGGACGGCCGCGTGCCTTCCGGCACACTGTCATTGCGGGCCATGTCGGCCGCACGTCAGGAAGCCGGCGCCAGCCTCAAACCAGACCCGATCGAGCCATTCTTTGCCGTACACCGTGAGTTTGATATTGGGCTGCAGTGGCGAGTGGTCACGCGCGTCACGCGGCTGGCACCGGCGTCAGGCCCGGTGGCCGTTAATGTGAAGCTGCTGGCGTTCGAGCGCCCCTTGTCCAACGCTATCAGCTTTACGGAAGGCCGCGCGCGATTGCAATTCAGTGAACGTCAGCAGCAGATCTCCTGGGAATCCAGCGTCACTCCAGCAGACAGCCTGCAGCTGGTCGCCGCCGCCGGTGACCGCTACGTTGAAACCTGGCGCCTGCGGCCTTCCGCACTCTGGCGCGTCACGCACGACGGCCTGCCTGCCACCCGCGCGCCTGAGGGGCTGGGTAGCCTGCAGCCGCTGTGGAAACCGTGGCCAGGTGAATCGCTGACACTGAACTTTTCCCGCCCCGAGGGCGTGGCGGGCCCCACCTATACCGTGGAGCAGGCCAACCTGGCTTACCAGGCCAGCAGCGCGCTAAGGCAGAGCCTGTTGACGCTGAATATCAAGGCCAGTATCGGGCAAGACTATGTGTTCGTGCTCCCCGAAGACGCACGGGTAACCTCGCTCAACCACAACGGCAGCAACTTGAACGTGCCGGATGGCCCCAGCATTAGCGTGGCCCTGCAGCCGGGAGAGCAAATGATAGCAGTGACCTTCGAGCAAGAAGGCGGCATCAGCTGGCTGAATACCACGCCGACTGTCACCCTGCCCGGAGGCGCCAGCAACATCACGCTCACCTATACGCTGCCCCAGGACCGCTGGCCGCTATACCTTACTGGCCCGCGCATCGGCCCTGCCATGCTCTACTGGGGTGTGTTCTGCGTTATCGTCCTTGGCGCGGTGTTGCTCGGGGTATTAAATCGGCGTTTGCAGGCTGGCATCCCCGTGAGCCTGCTCGGCTGGCTGCTACTCGGCATAGGCCTATCAACCGTGAACGGCTACGGCGTGCTGGTGGTCGCAGCCTTTTTCTTCGTGCTCGCTTTCCGGCAGCGGCTGGAACCCGAATCCATGAGCCGCTTGAAATTTAACCTGATGCAAGTCGCCCTGGGGCTTGGTGCGCTCATCACTCTGGTCACGCTGGTATCGGCAATTCCGCTGGGCCTACTGTCCAGCCCCAACATGCTGGTGACCGGCAATAACAGCTGGTCGCACTTGTATAACTTCTTCCAGGACCGTGCAGCGCTCGACGCCTTCCCCACCGCCACCGTAGTCAGCGTGAACCTGATGATCTATCGCGCGGTGATGCTTATCTGGTCTTTGTGGCTGGCGAACCGCCTGCTGCGCTGGGTGGCATGGAGCTGGCAAGCGTATGGGACGAAGGGAGTGTGGCGGGGGAAATAGGCTGCAACAACGCCGCTAAACCTGAATCGCGGCGCACCCGCTGCTCCACGGCGGCGAGCCAAACACGCTCACCCGCCAGCACTTCCAGCGTTTGCCGCGCACGTGTGATGCCGGTGTACAACAACTCACGCGGCAAGCTGGCGCGGCCCTGCTCCGGTAACAGCAGTGCCACCCGGTCAAACTCCGAGCCCTGGGTTTTATGAATGGTCATCGCGTACACCACTTCATGCTCGGGCAAACGGCCCGGTGCCATGGGGCGATAACCGTCGCCCGTTTGAAACCAAACCATCAATTGGCCGGCCTCGTCCGGCCAAAACACACCAACATCACCGTTGTACAGTCCCAAGTCATATTGATTGCGCGTCACCATAATCGGCTTTCCCGGGTACTGAGCCGCTCCCGCAGGGTTCAAACGTGACAGCACCATGCGGTTAATGGCTTCAACGCCGCGAGGGCCGCCGCGAGCCGGGCACAGAATACGGAACTGTTGCAGTTGCTGAAACGCGGCGCCCACGCTCTCCGCCGCCGCAATCGCTCGATAGTACGTATCAATCCAGCGCAGCACAGTGCCCGTGAACTGCTCCTGAGCAATCCAGAGCAGGTCATCGCCCGCAGTTTTCAGCGTGTGCAGGCTCGCTTCGGCCTCGCCTGCCAGCACCTGCGCCGCAAGCCGGCCAATGCCGCCAGCGCCATCGAAGCGGCGGCTTTCACGCAACAGGCTGACATAATCCAACTGGCCCGTTTCCAGGGCCAGGGCGCTAGCGCCGCCGGGATTGGCGCCAATCGCCTGCTCGCCGCCCGGAATCTCAATACCCAGCGCAG
>JANQUV010000063.1:0-25508 GCA_030730585.1 Haliea sp.
GTTTATCAGAGTCTGCAGCGCGATGGCGTGGTCGGTGAAGATCCAATCCGCGCCGCGGTATACTTCGCGGCGCAGCGCGCCTGCCCGGGTAACAAAGCCGGTGCCTACTTTACGGCCCGTTCTCTGCAGGTGGCGTAGCCGCCGCCTGCTCAACAGTGCAAAGGAGCCTGCAACGCCGCCATGGTCCAGCGCCGTATTCTCACGAATGATGTCTGCCGCGTTCATCCAGGCGACATCCACGCAAGCGCTGCGGGGCAGGCTATGAAACCCTTCCAGGTGATCGGGCACCAGCGACAGCAGGTGGTAGTCACGTTCCGGTTCTAAGGCCGCCAGGCAAGCGGCCACTCGCGCAGGGTAGTCAGGCCGCTCGCGCCATGATTCTTTGACTTCCAACATAAGGTGGATACGCCCAGCGAAGCCTGCCACCAGCTCGGACAAGTGCGGAATCGCGGGCACCGCAGCGCGCAGCTGTGCGAAGGAAACCTCGGCAAGCACAATGTCCGGGCGTTCATGCAGACGCCCGCAGTCGGGGTCGTGGCAAATGACTGGCTCACCATCGCGCGTCATTCGAATATCGGTTTCGATCGCCCATACGCCCAATGCGGTGCAGAGCTCAAACGCGGCCAGTGTGTTCTCTAGCGGCAGGCCCGGGCCATGTGCACCGCGATGCGCCACCAAGCGTATGCCTCGCCCTGGCAGCGATGTGCGTGACCCTGGCGCGATAGCCCAAAAGCCGTTGGCGATGCTGTTGGCGATGGTGGACAGGTTGAGCATAGGCACACTTTTCTGGTGGTATGAGTAATGGTACGGGTAGTGGTACCACTAATGGTTTGGGTAGCGGTAAACCATACCCTTTCGGGCCGCGCTGTCCAGTCCCCACGTCGAGACGCAGTGGTCATTACATCCCTGCCGGCAGGTTGGCCCCGCAGCCACTTGTTGCCAGCCCAGCCACGCAGTATCCTCAGCTAATACCCATTAGTGCTCACAGGCGATGCTGTGAGTAGAACCCTTCTCGAGCGGAGTTAAAACCCATGCATATGCCCCTGGCGGTACATATTGGCGACAACGAATTGCCTTTCGTCGACATCGGCGACGGCAGTCAGCTGAAAGTGTTGCAGGTTAAGCCGGATGAAGGCATTTGGGTGATCGAGAACATTTTTCAGGCGGGCTACGAAGTGGAAACCCATCGCCACACGGGGCCGGTGTATGGCTTTACGACCTCGGGTGCGTGGAAATACAAGGAATACGATTACGTGAATCGCGCCGGGTCGTTTTTGTATGAGCCTGCGGCGTCGGTGCACACGCTGCAGTGCATTGAGGACAACACGCGGGTGTGGTTCCACATGACGGGCTCCAATATCAACCTGGATGCACAGGGCAACATAACCTCCGTGGTCGATGGCGGGCTAACGCTTCAATTTTACCTCGCCATGTGTGAACAGCAGGGCCTGCCGCGCCCGAATGTGCTGGTGGGCTGAGTATGGATATCGACGTCTACAGCCCGGACAGCTACGTTAACGGCATTCCGCATGCGCAGTTTGCCTGGCTGCGTGAGCATGCTCCGGTGTACTGGCATGCGCACCCCGACGGCGGTGGCTATTGGGTGCTGAGCAAGCATGCGGATATCGTGGCTGTGTCGCGTGATTTTAAAACGTTCTCCGCCCAGCGCGGCTTTGTGATGGTCGACGACATGCCGGAAGATATTCTGCCAATGGTGCAGAACCAGTTGTTGGGAATGGACCCGCCTAACCATGGGCCTATCCGGCGTGCCGTCATCACTCGCTTCACCTCGCGTCGGTTGGCGGCGTTGGAACCGCAGATTCGCACCATTGCGCGCGGCATTATGGATAGTGTGCAGAGTGATGCAGAGATCAATTTTGTCGACGATCTGGCTGGCGACCTGCCCACGGCGGTGATTTGTTCGCTGCTGGATATACCGCAGGATATGTGGGCGCAGATACGCCACTGGTCCGACCTGCAAACGTCCGGGTCCGACCCTGACCTGGGGGGAACGCCGGAGGAGGTGACGCAGGCTTCGATTGATATGGGTACCTATGGCTATTCACTCGCGGCGCAGCGGCGCGAAGGTAACGGCGAGGATTTGGTGTCGTTGCTGGTCAATCAGGAGATTGATGGACACCTGGTGTCGGAGATGGAGTTCGCGTCGTTGTTTGTGCAGTTGGCAGTGGCGGGGAACGAAACCACGCGGGGCCTGATCAGCTCGGGAATGGACCAGTTAATGCGCGCACCGGCGTTGTATCAAGCACTGGCCGAGAACCCGGCGGCGCTGCCTCGCGCGATTGAGGAGATGTTGCGCTGGACCTGCCCCCTGCACTATTTCCGCCGCACGGCAACCTGCGATACCGAGGTGCGCGGGCAGCGTATACGCGAAGGCGAGCGCGTGGTCATGCTGTACAGCTCCGGCAATTTTGACGAAGAAGTGTTTGCCAATCCATTACAGTTCGATATTGCCCGCGACCCCAATCCGCATCTGGCGTTTGGCCATGGCATTCATCTCTGCCTTGGCGCCAACCTGGCTCGCATGGAAGCACGTATTTTCTTCGAAGAGTTTTTCCGCACCTTCAGTGGCATTGAGCGGGCCGGCGAGCCGGTATTTATTCGTTCCAACAGCATCCACGCATTCAAGCAAATGCCGGTGCGTTTGCGAGGTGCGCAAGCTGCGTGATACCGCCGCAGTCGTCACTAGGCGGTGATTTTCTGTGCAGCGTATAATATGGCGAGTGGTTGCATTGCCGCGCCTTAACCGATAACGAGAACGGGACATTCACTATGCGCCAAAGACTATTGGCTACTGTGCTACTGCTACCGATTGCTGTGTGTGCGCAGGAAAAAACGCTGCTCTGGGGCGATACACACTTGCACACTACGTATTCGTCGGATGCCTTCGCGAATAACAATTTGCTGGCCGACCCGGACACCGCATATCGCTATGCGCAGGGCCTGCCTGTTGTGCACCCTTATCACGGCGCCCGGCTGCAGATAGAGACACCGCTGGACTTCCTTGTGGTCTCTGACCACGCGGAGTATATGGGGGTGATTCGCCATCTGTATTACCACGGGTCAGAAGGCCTGAATTCGGGGCTCGTGGACCGCATGAAGGCAAGCTTTGTGGGTTGGTTGTTGAAGCGCCGAGTGGACGCGGGGCGCGGCCGCGAATTGTTTGTGACGGTATTGCCAAAATCCACTGATAACCCGCGCGAAGCCGCTGCGACTCTGCGCGTAGGCTCTACGATGATTCCGCCGATGCTTGCGGTGGAGGCGGATACCTGGAAGCAGATCGCCGAGACAGCAGATCGTTACAATGATCCCGGGCACTTTTCCGCGTTGATTGGTTTTGAGTGGAGCTCTATTCCCGGTGGCGCTAATTTGCATCGCGTGGTGGTGACCGATGGTGATGCGAAGAGCGCCCGCACTTACCAGCCCTTTGGCCTCGACGACAGCCAGTATCCAGAGGACCTGTGGCAGTGGCTTGCAACCACGGCGAACGAAACCGGCGACGACTTCATTGCTATTCCCCACAACTCCAATATCTCCAAGGGATACATGTTTGACGAGACTATGCTGAGAGGCGAGCCGTTGACCGAGGAGATGGCCAGCGTGCGGCAGTACTGGGAGCCGGTGGCTGAAATTACCCAAATCAAAGGTGACTCCGAGACTCATTCGGCCCTGTCACCCGAGGACCCTTTCGCAGACTTTGAAAACTACCCTCACTACATTCAGCAAGGTGTGTCGGAGTACGTGCCGGCTGTGGGCGACTATCTTCGCCCGGCCCTGCTGCGCGGTCTACAGCTTGAGAGCGCGTTGGGTGTTAACCCTTACCAGCTTGGGTTTATCGGTTCTACGGATTCTCATACCAGCCTGTCTTCCGCAGAAGAAAATAACTTCCACGGCAAGCTGGCAACGGATTCCATTCCCGCGAACAAGACCAATCGCTGGGCAGAAGAAGAGGGCCCTAACGGCTGGGCGATGTCGGCTTCGGGCCTGGCTGCGGTGTGGGCAGAGAGCAACACGCGGGAATCGATTCTGGAAGCGATGCGGCGGCGAGAGGTGTATGCCACTACCGGCCCACGAATTGGCGTACGCCTGTATGCAGGCTTCAACCTGCCGGTGGTCGGCGCGGACAGCGCGGAAGACTGGCAGGCGGCAGCGGCGGCCGGTGTGCCGATGGGGGGTGAACTGACGGCGGCAGTGCAGGGCCAGGCTCCGCAGATTATCGTGCAAGCCTCGCGAGATCCGGTGGGTGCCAACCTGGATAGGGTTCAGGTAATCAAGGGTTGGATTGATGCCGCCGGTCAAACCCATGAACAGGTTTACGATGTGGCGTGGTCGGATGAGCGCCAGCCAGACAGCGCAGGTGTGCTGCCCGACGTGGGTAACACGGTCGATCTCACCACGGGTAAGTGGGAAAATACCATTGGCTCGCCGCGCTTGGCCACCTTGTGGCAGGACCCGGATTTTGACCCGGCACAAACGGCGTTTTACTATGTTCGTGTGCTGCAGATCCCTACGCCGCGCCACTCATTGTTGGACGCCCTGGCACTGAAACTCACCGAAGCCGAGGGTATTCCCTCTACGCTGCAGGAACGCGCGTATACGTCACCGGTCTGGTACCGCCCCGGCGCTTGAGCCTGCCGCTTCGCCGGCGCCGATCTTTCGGGCGCTGGCTTCCAGCTCGGCTATCAGGCCGCTGATGCCCGTCAGGTGCGGTGCCTCCGCGCGCAGAATGGATAAGAACAGGCGTCGCTTGATGTCTTGCAGGTCCAGCCCCGTGGCAACCGCTTCGGGCGCTGCGCTGCCTACGATATCGACCAACCTCTCGGCCGCGGTGAGCCGGCCCCAGAGGTAATCATTTTCGCGGAAGCGCCGCGAAAAGAAGGCGCCAAAGTTCCCAAACTGCACCCCTTTGAGGATGTCCCGAGCGCCTCCCTGGCGCAAGGTATTGGCATCGTCGACGGCGATACGGTCCACTTTGATTTGCTCCAGCGTGTCCATTTCGCGGCTCTGGCTCATGGGGAAAGTGAGTACGTCGTAGTGTGCAAAACCCAGATACGTGGTGAGCACTTCACGCATCAGGTGCAGTGCCTTTGCGCTGTGGCACCAGGCGGCGAGATCGGTCTCCAGAAGGTTGTCGAACTCGGTCAAGTTGAGCCGCTCACGCACGCGCACTAAGAACGCATTGAGGTGGTCTTCCAGGCATTCAGTGCCGGGCCGGAGCAGGTGCCCGCCGCGCCAATCCATGTGTTCGCGCAGAGTTTCTGCGTGTGCATACAGCCGAAGTTTGAGCTGATCGAGATGTTCGCGATAGTCAGGCAGGCTCACCGTGGAGGGGTCGGTATAGAGTTCGTTGACGCGACGGATGAGCAACATAATACGGCGCAAACGATGTCGAGTATCGTAATTGCGCAAGAACAGCACCCAGGGCGCAGCCTCTTGCTGCCTTGAGCTGTTCGATGTTTCGCCCAAAGGACGGATACGCTCCATGCGTGCCCAGGCTTGCAGGCGCGCAACGGCATCGGCGCGGGTAATGCCTCGAGAATTGCGCTGGAACAGTGCGGCCAACTCATCCAGCAGGCCCAGCACCTTCAGCCGCGAATAACCTTCGTAGGCATAGCCGGCATCCGCAGCGGCGCGGGCATTGGCATCACGCCCCCAGGCGGCAATGGTAGCGGCCTCCGGAGCAGCCCGTAGCAGGTCTTCGAGCGCGCTGCCCATTACCGCCAGAACCTGGGCGCGAACACCATCGGCGACTTCGCGGTGCAGATGAACCTTTTCGTTGAACTGCGCAATCCAGTCCAGGTCGTCGCGAATGGGTTGGTGGCGCGGAATACTCGACAAAGCGCCAAGAATCGTCGTAAAGAAGCCTGGGGTTTCGCGACGGGTTTCGCGCTCGGGTTCTGGATTCGGTTCCAGATACACGAGACGCCGATCGGTTTCCCGGTGCGCGGGGTGCCGTTGTACGGCATCCAGCGCAACAGAGACCGGTTTGTTCATTAATACGCTGCCATCGATAAAGGCCGCTTTATCAGCGCTTTCGCCCGTGCGTCGTGCACCGCGCAGCTGGCGGCTGATAAAAGCTGCCCGGCCCGCCCAGGGGGTTCCACGTTGGGCCAAAACCGTATCCATTTCGTCCAGGCGCAGCGGCGGGAAGGCGCCTGGAAAGCTGCTGGTCGCGCGGGCTGCAAAAGCCAGTGATGGCAGGTGGTCGCGCCCCAGCGTAGAGGGGTGCAGCGCCTGGTTCTGGCTCAGCTGGTGATGGAAGTGGAAGGTGTGCCGGTGTTCACGTTCGCGCACCGTTGGCGGATCGTGCAGTGGAATGGTTTGTGGGGAACCCCAAAAATCGGTGGTAGTGACGAACAACTCCAGCGGTATGCCCGGCGGCAGCAGTGAATGGCAGTTTTGATCGCGTCCCTCGCCTTGCTCATCCCCGAGTGACTCCAGCGCATCGAGCATCATATTGCTCATGGTCGGCCCGGAAAATGGTGGCTCAAACCAGCGAGAACGCACGAACAAAGACAGGTTTTGCAGAACTTCAGGGTCCTCTCCGGCGGCGTTGCCGCTGCGCCTGTTGCGACGTTTACGCAACGCTCCGGCGAGCCAGAATAAGGGGCGCATGTAGAGCTTGGATAAGCGCGAGGGGCGGGCTGCTTCATCCAGGAGTTGTTCAATGTCGGCGAGGTCCAGCCACAGGCGGCGATGCGCATCCAGCGACAGGTCGAAAGCCAGCGCGCGCGCCAGCATAATACCGTTGATGCCGCCGGCCGAAGCGCCGGCAATAACATCCACGAGAACCCGCAGGCGCACATGGCCGCCAATCAGCTTTAGCAGCTCGAAATACACGCTTTCTGTATCCAGCTCGCCACGGTGTGTGGCTGCATTGGCGTAGGAGGTGTCGCTGGCCGAGTTTTCAGGCAGTGTGTGATAGGCCCGCGAGGCGCGCACCAGTTTCAGGATTTCGCGGGTAACGCCGTGCATGTACACGGCGAGTGATACGCCGCCGTAGCACACCAGCGCGAGCCGCAGTTCCCTTTCGGGCACTGCTTCCGGCAGGTTGTCGGGGGTCATGAGGGGCTCCTTGTAACGTCTCGCAGGACCATACCGGTTGCGTAACAGTCTTCCCAAGCCGTAGCGTGGTTAACCCACGCTACCGCCTTAGAGAGTGTACTACAGTCAGTCAGGTGTTAGCCGGATATGCTAACCTGTGGTCTCTTTCCCTGTTGATTGGAAGGCGCTGTGGCCCTGTCTCGATATCCACGCATTGCTGTGTTCCTTGTGCTGCTCCTGGCTCTGATGTTGCTGCTGGGCTGGTGCTTGCGTGGGCCAGAAGTGGTGGTGTACCGGCTTGCAGCAGCACCTTTGCTGCAAACGGTAGTGGCCTCGGGGCGGATTGAATCGGTATCGCGCGCACAGGTGGGTTCGGAAATCACCGGCGTGGTGCTGGAGCGTCGAATCAAAGAAGGCGACCGCGTGGCTGAGGGCGATGTTCTACTGGTGCTGCGCGCCGACGAGGTGATGGCGCAAGTGCAGCAGGCTGAGGCCGCGCTGGATCAGCTGCAAACCTCGACGCGGCCGCAGTCTGAGTTGGCGTTAGCTCGGGCGCAGGCCCTGCTGGTGCAGGCGCAGCGGGAGGCGGAGCGGCGGCGCGACCTCACCGCGCGAGGCTTGTTGTCTCGCGAGGCCCTGGAGCAAGCGGAGGAGCAGGCGACACTGGCCCGCAATGCGGTCGCGACCGCGCGTGTAGCCGCGGCGTCCTTGGCGCCGGGCGGCACGGAGGAGGCCGTGCTCAACGCGCGTTTGGCGTCGCTGCAGGCGCAGTTGGCGAAAACCATTGTGCGTTCTGAGGTGGCAGGCACGGTGCTCACACGCAATGTGGAGCCTGGTGATCTGGTGCAGCCCGGCCGTGTGCTGTTCAGTATCGCCTTACTGGGTGACACCGAAATTCTCGTGCCGCTGGATGAAAAAAACCTGGCCCAGCTGGCGTTGCAGCAGCCTGCGGTGGTGATTGCAGACGCCTATCCCGAAAGGCCATTTACCGCTCGCATTGATTTCATTGCTCCCCGCGTCGACCCGCAGCAGGGTACGGTGGATGTGCACTTGCAGGTTTCTCCGGTGCCGGACTTTCTGCGTGAGGATATGACGGTATCCGTCAACATTGAAACCGGCCGTCGCAGCAGTACGCTGGTACTGCCCAATGACGCACTCATTGCCGTAAGCGGCTCCTCGGCGCAGGTTGTGCAGGTGCAGGAGGGCAGGCTGCAGCGCGTGTCGGTCACACTGGGCCTGCGCGGTGTTGCCCTGTCAGAAATTACCGAAGGGCTGGTAGCCGGTGATCATGTACTGGCAGACCCCTC
The DNA here is from genome assembly GCA_030730585.1 of Haliea sp. Lineage (GTDB taxonomy): Bacteria > Pseudomonadota > Gammaproteobacteria > Pseudomonadales > Halieaceae > Haliea. The sequence continues at coordinate 8,370 of JANQUV010000063.1, forward strand.
CAGTGCTTTGCCCGACAGCAGCCGGGTGCGTGCCAAAGAGCAGCCACTGACGACCGATGAAGCAGTGCTAGCCGGTAGGGACCGCAATGAACTCCCGGTGCAGTTTGACTGACACCGTGGTGACTAAACGCCGCGTCAGCCTGTGGACTGAATGGACCATCGCTCTGCAGTTCTTGCGCGATGGTGGCGGGCAAACGCTGACGATTATGGTGGGTGTTGCGGTAGGCGTTGCCGTGGTGGTGTTTGTGAGCGCGCTGATTCAGGGCCTGCAGTCGAACATTATTCAGCGTACGCTGGGTACACAGGCACACATACGGGTTATGCCGCTGGATGATGTGAACAGCCTGCGGGAAGTCAGCCCCGGTACCGTGCATCTGGTGCGCGAAGACAAGCGTGCGCAGCGCCGGCGTTCGATTAATAACTGGCAACAGGTTGTGACCACACTCGATGGACTGGCTTCGCTGCAGGCAGTGTCGCCGGTGATCTCCGGGCCCGCCTTTGCCGCGCGTGGCGCAGCGCTGGAGTCCGTTGCGCTCACCGGCATCGACCTGCTGAGGTATCAGCGCATTATCCCCTTGGCCAGTTACATTGTTAACGGGGAAGCTCGCGTGGAGCCGGGCGAGGCGATGATTGGTAGCGAGCTTGCGGAATCACTGGGCTTGAGCGTCGGTGACAAACTGCGGCTGGATACCGGGCGCCAGAACGCCACGGTGCTGAAGGTGGTTGCGGTATTCGAGCTGGGTGTACGTGAGCTTGATGCGCGCAATGTTTACGTGGGCCTGAAGCAGGCGCAGGCGTTGCTCGAGCTGCCGGGCGGCGTGACGCAGTTGGATATTGGCGTGAAAGACATTTTTGCAGCGGATGTGATTGCAGCGCGGGTTGCGCGGCTCACCGGCTTGCAGGCGGAAAGCTGGATGGAAAAAAATGCACAGCTGATGAACGCGCTCAGTGCGCAGAGCCTGTCTACCAATATGATCATTGTGTTTGTGTCATTGTCAGTAGCCTTTGGCATTGCCAGCGTGCTGTCAGTCAGCGTGGTGCAGCGCACGCGTGAAATTGGCATTTTGCGGGCGATGGGCGCGACACAGGGCCAGGTGTTGCGGGTGTTTTTAATTCAGGGCGCGCTGTTCGGGCTGGCAGGGTCTTTTATTGGCGTGGCCGTCGCGTTCTTGCTGGTCTGGGTCTTTAATACCTTTGGGCCTGGGCTGTTTTATATTCCCATTGCCGGTGCGCTGGTAGTGTTCGCCTTGTTGTTGGCAACAGTGGTGGGCGTGTTGGCGGCGGCGGTGCCCTCGCGGCGCGCTGCAGCGCTGGACCCCGCGGTGGCTATACGCTATGTCTGAGCACTGTGGCGAGGTGTTGCGCCTGGAGGGCCTGCGCAAGTCTTACAACGTGGGTTTGCCGAATGAGGCCGAGGTGTTGCACGGGCTCGATGTGCGCATTGACCGGGAAGATTTTGCCGCTCTGATTGGGCCCTCGGGGTCAGGCAAAAGTACCTTGCTCAACCTGATTGGTTTGCTTGACCAGCCTACCGCGGGTGAACTGTACTTGTTGGGCGAACCTACCCGCAGTATGGACGATGCCGGGCGCACGGCTTTGCGCGGTCAGTCCATTGGCTTTGTGTTTCAGTTTCATCACCTGATACAGGCGTTCAGCGCGCTCGATAACGTGCTGATGCCACTGATGCTGCGCGAGGGCAAACCGACCAAGGCCGCTATTGAGCGTGCGCGTGGGCTGCTCGCCGCTGTGGGGCTGGAGCAGTACGCGCAAACCCGGCCCAATCAGCTTTCAGGCGGGCAGCAGCAGCGGGTGGCGATTGCCCGGGCGCTGGTCACGGAGCCCTCTCTGCTGCTGGCCGATGAACCCACGGGGAACCTCGACACGCGCACGGCGGCCGAGGTATTCGAGTTGTTGCGCAGCTTTAGCCGCGACGTGGGTTGCGCCGTGTTATTGGTGACACACGACCCGCGGCTGTCCGAGGCCTGCGACCGTACCATTGACCTGGTTGATGGGTGTATCGTCACCGATTCCCGGCGTTCACACTCAGCCCCTACTGTACGAGCACCTTCCCGGGATTAAGCAGGTTTTTCGGGTCCAGCGCCTGCTTTAGTGTGCGCATTAGGGCGATTTCCGCAGGCGAGCGGCTGCAGGGCAGAAACTCGCGCTTTTCCAAGCCGATGCCGTGCTCCGCGGACACTGAGCCGTGCAGCGGCGCCAGGCGTTCATACACGAGGCTTTCAATGGCGTGGCGGTTGTGCGCGGGGCCAATGCCCAAGTGCAGGTTGCCATCACCCATGTGGCCAAAGCACACCAGTTTGATGCCGGGGAACGCCTCTTCGAGCGCTGCTTCAAGGCCGTTGACGTAGTCGTCCATGTGGCGGATGGGCAGGCTGATATCAAATACCGCAATGGGGTTGATGCTGTGGATCAGGCCCTCCACGTCGTCGCGCATGGCCCACAGGAGTGCCGTTTGTTGGCTGCTTTGCGCGATGACCGCATCGGCGATGTGGCCTTCCTCCATAAGCGCCGCCATCAGCTCAGTGAACTGTTCCTCCAGATGCGTGGCGTTGGCACCTTGCGCTTCCAGCAGTACATAGTAGGGGAAGTGACTGGGCAGAAAGGCTTGATGCCGACGTGTTTCCTCAACCAGCAGGTGATAATAATTGCGCCACATAACTTCGAACGCGCTCAGCTTGCCCTCAAGTTCGGTACCCAGGCGGCGCAGTATCAATAGCAGCGACTCGAAACTGGCGACAGCGATGAAGGCGGTTTGCGTGGCGCTAGCGGCGGGGCGCAGCCGCAGCACAGCGCGTGTCACAATGCCCAAGGTGCCTTCTGAACCGATAAACAGTTGCTTGAGATCGTAGCCCGCATTGTTCTTGATCATTTCGTTCATTGCGCTGATTACCGTGCCGTCGGCCAGCACTGCCTCTAGCCCGAGGATCTGTTCACGGGCCATGCCGTAGCGCACCACACTGTTGCCACCGGCATTGGTGGCGATCATGCCGCCAATATTGGCACTGCCGCGAGCGCCAAAGTCGACGGCGAACAGCCAGCCTGCGTTCGCAGCTGCGTCCTGTACGGTTTGAACCACCGCGCCCGCCTGCACTGTCATCACCCCCGCATTTTCGTCAACATGTTCAATGGCGTGCATACGCTCCAAAGACACTACGATGTCAGCGGCGGTGCAGGTAATGCCGTCGACAAGGCCGGTAAGGCCGCCCCAGGCCACCACGGTCTGACCTTGCGCGTGGCAGACACGCATCACCGCAGAGAGCTCCTCGGTGCCAGCGGGGCGCACAATGGCGAGTGCGGGGCAGCTGCCTACACCCCAGCTATGATTGGGCCGCGCGCGCACGTCTTCTCCCAGCAATAGTCCCTTGGGCCCGACGATGTGCTGGATGGCCTCGATGATGCTCATGGTGGCTTCCTCTGTTGTGGTCTATCGCGCTTTCCGAGGTTAAATCATGGCATAGCGACTTGCCTATGTCTTTGGGGGGCTCGGGCTTGTGTGCTTTAGGCTTCGGCCCTGTGTAAGTTACAATCGAATCCGACAACCCGCGGCCCCGGGAATAAAGGAGAAACCCGAATGAAAGCGATCACTCTTAGCCTGTTTGCCGCCTGCCTGGCCTGTGCCACTCAGTTCGCGTTGGCCGCGGAAACGGCGGATACGATTTACCGCAATGGCACCATTCTTACGATCAATGACAATGCGCCGGCTGCGCAGGCAGTGGCCGTTAGTGATGGCAGGATACTGGCGGTAGGCAATGAAGCAGAGGTGATGGCAACCCGAGGTGAGAGCACGCAGCTTGTCGACCTTGAGGGCAAGACGATGTTGCCAGGTTTCGTTGACTCACACGGCCACGCCTATGCGATTGGACTGCAAGCCACCACCGCTAACCTGTTGCCACCACCGGACGGTGAAGGGCGCGATATTCCCACATTGCAAAGCTTGCTGCGGAACTGGATTGCCAATAATCCGGACAAGGTGCAAGCGGTGGGTTGGGCCCTCGGTTTCGGCTACGACGATTCTCAGCTAAAAGAGCAGCGCCACCCCACACGGCAGGAGCTGGACGCAATATCAACGGAAATGCCGGTGGTTATCATCCACCAGTCGGGCCATTTCGGTGTGGCCAACAGCAAGGCCCTTGAGCTTGCGGGGGTGACTGCCGATAGCCCGAACCCCCAGGGTGGCGTGTTTCGGCGCGAGGCGGGTTCGCAGCAGCCAAATGGCGTGATGGAAGAAAATGCATTTTTCTCGGTGCTGGGCCAGCTGGCGGCAAGTTTTAACGGCGATGTTAACGAAGCGCTGGTCGTCGAAGGCACACGGTTATTGGCGTCCTTCGGCTATACCACGGCGCAAGAGGGCCGTGCGCAGGGTATGGCGCTGGATGCGATGGAGCGCGTTGCAGAACGCGGCGCATTGGCGATTGATCTGGTGGCCTACCCGGACATTCTTGCCGTCAAGGAGATCACTCCAGCGCAGGTGTACAAAAACCGTTACCGCGTGGGCGGCGCAAAGCTGACCATCGATGGTTCCCCCCAGGGCAAAACCGCGTGGCTAACGCAGCCCTACCATGTTGCGCCAGAAGGGCAGCCGGCTGACTACGTGGGCTATCCGGCCATTGACGAAGCAACAACCTATGCGGCCGTTGAAAAGGCCTACGCCAATGGCTGGCAGTTGCTGGTGCACTCGAATGGCGATGCTGCGTCCGATCAGTTGATCAGTGCCGTCCGAGCGGCGCAGGCCAAGTATCCGGCGGTAGACAATCGTCCGGTGCTAATTCACGGGCAGGTCTTGCGGGAAGACCAGGTGGATGCATTAAAGGAGCTGGGCATTTTTCCGTCACTATTCCCTATGCACACGTTTTACTGGGGCGACTGGCACCGTTCATCGGTGCTTGGCCCAGAACGCGCGGAAAATATCTCCCCTACCGGCTGGCTGATGGAGCGCGGCATGATGTTTGGCAGCCATCACGATGCGCCGGTAGCGCTACCGGACTCCATGCGTGTGCTGTCGGCAACGGTGACGCGCACGACGCGTAGCGGCAGGGTGTTAGGTGCAGAGCATCGGGTGCCAGTAGCCACTGCCTTGAAGGCATTGACGATATGGCCTGCCTGGCAGCACTTTGAGGAGGCCAGCAAGGGGTCGATTGAAGTGGGTAAGCTCGCAGACTTTGTCGTTCTGTCGGAAAATCCACTGACTATCGATCCCGACGAGCTAGCCTCTATTCGCATTCTGGAAACGATTAAGGAAGGGCAAGCGGTGTATCGTCGCGCGGACCTGCAAAGCGCTTCTACCGCCCCAGCACCTTTTGGGATTGCACCTCAGTCGCACGTGCATTTCACTGAGCACAGTAAGCTGGGCGCGCCGCTAATGCATGGCGATGGTTGCTTTAATCCGGGCGTCGATGCCTTGATGCGGGCGATCAATGGCCCACGGCTATAGGGCTGTTGTATTGCCGATAGCTCGCGGTCAGGCCTCACTGCCCAGTTCAGGCAGCTTAGCGATTACCGCTGCTTGAGCGAGTCCGGGCACCGCCAGCGGCTCGTGCGCCAGCCCCCGACGATCGACCAGCGCCACCGGGCCGCCCGGTGCCAGACCTCTCGCCGCCTGTCCGCCCGGCACCTTGCGATCGTCCGCGGCCACCACCCGCGTTGCCGCGGCCGCCGCCTCGGTTACTGCCGTTTTGAATCAGTTCAGCCTTGATGCTTGGGTCGACATCGTAGCCGGGCACATAAACCTTCTCAATATTTTTGCCCAGAAGCCTTTCAATATCTTTCAGCAGCTTCAGCTCGTCGACGCATACCAAGGAAATTGCGCTACCTTGCTGGCCTGCGCGAGCGGTACGCCCGATGCGATGAATGTAGTCCTCTGGCACATTCGGCAGTTCAAAATTGACCACATGTGGAAGTTTGTCGATGTCGATACCGCGTGCCGCGATATCGGTTGCAACCAGGGCTCTCACGATGCCCGCCTTGAAGTCAGACAGAGCTCTGGTGCGGGCGCCCTGGGATTTATTGCCGTGGATGGCCGCCGAGGTAATTCCGTCGTTATCCAGCTGCTCCGCCAGTTTGTTTGCACTGTGCTTGGTGCGGGTGAATATCAACACCTGCTGCCAGTTCTCTTCACCAATTTGCTGTGACAAGAGTTCGCGCTTGCGCTTTTTGTCGACCGGGTAGACGATTTGGCTAACCAGTTCCGTCGCGGTGTTTTCCGGTGTTACCTGTATCTCAGCCGGCTTTACCAAAAATTCCGAGGCAAGCTGCTTGATCTCGTTGGAGAATGTCGCTGAGAACAGAAGTGTCTGGCGCTGCTTCGGAATGACTTTCAAGACGCGTCGAATGTCGTGGATAAAGCCCATGTCCAACATGCGGTCTGCTTCGTCGAGCACCAGTATTTCTACGCGGGACAGGTCGATACTGCGCTGTTGCACGTGATCGAGCAGGCGGCCGGGCGTCGCGACAACAATATCAACGCCTTTGATGAGCTTTTGCTTTTGCGGGTTGATACTGACGCCGCCAAAAATGACCGCCGACCGGAAGGGTAGGTAGGCGCCGTAGTCTCTAACGCTCTCGTGTACCTGCGCAGCGAGTTCGCGGGTGGGCGTGAGTACCAGCACTTTTGGGAAACTCTTTTGGCCGTCCTTGTGCCTGTTTTGTAGCTGTTGTAGCAGTGGCAGCGTGAAGCCTGCCGTCTTGCCCGTGCCTGTTTGGGCTCCGGCCAATACGTCTCTGCCCTCCAGCACCAGCGGTATGGCCTGTTGCTGAATGGGAGTAGCCTTGTCGTAACCTTGTTTTTCTACTGCGCGTAGTAATTCGGCCGAAAGGCCAAGATCTTTAAAAAACACGTGATTGTATTCCTGAATGTTTGGGCTGACAGATCGTCTGACCAACGTGACCAGTAACCAAATCTACTGGTTGGGTGGCTCGGTCCAGAGCGGAGGGTTTTTGGGTAATGCTTTGGATACTTTTTAAGTATCGGGTGTCACAGAGCGTGTGAGCTGTTGTGGCGCTTCGCGGCGGCGCAGACCGATGTGCGCCAGAAGGGTGGGGATGATAACAAAGTCAGCCACAAATGAAAGGGCACAATGCCACATATTTAGATTAGCCGAACGCCATCACTTTCTAGTGAAATCACGCGTCGCTTATACAGCGCGCCGATGGCCTGCTTGAATACTTTCTTGCTAACGCCAAACGCCGCATGGATTGCCGGCGGCGGGCTTTTGTCGGTAAGGGCTAAAAACCCCCCGTTTGCCTCGAGTGCCGCAAGAATCTTGACGGAGATCTCGTCCATTTTTCCGGCGCTGAATCCAGGCCGGTTGAGCGTCAGATCAATCCGCCCGTCATCGCGTACGCGCTGAACATACCCATCCATGACCTCACCTTTGCGAACACGTCGGTAGAGATCATTGCTGTACAGCAGGCCCCAGCACTCGTGGTTGATGATAGCCTTGAAGCCAAGCTCTGTTCTATCGGCAATGATCAGGCTGACTTTTTGCCCGGCTTTGAGCCCAGGTGAAGCGTCCTGGATCCAGTGATCAATCCGGGTTGAGCCAGCGAGCCGCCCTTGGTTGTCCTCATACACTCGTACCAGCGCATGGCTGCCCTCGGTCAGCGGGTACTGCTGCTCGGCAAAGGGTATAAAAAGATCCTTTGGCAGGCCGCAGTCCGCGAAGGCGCCCAGGCTGTTCACTTCGATAACCTTGAGCCAGGCTACCTGGCCAATCTCGTGCGGCATGTTGTTACCTGCGTAAACGGTCGTAACGTCTATTCTAGTTCATTCGGTGGGCAGGAATCTGCCACGAAGCTGGTGAAGCGTAAACTCCGCGCCTGAGGGACACGGTTGCCGGGTTGAATGTATGGAGAAGTAGGGCGTTTGCGGGTTTAAGTAGTAAAATCGTGGCCCTGTTGATTTTGCCTACGCAAGGGTACATCGTTGTATAGGCCTTTAAACAGCGTCACCCACTGCGGGTGTCTCAATTGTATTGATGGGAGACAACAGTGCGACTCGTAGAAAGCGCCGAGCAGGCAGTCGAGAATATCGCTTCAGATGAGTTGATCTGGTGTCACTCGATGGCCGCCACACCAACGCGCCTTCTCGATGCGCTCGCCCGTCATGCAATGGCGCGTAGCAATATCACGCTAATGCAGTTGCATTTGGAGCACGCAGACGCCGTGACGGTGCCCGAGCTTGATGGGCATCTGATGCACCGCTGTTTTTTTGCGGGCAAGCAAACCCGCGAGTTGATTAATCAGGGCAGGGCAGACTACGTGCCCTTCTTTCTGTCGGAGTTGCCCAAGCTGTTTCGCCGGCGGGAACAGAAAGTCGATACGGTGCTGGTGCAGGTTTCCCCCCCTGACGGCCACGGTAACTGTTCTCTTGGCATTTCTGTCGAGGCAACAGCGGCAGCCTGCGAGGTTGCCGGTCGCATCATCGCCCATATCAATCCACGTATGCCGCGTACTCATGGTGACGGCTTCATTAACGTTCGCAATATCCACACGGCCTTTGAGTTGGAAGAGCCTTTATTGCAGACGCCGGAACGTCAAACGGGCCCCGCGGAGGATCGTATTGGCGAGCACGTTGCCTCGTTAGTCGAAGACGGTGCATGTTTGCAGATGGGTATCGGCGCCATCCCGGATGCGGCGCTGCGCTGCCTCGGTGATCGGCAGCACCTGGGCATTCACACGGAAATGTTTTCCGGAGGTGTGTTGCCGCTTATCGAAAGCGGTGTGATTGATAACTCACTCAAGCACATTGCTCGGGGGCGAACCGTGACCAGTTTTGCCCTGGGTGACGAGTCGTTGTACAACTTTGTTCATGATAACCCCGAGGTGGTGTTTCTGGATGTAGAGTTCGTCAACAATCCCACAGTAATTGCCAAGAACCCCCGTGTGACTTCAATCAACAGTGCATTACAGATCGACCTTTCGGGGCAGGTTTGTGCCGACTCCATTGGCCATCGGATTTACTCCGGTGTTGGCGGGCAGGTTGATTTTGTTATTGGCGCCACATATTCAGAGCACGGCAAGAGCATCATTGCTTTGCCAAGCACAGCCCGTGATGGCAAGGCCACGCGCTTGGTCGCTGCGCTGGCCAGTGGCGCTGGGGTGGTAACCACGCGTGCCCAGGTTGACTATGTGGTGACAGAGTACGGAATTGCCAAGCTGCGTGGTCGCTCGCTGCGTGAGCGGGCGAGCGATCTCATTGCCATATCCCACCCGAGCTTCCGCGAGGAGCTGGCCCGCGAGGCACGGGATACCCTCAAATTGCGCCTGTAGCTGCGCAACATACGATGCCACTCAGGACATCTATCGCGCTGTTGCCGCGCGGGGCGGTGCCATATTCTGTGTGTAGTATGCTGCCGCTACTCTGTCTGAAACCTCCCGGCGACAGCGAGGCCCACTAGCAAGCCCACCATAACCACCAGTGCGGGCCAGTACAGGTCGCTGGCTGCCACGACCGCTGGGCCGGGGCAAAAACCACTGAGCCCCCAGCCGACACCAAAAACGATGCTGCCCCATATCAGTGGTTTATCGATGGGCCGGCTAGTCTGGTCTACGGCGCAAGCGGGGTCGCTGCGCGTAGCCGCCAGCTTGACACCCACCCAGGACAGGCTGATGGCACTGGCCATGACCAGGCCAAGGGAGGGGTCCCACTGGCCGGTGAGGTCAAGAAAGCCGATAACTTTAGCCGGGTTCACCATACCTGAAATGATCAAACCGGCTCCGAACAGCAGGCCGGAGATCAGTGCATTGACGATGCTCTTCACAGCGACACTCCTCCGTTCAACAGCCGCCACAGGGCAACAGTCACAAAGCCGGCGCCCATAAAGCTGAGTACGGCAGCCAGCGAACGAGGTGAAAAACGGGCCAGGCCGCAAACGCCATGGCCGCTGGTACATCCGTTGGCAAAGCGAGTGCCGAGGCCGACAAGGCAGCCACCTATCAATAGGCGGGCAACTGTTCCCAGCGTGATCTCGGGTGTTTCTACAGCGGCCGGCGCGACCTGCATCATCACGGGCCACAGCAGCAGCGGTGACAGAACCATGCCTGCGAGGAACGCCAGGCGCCAGGGCACTCGCCCTTCGGGTTTCAGCAGGTTGCCGAGTATGCCGCTAATGCCGGCTATCTGGCCGTTGCCCAACAACAGAAGGCTGGCGGCAATACCAATCAGTGCGCCCCCTACAAGCGAGTGCCAGGGCGTAAACAGGGACCAGGCGATATCCATCAGAAATGTCTCGTAAAGCCGATTGCGAGTATGTTCTGGTGCATGGTGAGATCAGCTTCACCACCACCGAACGGCATGGGGATAGAGTTTGCGCCTCGCACCGTTTTTTCAAGCCCGTGCGTGTAGGCAATATTCCACTCGTTCTTGTTGGACATGGCCCAGCTTGCCCCGAAGCTCAAGTGGGTTTCGATGACGCCGGGTGCCAGTATATTGAAAAAGGTCTCTGAGGCGGGGATTGGCTGGTCCATGTGACTGACGCCCGCGCGAAGTGTGACGGTATCCGTGGCTCTATAAACGGCACCAAGTTTGTAGACGTCGCTATCCTCCCAGCCAAATCCCGGGCCATTTGCAACGCCCAGCGGCACCCCGGCCAGCAAAGGCGCCAGCGGATTGCCTACGGAATTGATGTCGCTGTATAGAATCCTCTGCCAGTCGGCGGCAAGTGTCAGCGCCGAGGATAACTCCCAGGCGATGCCGGTGCCGAAAGATTCGGGGATATCGAAACCGCCATCGTCTGCGAAGAGCCCAGCGTAGTCGTCAAAATTCGACATGTCGACTTCCGAGGACCAGGCGACACCGAGAGTGATGCCCTCGCTGACTTCGCCCATCCAGCCTAGTTTAATGCCCCAGCCGGTGCTGCTGTCGTGTCCACGGTCGGTCACAGAGCCGGGCCGGCTGCTGAAACCGTCGAAGGGCGCGAGCCCACGTGCTTCGAAGCGCTGGTAGGCAAAGGTAGCCGCGGCGCCGAAACTGTGTGCACCCTGTCGCCAGGCGACTGAGGGTGTAATGAAGGCCTGTGCCAGATCGACGCCCGCTGTTCCGGTAGCGCCAAAAGCGGCATAGGGGTTATCGCTGTAGCTGGTGTTCATCCCGCCGTTGCCGTAAACCGCTACCCCCCAGCTGAACTGCTCATTGACGGCTCTGGTGAAGCCAATATCGGGCAGTAGAAACCAGGCATCGTCATTGCCATCGTAGTTGCCATCGGCGCCGGCGAGATTCCCCGTGATGGATGATCCGCGATCGGGCTGAAACCAGGTGAGCCCGGCGTCGAGACGATCCCCGACCAGGCCAGTGCCAGCGGGATTCGTGGCCGCCGCCAGTGCATCCTGGGGTAAGGCAAAGCTGACACCTGCAGTCGCCTGGGTTCGTACCCCGGTGCCGTGAGTAAAATAGCCGTTGGTTGCTTGAGCATCGCCACCCACAATCGCAGATAGCAACAGAATGCCGGGTAGGCAAGAAATATGGGAATTCACTGGAAATTTACACTCACGTCAGAAGAATGGCTTTTAGGGCTGCCTGTGTCCGCAGCCGAGGGGCGCATGTTATGGCAGCGCCGCCGCCGCGCCAAAGAATTTTTCCAGCTATCCTTATAATCTGGATTGTTTCCGAGTGAGCTTCAGGGCTAAAAAGCCCTGTTTTCCCGGGTTCAGCGAGAGTCTTGACGGAGAACTCGTCCATTTTTGTGGCGCTGAGCACACCCCTCCATAACCTCATCGTTGCGAAAAAAGTGCAGCAGAGACACTCTGCCTATCGAACATCAGGTTATTATGCATCCCGCGACCGCCAGCTTGCCGTAGAGCAGCCGCAAACACATTGTCACTAGCTGCCCGCGCGGCTATCGGGGGAGAAAATTATGGACTGGTTGATGTCCGCTGAGGTCTACCACAATATTCTGATTGGTAGTTTCGTTTATGCCGCCTTCATCTTGGTGGGTGCTTTCATGTCGAAGGCCCCTTACGGGCGTTTCGGCGCCGAAGGCAAAGCGTTTTCGCTGTCGCCACGGCTGGGATGGTTCCTGATGGAGCTTCCTGCCAGCGTGACCTTTGTGTGGTTCTACCTGCACGGTCAAAACGCCGGTGAATGGGTGCCGATGATTTTTCTCGGTGTCTGGTTGATCCACTACGGCAACCGGGGCTTCGTGTTTCCGCTGCTTATGCGCGTGGCGAAGGGCGCGAAAGGTACTTTCGGCTTGCTGGTGGTGGTTGCAGGCTGGCTGGTTACCAGCCTCCACGGCTACCTGAACGCGGTCTTTATCTCTCATCTTTCGACGCATCTTACGCCTGAGTGGCTAACTGACCCGCGCTTCTTGATTGGGATGGCCCTTTACGTGTTTGGCTTTGTCATGAACGTCCACTCCGACGCCATCATTCGCAACCTGCGTAGCAAGGCTGAAGTGGAAAGTGGCGAGCGGGTGTATCGGATTCCCCAGGGCGGGCTCTTTCGCTACGTCACCAACCCCAGCTATTTCACCGAGCTTGTGTCGTTCGCCGGTTTTGCCATCGCTACCTGGTCGCTGGGCGCGGTGTTCGTGCTGCTTGTGAGTGCAGCCAACTTAATACCCCGCGCGTTTCAGGTACACCGTTGGTACCTGAAGAAGTTCGATGATTACCCGCGTGAGCGCAAGGTGTTGATTCCCTGGGTGCTGTAATCATGGCCGTGATGCGGGGCGTAGTGCTTTGCCTAGCCCCGGGTCGGCTCTCAGTGGCCAGCCCCCTCAAGGTTTTCGATGGCGATAGCCGGCAGGTCATCGGCTGGCTCAAACCCCAGAACGCGCGCATAAAAGTACAGCTCAGCTTCGCGCGACGAGATCTGGTTTTCAGCTTTGCGAAATCCGTGTGATTCGCCTGCGTAGGCGATATAAGCGGTTGCAACGCCACTGCGTTTCAGTGCTGTAAAAATGGCCTCGGACTGATTCGGTGGCACAACGGGGTCATCCAGCCCCTGCAGAAGTATCAGCGGCGCCTTGAAACCCTCCAGGTGATGAATGGGTGAACGCTCGACGTAGAGGTCGCGGCGCTCGGGATACGGGCCGATTACCTGATCGAGATAGCGCGACTCGAACTTGTGTGTGTCCCTGGCCAAGGCCTCGAGGTCGGATATTCCATAATAGGAGGCGCCCGCGGCAAAGGTATTGTGGAAAGCGTGTGCGGCGAGTGTGGTGTAGCCACCGGCGCTGCCCCCGCGGATGATCAGGCGCTCGGGATCCGCGAGGCCCTGCTCCGCCAGCCAGCTCGCACCCGCGACCGCGTCCTGTACGTCAGTGATGCCCCAGTTGCCGTATAACGCCTGGCGATAGCTGCGCCCGAAACCCGTGCTGCCACGATAGTTGAGGTCGAGAATGGCAAAGCCGCGACTGGTCCAGTAGTAGTGCCCCGGGTTGTAGCTGACTCCGGCTGACGCTGTGGGCCCCCCGTGCACGCTAACAATGAGTGGCGGCGCCTTGCCTTCAGGTGCCACGACATCGGGATTCCGCGGCGCCAGATACACACCATGCGCTACCGCGCCGCCGGGCACCGGGAAACTGATCTGCTGAATCCCGGGCACCCAGGGCTCCTCCAGTCCCCGGTCTTTCGAACGGCGCAGCACCTCAACGATCTTGCCCTGTCGATCCATGGCGATCAGCGCAGAGGGCTGCTCGGCGAAACCTGCGGTGACATACAGGCGGTCGCCGTCGACGGCGAGGGAACTGTAAGCGACCGCCCCGGTATCGAGCAGTCGCTGGCCGCCCTTGCCGTCGAGGAGATGCAGCGTCTCTACGCTGCCGCGCCTGGCGGTAACCAGTATTTCGCCGGATTCCAGCAAGTGATAATAGTGGCTGTCGATTGACCAGTCCGGACCGCCGATCTCCACCTCCGCCAGACCGGTGGGAATCGGCGAGAAGGTTGTGCCCTCCACGGCATAGGGGCGCCACCAGTTGTCACGGTCCGACAGGGCAAAGAGACGATTGTCGCTGCTCCACTGGGGATCGATCACCGACTCTGCGCCCTGCGGGTTGTGCGTGACCAGTCCTGCAAGCTGGCCCCCGGCATCGAAACCCGCGCTGTGCAGGCGGGTGTTGTCCCAAGGCATGTTGGGGTGCATCCAGGTGGTGAAGGCGATGCGGCTGAAGTCCGCCGATAGCCGCGGCGCGGACACAAAATCTGTTCCCGAGAACAGGACTTCGCCCTCGCTCATTCCCTCGGTCGGCAGGGCAACCAGGCTGTTCACCGGCTCGCCACTGCCTCGATGGTCTTCCCGGATGCAGATCAGCCGGTTCCTCGACGCATCCAGGTGGCAGCCCGCAAAGCGCAGTTCGCCCTTGGGCGTGATCGGGGCAGGCTTCTCTCCTGGGATGAAACTATAAAGGCGCTGGTCGGCAAAATTGCTGAACCACAGCCTGCTATTGGCGACCAGCAGACTGCCGCCACCGTACTCCTGCACTCGGCTGCGCGCGTTGAAAGGCTGGGGCAGGAGCTCTTCCGGCGCTTCACCCTCACGCCAGCGCATGATGGTCATGCGCCCACCTTGCTCTGGCCGTGACTCAAGCCAGTACAGGTAATCACCATCCTTGTGCGGGCTGCCTAGCCCACGACTGCCTTCGACCAGGGATTCCGCGGTAATGGGTGAGGGCCAGCTGCCATAGTCCAGTGCGGTTTGCGGGCTGGTCATGCTTGCCTCCTTTTGGGCCGCAGTTGCGCCGCCCTGATGTGCCGAGACTACTGGAAAAGGGTGAGTGCGGCGAGAGCAGCTCTGCCAGGGATCAGTTTTTCGTCTTTTCAACAGGTCTTTACGCTGAAGAAAGGTTTGACTTCCCACCATTTGGGACTATTATCCCAAAAGACCTTAAAAAAAGTAGGTCTTTTCTGGGTCCGACAGAGTTTTGACTGGGAGAACCATCTGATGAGAAAAATAACGCACCTGCCGCGGAATCTGCTCAGACTCTCCGGCGGCATGATCCTGTTCCTTTCGGCTATTGCCGGAGCTCAGGACGATCCTGGCGTGAACCGGCTGCTTGCTTCCCAATGCGCGCAGTGTCACGGCTACAACGGGCATGCGGTCGGCGATATCGACGGCCTTGCTGGCGAGTCCGTACGGGAGTTGCGCGATGAAATGCGTGAGATGGCCGATGGCACGCCGGACGAGATCATGGAACATCAGGCGCTGGGCTACACAACGGACCAGGTCCGGCGTATGGCCGCCTACTTCGCTGCCGTACCGCGCAACAACCCGGACCCCGTGAGCGCGCCTCTCGGCGAGGGCAATAACGCCAACGGCGAGCATGAGGACCAGGATGCAGCTGATGAGAAGGATGACCGCGAAGACCGACACCACCGGAAGGAGAAGCAGCGCGCAGACAGGGATGATGACGGCGATCGTCACAGCACGCGCGAGCGGGACGACGAAAACATGTATTCCCGGTCCCGCGATGAGGACGACGATGAGGACGACGATGAGGACGACGATGATGAAGACTGAGAGCGTGTCACCACAAGAAAGCAAACCGTCACAGGAACGCGATCCCAGGCTGGCCCTCACGGCGGCCACTCCAAGGAGAAAAACACCATGACATTCACCCGAAGAAACGTACTCAAGGTTGTCGCAGCCACGGCCTCCATGGCCGCCAGCGGCCTCGCAGTCAGCGCCAGTCAGCATCGTGTTGTTGTTGTCGGCGGCGGTTTTGGCGGCGGCACCGTCGCCCGCTACCTCGCGCGCTGGGGTGGGGCGGACGTCGCCGTCACCCTGGTAGACCCGGGCGACGCTCATGTGTCGTGCGTCATGAGCGGCCTGGTTCTGAATGACAGCCTGTCCCTCAGCGACCTCACCTTTCCCTTTGCCGGCTGGAAGAGCCGCTACGGCATCGATCACCTGCAACGTCGGGCGCTGAGCATCGATGGCGCCGCCAAGCGTCTGGCGCTGGATGATGGCTCTGGTGTCGATTACGACAGTCTCGTGCTGTCTCCAGGCATTCGTTTCATCGACGTGCCCGGCCTCAACAGCGAACTCATCCCCCACGGCTGGATTGCCGGACCGCAGACGCAACTCCTGCACGATCAGATTCGCGACATGCCTGATGCAGGAACCTTTATTCTGTCCATTCCAAAATCCCCCTACCGCTGCCCACCGGGGCCCTACGAGCGTGCTTGCCTGGTGGCCGATATCCTTGGGCGGCGCAGCGGTGCCCTCGGTGTTTCCTTGGCGCCGGGCCGCACGCCAAAGGTTATCGTGCTCGACGCCAACCCGCGCATTCAGGCGGAAGAGGAGACCTTCTCCCGTGCCTTCTCTGAGCTGTACGGCAACATCGTTTCTTACCATGCGAACGCGGAGCTACTGTCGGTGGACTCAACGGCGCGTGTGGTGGAGACCAGTATCGGGAGTTTCAGCGGTGACGTGGTCAACGTGATTCCAGGCCACGCAGCACCACAGCTGCTTGCGGACAGCGGGCTCACAGACGGCGGACTGTGGGCGCCGATAGACCCTGTCACCTACGCCAGTACCGTCGCCGGCTTTCCGGGTGTGCACGTGATTGGTGACGCACAAGCCTCGGGCCAACCGAAATCGGGCCACATGGCGAATTCCCAGGCCAAGATCTGCGCTGATGCGATTCTCCGCAACGCCCGCGGCCTGCAGAATCACACAGCGGAGCGTCTGGCCGCCCTGACCACCAACTCGGCCTGTTTCAGCCCCATCACTGCCAACGAGGCGTCCTGGCTGACCGCCGTCTACCGCTACGACACGGGCAGCGGGCAGATGGCGCTGGTACCGGCATCCTTCGGCGCTTCACGCGGCTGGAGCAAAAGCAACTATGAGCGCATGTTCGACTGGTCGAACAACCTGTTGGCCGATACTTTCCTCTAGGCGAGTCGACCCACGCGGTAACAAAACCTGCCTAGCGGGTGGTTTTTTTCCGTCATCGGTCCGCTATTTCCATGACAGGAGGGGCAAAGCAACCAGATCGTTTCCAAATGAACTTCGCAGAACCGCGAGGCGATCTATGACTTGGAAAAGGCAGCCGCTAACAGGAAGACGGCTTAACTGCGGTTAAAAGTGTTGGTTTCAGGAACTTTGAGAATGATCGGTTGAGGGTGCTGACCAACTGCGGATGGGATGGTGATTATTAATCGCATGGGTATAGATGCCAATCCCCG
>JANQUV010000063.1:25608-26968 GCA_030730585.1 Haliea sp.
GTGCATCGCTTATTGGAGCACTGCAGGAGTACGACATGTTATCAAGCATCACACCAGGCAACAGTGTTCCTGTTGCACTTCCTCAAGCTGATGCCCCCACTGTTGGCAAAAATCGAGCCTCCGAGGCCGGTAATGGCGCGGCAGTAAAGGTCACTGAGATTGTAGTTGGAGACAGATCCGCCCCAGAGGGTCCTCAAAAAAGTAACCCGCTTGAGCAAGCCAGCGAATTTTTGCGTTCCCAGGCCTTGACCTCGAGCAAGGCGATCAGGGCGAATTTTAACGAGAATGGCACCCTGAATGCCGCTGACGCCAACAAGCTGATGATGCAGGTGACTACCGCTCGCCACTTGTTGAAGGCCTGCGCGCCCGACCTGTTTGGGCTAAACAATGCTAAATATTTGCCGACGCCGGCCATAAGAGATATGGGTCACGCCACTAATCAATTGGGATTTGATCTGGATGGCACCGCTGCTGACAGGAAAATTGTGTCGGCGTTGATGGATCTGGCCAACGCAAATCTTGATATTCTTCATGCAGCGGCAGATAAAAATCCATCAATCCCGAATTTGGGTGTCGAACTGGTACGGGTGTCGGAAGACAAAACGGTTGCTGAATGGGAAGCCGACGCAATAAACGGCGGATCACTTCGCACGGATCACAATGCCGCAATAATCGGCGAATCACTTCGCCAGGCAAAGGGGGCTCTCGAGTCCTTGTTGCCGGAGAAATTTTCATCGAAATGGAACTATGTCAATACGATATTCAGAACGGAGACCAACCAGGACATTCAAACGGTTGCTGCAAAGTTTGAGACGCTGCTCAGAACAAATCCATCATTGTCTATTACATTATGTACCCCGGAAGGTCGAAACCTGATTAACGATCTTGTTCAGGGCACGCATCTGATGCCTTGGGATAGAGCTTCCTTGCTGGAAAAAATGGATCTATCTCTCCCGAGCGCTAAAACAGTCAAGGTTGTAAAAGAGCTTGGAAGTGGAGCCAATGGCGTAGTGTCTCTGGCGCGTCTCAACGGTTCAGAGGTGATAAAAAAGGAGTTAACCCCTGTTCTTAAGCACGAACGGGAGGACTTGATGGCCAAGACCCTCAAGGAAATGGCCGTTCAAACAGGCGCCCAGAATAATCACCATATTCCGAAATTGATTGGATTTTATGAGACTGAAAGCCCGTACGAGAGCGACCCGGACTTCACACAAGTCCGTCTGAATATCGTCACGGAGTACGTTGCAGGCGGTGACGTAAAGGCGCTATTTGAGGGCACTCAATCTCTTCCCTTAGCCGAACGATTGCCAGTGGCCTTGCATATGATTGGTGGTGCCGCTCGAGGACTGGATGCGCTTCA
>JANQUV010000063.1:27068-28842 GCA_030730585.1 Haliea sp.
CGGAGATCACCACAGCGCTCGCATCTGGGGAGCTTCCAATCAACCAGGACCACCCTATATGGACGAACGAGCTCGATGCCCCTATCAAAGATTTCATCCTTGCCTGCTTGAATTCAGATCCAATGGCCCGTCCCTCCATGGCACAAATCGTTGATGCCTTGAACGGCGACCAGATCCGCGCGCCCGAGGAAGGAAAACCAGGTTTGAGAGGCGATGACAGGGCGATTTTGAGTAGGGTATTTAACCCCGACACCTCCCATAGCGGCAGGGAGATTCTCACCACGATGGAGCAGCAGCGTTTGCAGAATGGGTTCGACAACGATGAATAGGGCTGGGCAACTGGCTAATCGTCAATCACACCAAGGATGATCCAATGAATTTAGCGGTTCTTCTCAATGACTATCTGAAGAGTATAGGCCAAGCCGATCATTCTGGTTCTTCCGAAGGTTCGCTGTTTGAGATAACGTTGAATGACGTATTGTCGATCAGGGTGTCCGAGCTGGCTGGGCCTCCAACCATGATTTGTTTACAGTATGAGGTCGGATCGGTTCCGCTGGACGCCGACAGCGACTTTTTCAGGCGGTGTCTGCATGCGAATTTTCAGGCACGAAGTGCCTTCGATGCCTGCATAGCTATCAATGAAGCCAATAGCGTGCTGGCACTGCTGGTAAGGTATCCGCTGGCTGACCTGGACAGCGAACGCTTCCAGACTATGCTCGAAGATTTTTCAGCTCAGGCGCAGCGCTTGTTCGCCTTGATGTCCGAGCATGAGTACGCAAGCAGGCATTTTTCGCCGCAACTGCCCACGGATAACTTCACACGCGTGTAGCGTCTCGCCCGTCCAGGATTTCTTGGCGCCGAAGCCGCCGGTTACTCGAGGTTGACTGCGCGTGTTGATCAAGCAAAAGCTGTGATGCCGAGCCTGGCCAGCCAGCGCTATATTGACCCAAGTTATGGTGGTCTTCGCCCTGATGCTCCTACCTTGAAAAGCTTCGACAGGAATGGCATGGCGCGAGGAGATCTTCTCTTATGAATACTCTGAATATTGGTCCGCTGGGCCGCACGCCTTTGCTTCTGATCCTGCTGAGCCTTTTGGCGGCCTGCTCGAACGGCAATAATGACCCTGCCTACTTCAGGGCAGACTCACTTAAAGTCACCTCTTTCAACCTGGGCCTGGCGTTGAATTTTGTGCCATTCACCAATGAGCGACTGATGGTTACAGGTGGTGGCTTGCACACATCCCACCGCTAACCTGGGCGACTCTCCACCTTACCCGGCTAATGGCAAACACAACTCTTGGGAGGGCGAAAACCGCTTTATGATGGAGAAGATGATTGACTTCGCCAATGTCAAGGCCGGCGACAATCCCATCCTTTTTGCCGGCGACTTCAATTGTAGTATCGCCAATCCTGCCAACGGAGTCGATGCTGACTTCGCAGGCAACTGCCGGCTGTGGATTGACGATGGTTTCGCCTCGATTAAAAAGGGCTGGACTCACGCAAGCAGGCTATTTATTCTCCTTCGGCATCAGGCAATAGCGGACCACATGAGGCCGCATATTGATATATTCCCCGTGATTACGAGCCAAACCTAATGAGTCAGCCGGGCCTAGACAAGTCGCATCTTTCTTTTGCAGTTGATGAAAAACCCCCCCACTTGCTCTCAGCGCTGCTGGGCTTCCAGGTTGTTGCACTTATCCTTGCGGGGATTGTGATTACTCCATTGGTGGCACTTGAAGCGGCAGGCGTGGATCCGTCGGCGGCTGACTGGGTGG
>JANQUV010000064.1 GCA_030730585.1 Haliea sp.
GATCAGAGATCACGTCTTTGTAACTGTCATCGATATCATACGTCATCATCACCCAGCCCGCGGGGTCCACCAAATACCAAACATTATCGGTGGTACGAGTTTCAGGGAAAAGAGCTGGCCAGGCACTGCCGTTGAGCCGCCATAGTGTGACGCTACTGTGTTCCGCTTCCAGCAGGCCAGGCAGGCTGTCTGGCGCAGGCTTATTGTCACTGAGCTCCGCAACCGACAAGGTGATATCGGCGGGGGCGTGATCAGTGATCAACATGCGCCGCACCCGCGGGAATTCCTTGCCCAAAGCGAGGTGTATTTGACGGGTTAAGTAGAGCTTGGCTTCACAGGGCGCTCCACACTCGGTGCCCTCCTGCGACACCAGCAGTGTCCACTGATGGTCAACATTGTTCCACGGTACCGCCGCGCCCGTAGGCGATTGCAGCTGCGCCTCAGCCAGCGCGCGGGGCGGGTCGAGCAAGGTACCACGGTTCGCTGTACCCAGCATCTCGACGAGGTCCAGATCACCGCGGATCACAAACCACCAAAGCCAAGTGGCCGCCAGCACTATGGTGACCGGTATACCGGCAATCAGTAACATCACCAGACGGCCGTTGTTGGCTTGCGTTACCGGCTCCTGCATGAATCAGTCCTCTTGGGTTTTACGGGTAAGCAGCTGCCACAGGTTGGAGCTACGTAACAGGAAAAACAGCAACAATACCGCTGCCATGCTAAACCATTGCACCGCGTAACCCTGGTGCTTTTCCGGGCTGGCGTTCACCACTGGCCAGTCGGCCGTCAGCGCGGCAGGCTGCCTGGGGTCAATACGTACCAGCCAGGGATACAGCTCAGCATCACTGACCTGTGCGACCAAGGGTATCAATTCATCCATGTCGACCGCCTGCAAGCGCACCGGCCAGGGTGGCTGGGGCTGCTGCCGCGCCAACAAAAAAGGCGCTCCTGGCGAAACGTAGAGGTGTCCAATCACCTCTGTCACGCCATCGGGCAAGGGCACCTCAGGCATCTCCAAACGCGCGGGATCACTGGGCACCCACCCGCGATTGACCAGCACCACTTGATCCGTATCAGCGAGGGCAAACAGGCCAATCACCTCGTTACCGAAGCGGCCGAGGTTCATTCGGTTATCCAACAACAAATAGTGCTCAAGCAGAAATTCCCCGCGCAGCTGCACGCGCCGATAAGCCAGGTTTGCCGCAGGTTCGGCGCGCAATTCAGACAAAGATATGGGTGTTTCGGCTTGGCGCTGCGCCCAGCGTGACTCAAGCTCACGCTTTTCATCGGCGCGGTCCAGCTGCCAAAACCCGAGCACAATAAGGGCAGGGAACAGGAGTGCAGTAAACAGCGTAATGCGCCACTCAATATCCAGTTTTAACGCCGCCATGCCTCAGCCCCGTTCAGTTAATGTGGCGCCGTATTCACCAGCCTGACTGGTCGCTGGTTTATACTGCTGTTTTTCTGGATAGGAGTAAGGCATTGTTAAAGCTAACAGTCATTGGTTTGATGCTGGCTCTACTGGCCAGCCTGGGAAGCGGGTTCTACTTCCTTATGGTAGACCAGGGCGACAAGACCAAGCGCAGAACATTTCACTCGCTGGGTATTCGCTTGGCGCTGGCGGCTACGCTCGCCGCGGTTGTCGTTTACGGTGTAGCGACCGGCCAACTGGGCCACCGCAATACCTGGGATGCCGGACCTCGTCAGGCTACCCAGGGGCAAGAAAGCGGAGATTAAACGCTTTAGAGGATATAAACGAACAGGAACAGGAACACCCACACCACGTCAACAAAGTGCCAATACCAGCTGGACGCTTCAAAGCCGAAGTGATCATCCGCAGTAAAGTGCCCACCCTTGACTGAGCGCAGCCACTGAATGAGCAACATCATCGTTCCCATAATCACGTGCACACCGTGGAAGCCGGTCAACATAAAGAAGGTCGACCCATAAATACCTGAGTTCAACGTCAACCCAAAGTGCGCATAGGCTTCGTAATACTCGAGAACCTGCAGGCCCACAAAGGTAAGGCCCAGTGCCACTGTGATACCCAGCCAGAGATTAAACTTGCGCTTGTTGCCATCCAGCAGCCCCATATGTGCAACGTGCACAGTGAAACTCGAAGACAGCAGGACTAGGGTATTCCACATCGGCAACCAAAGATACCAAGCAGCGGCCTCACTGAAGGCCATGCTCTGTTCGTAGCTTTGGAAGGTACCCATATTGGCGATCGGCTGACTGGCCACACCACCAACCGCTTCCTGTGGCGTTAGGGCCATAGGCCACTGGAACTGAAACCCCTCCCACAGCAGGTGATTCATGCGCCCACCTTCGCCTTCGCCCCCAAGCCAGGGGCCTGCCAAGGTGCGCACATAAAACAGCGCGCCGAAGAAGGTCATGAAGAACATAACTTCGGAGAAAATGAACCAGAACATGCCCAAAACGTAAGTCTTTTTCAGCTGCGCGCTGTTCAGGCCGGCGATGTTCTCTTTAATGGCAATCCTAAACCAGCCAAATAGCGTCGCGGAAAAAAAGAACAGACCAAACCAGAAAATGCCCCAGGAGCCCGTGCTTGCGCCGTCCCCGAAGGTCATATCGTTCATGACGTTGGCAGCACCAAAGGTGCTCAAAATCAGGCCAATCGTAGCGCACACCGCGAGTTTGCTTTTTTCCGGTACGTAATACTTCTCGTACTCTGTTGAACTCTGGGATGTCATTGTGTTTCTCCGTTAGATTCACACGGCCCCCCCGGACCGTGTGTTAGCGAGCGGCGATAGCGCCCTTCGCCATGTCTGTAACATCAAAAATAGTGTAGGAAAGCGTGATAGTGTGAATATCACCGGGCAATTCGCGGTCAATAATGAACTGCAAAGGCATTTCAGCGGAGGTATCACCATCCAGAGGCTGCTGGTTAAAACAAAAGCACTCTGTTTTGTGGAAGTAAGCCGCCGCCCGCGCGGGCGAAACGCTGGGAATCGCCTGCGCTACCATCGCCTGCGGCAGCGGGTTGCGAGCATGAAATACCGTATCGTTGCTCGCGCCCGGATGCACCTTCATCATCGTCACTGAAGGGCCGAAATCCCAAGGCATACCCTCGTTGTTGGTCGCCACGAATTGAATGGTAACCGTACGCGATTCATCGACCCCCGCTTGCACCGCGGTATAGGCTTCACCGTTTGTCTTGCCATTAATGCCCAGGGCATCGCACAAGACGTCGTACAGCGGCACCATCACCACAAAGACGAAAGCAAACATCACCACCGCGGTCGATGTGAGCTTGACCACGGTGTCCACGACTGGATTACTGCTTACCCTCAACATACCAACCTCCTTGGACCCAGCGAACCTGCCGCTTTAACGAACCTGCGGCGGCGTTTCAAAGGTGTGATAGGGCGCAGGCGTTGCCACCGTCCACTCAAGGCCTTCGGCACCCTCCCAGGTTTTAGCGTCACTAGTCGGTTTGCCGGCCACAATCGTCGCCACCACGTTGTACAGGAACAGGATTTGCGACGCACCGTAAATAAAGGCGCCTATGCTGGATATCATGTTGAAATCCGCAAACTGCAGCGCGTAATCCGGAATACGCCGTGGCATGCCGGCCAGGCCCACAAAGTGCTGCGGGAAAAACGCAATATTGAAGCCGACAAATGAGATCCAGAAGTGGGTTTTACCCATGGCTTCGTTGTACATGCGGCCACACCATTTGGGCAACCAGTAGTACACAGCCGCACTCATGGAGAATACCGCACCGGCGACCATCACATAGTGAAAGTGTGCCACGACGAAGTAGCTGTCGTGATACTGGAAATCAGCAGGCGCGATAGACAACATCAAGCCCGTGAAACCACCAATCGTAAACAGCACCAGGAAACCGATACAAAACAACATCGGCGTTTCAAAGGTCATGGAACCACGCCACATTGTGGTCACCCAGTTAAAGACCTTCACACCAGTAGGCACGGCAATCAACATGGTGGCGTACATGAAGAACAACTCACCGGCGACCGGCATACCCACGGTGTACATGTGGTGCGCCCAAACAACAAATGACAGGAAGGCAATCGCGGCAGTCGCGTATACCATAGAGTCGTAGCCAAACAGCGGCTTGCGGGCAAACGCAGGAATGATCTGTGAGACCACACCAAATGCCGGCAAAATAATGATATAGACCTCGGGGTGGCCAAAGAACCAGAAGATGTGCTGGAACAATACCGGGTCGCCACCGCCCGCGGCAGAGAAGAAGCTGGTGCCAAAGTGAATATCCATCAGCATCATGGTGACTGCACCCGCAAGCACCGGCATAACCGCCACCAACAGGAACGCGGTGATCAACCAGGTCCACACAAACAACGGCATCTTCATATACGTCATGCCGGGAGCGCGCATGTTCATCACTGTCGCGATGATATTGATCGAGCCCATGATGGACGACAAACCAAGCACGTGTATGGAGAAGATGAAGTAGGTGACCGACGGCGGCGCGTAGGTGGTAGACAGCGGCGCGTAGAAGGTCCAACCAAAATTGGGTGCTCCGCCTTCCATGAACAAAGTAGACGCCAAAATCAGAAACGCCGGCGGCAGAATCCAGAAACTCCAGTTGTTCATCCGCGGAAGCGCCATGTCCGGCGCGCCGATCATCATCGGAATCATCCAGTTCGCCAGGCCCACAAAGGAGGGCATGATCGCACCAAACACCATGATCAGGCCGTGCAGGGTGGTCATCTGGTTAAAGAATGCCGGGTTTATGAGCTGCATACCGGGCTGAAACAGCTCGGCACGAGTGATCATGGCGAACGCGCCACCCAAGATGAACATCGAAAACGAGAACCACAGGTACATGGTTCCGATATCTTTATGGTTGGTGGTAAACAGCCACCGGCTTAGGCCCTTGGCAGGACCGTGATGATGAGCGCCCATCGTTAATTCCTCCAATTAGCCTTTTTTGTGGTTGTAAACATCTATGGGCTGAATCATGTCGCCCATATTGTTGCCAAATGCGTTGCGCTGATAGGTGATCACCGCCGCCATTTCCACGTCGTTGATCTGGCCGCCGAACGCCTGCATGGCAGAGCCCGGCACGCCGTTGATACCAATTTCGAGGTGGCCAGCAACTTCGCCCATTGCCACCGTACTGCCCGCAATTGCGGTACCTACGCCGCCTTCACCGTTGGCACCATGACAGGCCAGACAGTTGCGCTCGTATACCGATTTACCGCGGGTCATGAGTTCGTCCATGGTGAAGGTTTGCGCCATCAGGCCGCGAATTTCTGCCGCTTCCACCTTTTTGGTCTCCAGCCAGCCTGCGTACTCTTCTTTGCTGACCACATTTACCACGATAGGCATAAAGCCGTGCTCTTTACCGCACAGCTCGGCGCACTGGCCACGGTAAATACCTTCGACGTTGGCCTTGGTCCAGGTTTCGTTGATAAACCCCGGGATAGCGTCCTTCTTGACCGCGAGCTCAGGCACCCAGAAAGAATGAATCACATCATTGGCGGTCACCAGGAAGCGCACCTTGGTGTCAACCGGAATCACCATAGGCTCATCCACTTCCAGCAGGTAATGTTCACCTTTGTCCGTGGCGTTGTAGATCTCGCCCTGTGGCGTGCGCAGGTTACTGAAGAAGGCTACGTTTTCCCCGTTTTCATTCAGGTATTCGTACTTCCACTTCCACTGGTAACCCGTTACCAAGACGTCCATGTCGGCGTCGTCGAAATCATAGATTTCAAGCAAGGTCGAGGTAGCGGGAACCGCCATACCAATCAAAATCAGAAAAGGGACCACCGTCCAGGCAATTTCCGCCTTGGTGCTTTCGTGGAACGTGGATGGCGTTACACCGCGAGACTTGCGGTGATAAAAAATGGAGTAAAACATGACGCCAAACACCAGCGCACCAATAACGACACAGATCCAGAAGATCAACATGTGCAAGTCATAAATGCTCTGGCCAATTTCAGTGGCACCTGGCTGCATGTTCACCTGCCAAGACTCGTTCACCTTATCGCCCGCCGCTGCGGCCCCAGCACTGGCCAGGCTCAGCAGCATGAGCACAGGGCCAAGCACCAGCTCACGCAGTCTGTTCGCTTTTAACAACATTTCCCGTGTCTCCCTAATTTTCACAAACTCTCCCAGCCAGTCGGCATTACGCTATTCCTGCTCACGCACCTCGCAGGCGTTTTCCGAGCGACCACGGGCATAATGCGCCGGGGGGCCGCAGCCCTTCATCGAGGGAAGGGAGGAGTGAGGTAGTTGCTTGTTCCAGCCAATAATCAAACCCTTACGACCACGTGTCGCATGCGAGGGCGCGGGATTATAGCGAAACTCTCTGCTAAAAAATACTAAGATGCTGATTTTAAGAGGGTTGGGATGTGCGCCGCTGCAAGCTTCCGGGCCTCACCCCAGAGCGCAATATATGGTTTCTATAACACCCCTGGACCACAAAATATGGCGGGTTGCCTGGCCTGCAATTTTGTCCAATATTTCTATACCGCTGCTCGGGTTGGTTGACGCAGGCATACTGGGCCACCTTGATGACACGCGCTATTTGGGGGCAGTCGCGATTGGCAGCGCACTGCTTTCGTTCTTGTATTGGGGATTCAGTTTTCTCCGCATGGGCACGACGGGGCGTGTGGCGCGGGCCCTCGGGGAGGGCAATGAAGGCCGAGCCAACCTCGAACTTTGCCGAGCCGGCGTGATGGCACTGGCGCTGGCAATGCTGGTTTGGCTGCTACACCCCTTCTGGCTGCGCGCCGGGCTAACACTGATGTCGCCTGACGCCAGCCTGTCAGGCCTTGCCGCCAGTTATGCGCAAATCCGTATCGCCAGCGCCCCGGCCGTATTGCTGACTTACGCCATTATCGGCTGGTTTATCGGGCATGGGGATACCCGCTGGCCCATGTGGGTGTTGATTGCCACCAACGTGGTGAACATAGCACTGGACGTGCTGTTTGTGGTCGGCCTGGGTTTGGCGAGTGACGGCGCGGCGCTGGCGACCGTATTGGCTGAATATCTGGGGCTGGGCCTTGCGCTAGTTGGTGTGTTGCGTCGTACTGGCCCACTGCACCGACACGTGAACCGACAGGACCTACTCAATATCCGAGTCTATATGACGCTGTTGCGTAGCAACGGTCATTTATTTGTGCGCACCATCACCCTGCTTGCGGCGTTTGCGTTTTTCACAGCGATGGGGGAGAGGCTGGGGCCTGCTACGCTCGCTGCCAACGCTTTGCTGATGCAACTACTGCTGCTCACTGCGTACGCCCTGGATGGCTTCGCCTACGCCGTTGAAAGCATGGCGGGCAACCGGGCGGGTGCAGGAGATGAGGCAGGGTTTTATCAGGTAGTGCGGCGCTGTGGGCTGTGGTGTGCTGTGGCTGCGGGCCTGCTCAGCATCGCCTTTTTAACCTTGCAACTGCCCTTGTTCAGGCTTTTAACCAGCCTTCCCGAGGTACTGGCCGTGCTCGATCAGCACCGGTTCTGGCTGGTGCTCCTGCCTTTGGTTGCAGGCCCCACCTACCTGCTCGATGGCGTGTTTATCGGTACCGGCGAAACCCGCGACATGATGCGAACCATGCTGGCCAGCGCGCTGCTGGTCTATTTACCAGTCTGGTACTTTGCCCAGCCCTGGGGCAACAACGGCTTGTGGCTCGCCTTCACCCTGTTCAACTTGGCTCGAGGAGTCACTCTGTACGCCCGCTACCGGAGCCTGTCACGACGCGCGGCCTGGTTTCGACCCGGATGAAAGTTTAGTCATCTACGCCCTGCCTGCGGCTGGTAAGCGGATGTTTATGCTAGTCTCGCAGCCCTTATACCTGCCTTATCACTGTGAGCGCGCACCATGACAAAGCTGCCCCTTCAACGCCACATTGCTGCACCTGGACAACTTTTCCCAAGGTACTCCACGCGCGGCGGTCGCCAGCTTACGTGATGCTCAGCGCATTGTTTGGCAGCCAGACGAATATGCGGCCGGCGGCCACTGGTTGGTGCTACACAAACCTGACATTGATGCAGTACTACGCGATCCAGCCACGTTTTCCAGCAGTTTCGGCCCGCTCCTCGAGGATTTCCCAGAGGAACTCCTGGCCATGCAACGCCAGGCGATGACCTTCCTCGACCCGCCCGAACATCGCACTCGGCGGTCACTGGTCGACCACGCGTTTCAAGCGCATGCCTGTCACGTTCAGCAAGCGCAGAAAGACTACGTTATCGTGCTGCTGAACACGGCTTTGCCGCACCAGATCAATCAGCGTTCATGTCAGTGCAGCGCCCTGGCAGCTCGCCTTCGGTGGCGAAAACTCTGACGTCAACGTCGCCGGTGATTACCTCGAGCCTGGGCGCGTCTCGCCTTGGGGCGTGAGCATAAAGGTGTCCTACCGCTTCCTGTAAGTACTTGCGGGCAGGGTTACTCCTGCACTTTATTGCTTGACGGGTCGAGAATCCGCACGACCGCCGCCGGCGTTTCTACACGCCGGGCAGCGGGGCGGCTCACTCGAGTCGCTGGTTCAGTGGCCAATTTATCTTTCGGCCTTGGGTCACTAAAACCACACTCCACACACTCACGCAGGTCGCTGTCGCGGTCTACGACGATGGTGTCCATAGCGCTGCAGCGCGGGCACACCGCGCCCGCAATGAAGCGCCGATTCTGCACTGGTGTCGACATAGAACATTCCCGGGCCAGGGTCGGCTGGCAGGCAGCTGACAGAGCCGCTATTGTAGCAGGATCAAACGAGGAGCCTGGTATGCCGCAAAACACACAAATCCATCTTCGCAGCTTCGCAGGCCACACCCCACGCCTAGGGTTGCGTGTATTGGTTGACGCCACTGCCGTGGTATTGGGTGACGTCGAACTCGGCGACGATGTTTCCGTATGGCCACAAGCAGTCATTCGCGGCGACATGCATCGAATTCGTATTGGCGCGCGCAGCAGCGTGCAAGACGGCAGCGTGCTACACATTACTCACGCCGGGCCGTACAACCCCGACGGCTGGCCGTTGCTTATCGGTGCAGACGTCACCATCGGGCACAACGCCACCTTGCACGGCTGCACCATCGGTAACCGTGTACTGGTGGGCATGGGTGCAACCGTGATGGATGGCGCTATCGTGGAAGACGCCGTGGTGATAGGTGCCTGTGCCCTGGTCACACCCGGTAAAACGCTGCGCAGTGGCTATTTATATGCGGGCAGCCCTGCGCGGGAAGTGAGGCCTCTAAGCCAGAAAGAGCTCGACTACTTCACCTACAGCGCGGCCAATTATGTGCGACTCAAAGACCAACACTTGGCGGAGCTGGAACCAAATTGAAGCGGCTGTCACTGACGATTTACGCCGCTCCCATCAAATTTCGCATCTGCGCAATAACCGGCTGGGTAGCGGGGCGCACCTGACGCCAGCGGTAAAACGATTCAGCCGCCTGTTCAACCAACATCCCAATACCGTCAGCAATAGCCCATGCGGTGTTTTGCGCCGCCCAATGCATGAAGGGTGTTGGCGCCGCCCCGTAGAGCATGTCGTAGCAACAAGCCCGGGCGGTCAGATGAATAGCCGGCAGGGCTGGCATCTCACCCGATAAGCCGGCACTGGTGGCATTAATCAGCAAATCGATCTCGCCCCGCTCAAGCAGTTCGAGGCCGCCACCGTGCACTGGGCCCAGGTCGGCAAACAGTTCGGCCAACGCCTGCGCGCGCGAGGCGGTTCGGTTCGCAATGAGCAGGGATGCCGGGCGCTCGCTCAATAAGGGCTCCAGCACACCACGCACAGCGCCCCCCGCACCGATCAAGGCAATGCGACGCCCCTGCAACTGCCAGCCAAGGTTCGCGACCATGTCCCGCACCAGCCCGATGCCGTCAGTGGTGTCGCCAGTGGTCACGCCATCGACCCCGGCGCTTAACGTATTCACCGCACCGGCACGCCGAGCGCGCTCGGTGAGTACGTCGGCAAACGCGCAAGCCTCTTCCTTAAAGGGCACCGTTACGTTCAGGCCTTTGCCACCGCTGGCAAAAAACCCGCTGGCTGAACGCGCAAAATCATCCAACGCCACGCGCACAGCCCGATACTGCAGTTGCTGGCCGCACTGTTGCGCAAACGCCGCATGAATTGCCGGTGACTTGCTGTGCTTGATCGGATTGCCAAAAACCGCGTACTTGTCTGGTTGGGTATTCATGTGACGTCTGCCCACTGCATGCCGAACAACGCTCCGCATTCGTTATTCACGTAACCAATCCCGGTGCTGCAGGAAGTAGTCCGTCAACTCTGCCTCGGGCGACCCAGATTCAGGGTGATAGTTGTACTCCCAGCGCACCAGCGGTGGCAAGGACATCAGAATGGCCTCGGTACGGCCGTCAGACTGGAGGCCGAATAGCGTGCCGCGATCGAAGACCAGGTTGAACTCAACATAGCGGCCACGGCGGTAAAGCTGAAACTGACGCTCGCGCTCACCCCAGTGCTGGCCTTTTCGGCGTTGCACAATGGGCAAATACGCGGGCAGATAGGAGTCGCCCACTGCACGCATAAACTCGAAGCAGCGCTCAAAACCACCCGCATTCAAATCATCATAAAACAGCCCGCCCACGCCGCGAGGCTCCTGACGATGCTTCAGATAAAAATACTCATCACACCAGCGCTTATAATCCGCGTAAACGTCGTCGCCAAAAGGCGCGCAGGCGGCGGCGGCTACCTCATGCCAGTGGCGGCAGTCTTCACGGTTGCCGTAATAGGGGGTGAGATCGTAGCCGCCGCCAAACCACCAAACGGGCTCCGCACCTTCTTTTTCGGCCACAAACATTCTCACGTTCGCGTGAGACGTGGGTACGTAGGGGTTCCTCGGGTGAATCACCAAAGAGACGCCCATCGCCTGATAGCTGCGCCCCGCCAGCTCTGGCCGGGCAGTGGTCGCCGAGGGTGGCAGGTGCTGGCCCATAACATGGGAAAAATTAACACCGGCTTTCTCGAAGACTGCGCCATCGGCAAGCACCCGGCTGCGCCCACCGCCACCTTCAGCGCGCTGCCACTCATCAACGATAAAAGGCCGGGAACCGTCTTCCGCAGCAAGGGCTTCGCAGATACGCTGCTGTAACCCCAGCAGATAGGTTTTTACATCTTCGACGACCATCGCAGCAGGGTCCTTACGGTAAGCGCAACATTATACGCATGCCACCGCCGAGCTGACACTCGCGCGGTTTGTATCAGGAGCGCAAAACCTGATCGGTCTGCAGGTCGCGAATGACCGACGGGCGCAGCGCCCCGCCGAGAGGCCCTGGTAAAACGCCATCCAGCATACCGCGAAAATAACGATGAATCTGGAACAGGGACAGAGCCGGGCGACTGCCACCAGGATTGGCAGAGGTGGACACCACGGGGCCACCCCAGGCTGAACACAACGCCACCATGCCCGCATGAGCCGTGACTCTCACCGCAACGGTTTCACGGCCGCCGTGTACCCATGGCGCCACCCGCCCATAGTGAGGGATCAGCCAAGTGGTAGGGCCTGGCCAGGAAAGCGCGAGTTTCTGGCGTTGCGCATCCGTGATCCCTGCCAACAGGGGAGCGATTTGCTCCATGCTCGCAGCAACCAGAATCAGCCCCTTTTCAACCGGCCGCTCCTTGATCTGCAGCAGCCGCGCCACCGCCTGCGGATTGTCAGGGTCGCAGCTGAGACCCCAGACCGCCTCGGTGGGGCAGGCAATAACGCCCCCCTCGGCCAAGGCGTGCACAGCAGCACGAAGCTGCAGGGTAGATGGCATGATAAAAACTCCCAATGGCTGACAGCAGCGGGCGAGCGGGGCCTTCAGAGAAGCCCAAGCTTAGCCTGCAACGAGCGCACTAGCGCGGCGGAAAACGAAATTTACCGGCTTCACTTGAACGTGGCAAGCCCGCTATCGCTGCGCAGATACCCCCCGCCCTGGCGCACTACAAAGCCCTGCATTTCAAGCGCGGACAACGCCGCCAGGACCTCCGGCAAAGGCCTGCCCGAGGCCGACACCAAAGCCTCCACACCCACCTCCTCGTAGCCGATAAACGCCAACAACCCGTGCTGGCTGCCCGTTAATTTCCCCGCCTGTTCAAGCCCTGCCAGCGCACGCTCTGGTGGCCGTGGAAACGCCTGCTGAGCATCAAACAGCGAGCCCAGTTCCCCGAGGATATCCTCAATGCCCTGCACCATAACCGCGCCATCGCGCAGTAAATGCAGGCAACCACGGCCACCCAAATGCCCGGGGAACCACGGCAGAGCAAAAACCTCCCGGCCCTGTTCCAGGGCTGTGCCGGCAGTAATCAGCGAGCCGCTTGGCAAGGCCGCCTCCACTACCAGCACACCCAAGGAGAGCCCGCTGATGATGCGGTTGCGAGCCGGAAAGTGGCCCGGCAGGGGTGGCGTCAAAGGGGCAAACTCCGTTACCAGGCACCCTGTATCAAGCAACTCGTCTGCCAAGGCCTGATGACGCCGCGGGTACACCGCTTCAATGCCCGTTGCCATTACCGCAATTGACGCACCCTGAGCGAGCAGAGCGCCGCGATGCGCTGCCGCATCGATACCGAGCGCTAAACCGCTGGTGATGGCCAGGCCGCTTCTGGCTGCACCCGCGGCCAGCTCGGTTGCTGCACGCAGGCCCACAGCACTCGCCTTGCGGCTGCCCACCACCGCAAGTTGCGGCAGCTGCAGAGCCGCAGGCTGGCCGCGTACGTAAAGAAAAGGAGGAGGGTCTGGAATGGCTGCCAACAACGCCGGGTAGCCGGGCTGGCCCAGCACCCGCACCTGAGCATTTACAGCTTGCAACAGGTCAAGCTGGGCCTCTATGTCGACCGGGGCCTGCGGATGACGGCCAAGGCGATGCGCCAAAGCCAAATCCTGCACCGCAGCGGAGCTTGCACCTGCCGCTACAAGGGCCGCAGGATCTGCCTGCCACAGCGCCTCGGGGGTGGTGAAATATTCCAACAGATGTCTGAGCTGACGACCCTGCAGGCGAGGAAGACTGTGCAACAACAAGCACAGGCGAAGAGTTTCGGTGTCCATACATCGTCCTTGACGTAGTCTCCGTTATAAAAACGTTGGTAGCGGCACATCCATGGCCGCCTGATTTCTGACTTCTTTAGGGGTTTTTAACCTTATCCAGAACCTTGAGCGGCCGGTTGGTACGCAGTACGAGGGCATAGCTGGCCTTCTCAAACACCTCGAAGACCATCAACAGTCCGGCGCGGGTGTCTGGCAACGTCACATTTTGGCGCGCAACCTGGTCGAAGACCAGGCCACCCACCTGATAAATCGCCAGCACATGCCCTACCTCAATGCCTTCACGCTCGCCCTGGTTCAGCACCACAATATCGCCCTGGCCGATCTGGCTAACGCCACCATCGACCGCGATCATAAAGCCGTCGTCTACCGGTACGCCGGGGGACCGCGGCTGGAAGGTGGAATTCAGGACGCGGTCACGCTGCGGCAACAGGCGATCGGCGATACGAACCTCTTCAGTCACACGGGTGACGGTAAGTTCGGTGACTTCATCCAGGCTACTGCTGACCAGCCGTGCGTTGCCAATATCGATCGCTTGATAACCCAACAGTTCGCCGGTGACCGGGTCGCTGTAGGTGTCGCCCGCGCGGAAAATACCAAAAGTGCGCTCCCCTTCAGGGAAGGGTCCGCGCCCAAACACTTTGTCACCGGGCGCCGCAATCAAACGGCCCTGGTCGCCCGCAACCACATAGGCGGAATTGTTCAATGTTTGCGCGTCAAGAATTCTGTGGCGCTTCAAAAAGGCGCCGATTTCATCCAAGGGGATAACCGGAATGGCCAGATCGAGCTGACTAACCCGCATGCCGGGTTCGAGTTTAACATCTCTCCCACGGCGCAGCGAAAGGCGCGGCTCGCCATTTACCCAGGTCAGGTAGAGCTCATCACCCGGGTAAATCAGATGAGGGTTATCGACCTGCGGGTTGGCGTCCCACAGTTCAGGCCAACGCCAAGGCTGGCGCAAATACATGCCCGAAATACCCCAGAGCGTATCACCGCGCTTGACCACATACACATCAGGAACGTCTTCATTAAGCTCTACGGCTGCACTAACAATGCTGCCAAAAAACAAACTCCCGAGCAGTACGAGACATACCGAAAAAGACTTCGCTCTCATGATTCCTTCCAGCCCGTCCCTGTTATCATCCGCGCGCCACAAGATAAGGCGTGCAATTCCCCATGCCAGCGGGCGGGTGACCGCAGACGCAGCACTGGGCACCACCTTGCCAGCAGCGATATACTAGGCACAGTTTGCGGCGGGCATGGGTTCGTGGCAAGCCCCAATGTGACTAATTCACCATAGCACCAATCCGCCCCAAAGGCAGCTAACTCCATGGCACTACTCGACATTCTTGAATTTCCAGACCCACGGCTGCGCACTAAGGCTGCGCCAGTTGCCGAGGTGACAGACGCCACACGCAACTTGGTTGATAACCTGCTGGAGACTATGTATGCAGCACCCGGCATAGGCCTTGCTGCCACTCAGGTTAACGTACACCAACGCGTGCTGGTGATCGACGTGAGCGAGGAACACAACCAGCCACTGGTCTTCATTAACCCCGAAGTAACCGTACTCAACCCTGAATTGGGCGAATATGATGAGGGCTGCCTGTCGGTCCCGGGCTTTTATGAAACTGTCCAGCGGCCCCAGCGCATCTCCGTTACGGCTCTGGATCGCAACGGTGAATGCTTCAGCCGCGAACTAGACGGCCTGCTGGCCATCTGCCTGCAGCACGAAATCGATCACCTGGACGGTAAACTCTTCGTAGACTACATCTCGCCCGTCAAACGCCAGCGGATTCGCAAGAAGCTGCAAAAAGAACAGCGGCGTCAGGACTGAGTGGTGAATCACGCCCCTTTGCGCATTCTGTTTGCCG
This sequence comes from Haliea sp., assembly GCA_030730585.1. Taxonomy (GTDB): domain Bacteria; phylum Pseudomonadota; class Gammaproteobacteria; order Pseudomonadales; family Halieaceae; genus Haliea. The sequence continues at coordinate 14,874 of JANQUV010000064.1, forward strand.
GCACGCCTGCGTTTGCAGCCACCCATTTACAGGCTCTGCTAGCCAGCCACCATCACATTATTGGCGTATTCACCCAGCCCGACCGGCCGGCCGGGCGCGGTAAAAAACTGCAGGCGAGCCCGGTCAAACAGCTTGCAGAGCAGTCCGCTATCCCGGTGTGTCAGCCGGTAAGCTTGCGTAACGCCGAAGCACAGGCTGAGCTGGCCAATTTCCATGCTGACGTGCTGGTGGTGGTTGCCTATGGCCTGATTCTACCCCAGGCAGTGCTCGACGCGCCGCGCCTGGCTTGCCTGAACGTGCACGCTTCGCTGCTGCCCCGTTGGCGGGGCGCGGCACCCATTCAGCGCGCCATTGAAGCGGGGGACACACAAACGGGAATTACCATTATGCGCATGGACGCCGGGCTCGATACCGGCGACATGCTGGCGCATGCGTGCTGCCCTATTAGCCCGCTGACCACCGCCGCCCAGCTGCACGATGAACTTGCCGAACTGGGGTCACCACTGTTGCTGGAGGTACTAAACGACCTGCCCGCGCGCCTTGCCGCAGGCATTGTGCAAGACGACAGCCTCGCCACCTACGCGCATAAAATTGAGAAAGCAGAAGGTGCCATCGACTGGCACCGTGATGCCTTTAAGCTGGCCCGCCAGGTCGCGGCCTTCAACCCGTTTCCAGTGAGCTACAGCCTGCTCGCGGGTGAACGGATACGAATATGGGCCGCAGAAGCCGTAAACACCGAGAACGCTAGCGATCCCGGTACGGTACTGGAGGTTAACCGCGAGGGCATTCATGTGGCCTGCGGCAGCGGCAGCCTTGTTCTGCGCACATTACAGATGCCCGGCGGTAGAGCACTGCCCGCCGCTGACATCCTCAACGCGCAGAGTAGCCTCTTTGCAACCGGTGCGTGTTTCCAGCCCGACTCCACCCAAGGTATACGCTAATGACCCTGGATACCCGAGCCGCGGCAGCACGCGCGATTGCCGGTGTGCTTGCGGGTGGCTCCCTTAACAACCTCCTGCCTGCCGCTCTGGAGACCGTCAGCAGCCGCGACCGGGGCCTGCTGCAGCAATTGTGCTACGGCACACTGCGCTTGTATCCTCGGCTGCAACCTCAGGTGCAGGCACTACTCGCCAAGCCGCTGCGCAGCAAAGACAGCGATATAGAAGCCCTGCTATTACTGGGCCTTTACCAACTTGACGACACCCGAATTCCAGACCACGCCGCCGTTGCGGCAACAGTGGCTGCCACCAAGGCGCTAAAAAAGGACTGGGCCCGAGGGCTGTGCAATGCCGTACTCCGGCGTTTTTTGCGGGAGCGTGCAAGCCTGGCCGAGCAGCTGTCGCCGGCCGCGCAGGCTGCGCATCCACAGTGGCTGTACGACACGTTGCAACAGGATTGGCCGCAACACGCTGGGGTAATACTCTCGGCCAACAACGAACAACCACCCATGGTGCTGCGCGTGAACGCTCAACAACTGTCGCGGGAACACTATCTGCAGCGGCTTGCAGAGGCAGGCATTGAAGCGCGGGCAGGCGATTTGGCGCCCGAGGCTATTTATCTTGATACTGCCACTGACGTGAACCTGTTGCCCGGCTTTGCCGAGGGGCAGGCCAGCGTGCAAGACGAAGCGGCTCAGCTCGCCGCTGTTTTGCTGGCGCCCGCAGCGAGCGAGCGCGTGCTGGATGCCTGCGCAGCACCCGGCGGCAAAGCCTGTCACCTGCTGGAACGCGAGCCCGGCGCACTACTCACTGCCATGGACATCGATAGCACTCGCTTGCAGCGTGTGCACGACAACCTGCAGCGCCTGCAACTCAAGGCAAACGTCATTACCGGCAATGCTGCCGAGCCGCCAGAAGCTCTGCTTACAGAGCGCTTTCACCGTATCCTCGTGGATGCTCCCTGTTCTGCCAGCGGCGTGATTCGCCGCCACCCCGACATCAAGCTCCTGCGCCGGCCTCACGATATTGCAGCACTGGCCGCACAACAAGGCGCCATTTTGCGGGGTCTGTGGCCTTTATTGGCGCCGGGGGGGACACTACTCTACGTCACCTGCTCGGTCCTGGAAGCAGAAAACAGCGGGGTCATTCAAGACTTTTTACAACGCACGGAAGATGCCGAACTGCTGCCACTGAGTGTGGGCATTGCGCGGGCGGCAGGCAGCCAAATTTTACCCACAAGCCACGGCCCCGATGGCTTGTTTTTCAGCCTGCTGCGGCGGCGCATCGCTGGCGCCCCATAGAGTGCAGTATTGCAGCCCATCGGCCCTTACATTCAGCCCGACTTTTTATTAAGGTGGCGGGAATTTCAGGGGGACAGCCCCAGCCATGAAAATCATAATACTGGGTGCCGGGCAAGTTGGCGGCACACTCGCGGAACATCTCGCTAACGAACAAAACGATATCACGATCGTCGATACCGATGCTGATCGTCTGCGCGAACTGCAGGATCGCCTCGATATCGGCACCGTGAACGGCAGTGCCTCGCACCCGGATACGCTATACCAGGCCGGGGCCGATGATGCCGACATGCTGATTGCCGTCACCAATAGCGACGAAATCAACATGATGGCCTGCCAGATCGCGCATTCCTTGTTTAACACGCCGACGAAAATATCCCGCGTGCGTGCGCCCAATTACCTGGCCCATCAGGAAAAGCTGTTCACACCGGATAATATCCCGGTGGACGTGATCATTGGCCCGGAGCAGCTGGTCACCAAGAACATCGTCGAGCTAATCGCCAACCCCGGGGCACTACAGGTACTCGACTTTGCAGACGGGCGTATTCAGCTGGTGGCCGTGCGCGCCTTCCACGGCGGCCCTATTGTCGGCCATGAATTGCAGGACATTCGTAAGCACATGCCCAAGGTGGATACCCGGGTAGCCGCAATTTTCCGCCGCGACCGGGCCATTATTCCTGAAGGCAATACGGTGGTAGAGGCGGACGATGAAGTGTTCTTCATCGCCGCCCGCAAAGATATCCGCAAGGTGATGTCGGAGTTGCGCAAGGTCGACAAGCCCTACCAGCGGGTTATGATTGCCGGCGGCGGCAACATCGGGGCCACACTGGCACAAAGTATTGAGCGCGATTATCAGGTCAAGGTGATCGAGCAATCCTACCCGCGCTGCCGAATACTCTCGGAATCACTCAAGCACGCGATTGTGCTGCACGGCAGTGCCTCTGAGCCGGGGCTGCTGACCAGCGAAAACATTGAGTCCACCGACGTATTTTGCGCGCTCACCAACAACGATGAATCCAACATCATGATGTCGATGCTGGCCAAGCGCATGGGGGCAAAGAAAGTCATCACCTTGATCACTAACCCGGCCTACGCAGACCTTGTCGGCGATGAAATCGATATCGCCATATCACCCCAGCAAATCACCATCGGCAGCCTGCTCACCCACGTGCGCCGCGGGGACATTTCCAACGTGCATTCACTGCGCCGCGGCGCAGCCGAAGCAATTGAGGTGACGGCACGCGGTGATGCCTACTCCTCCCGCGTCGTCGGGCGCAGCCTGGATGAAATCAATCTGCCCGAAGGTGTCACCATTGGCGCCATCGTGCGCGGCGACGAAGTGCTGATTGCACACGGCCACATTTTGGTGGAAAGCGGCGACCACGTCGTGCTGTTCCTCACCGACCGCAACCGCATCTCCGCCGTGGAAAAACTCTTCGCGGTCGGTTTCGGCTTCTTCTCCTGAGGCGCGCAATATGCACCTGAGCATATCACTGCGTATTCTCGGCCTGTTATTGATGCTGTTCAGCAGCACCCTGCTGGTGCCCATGGGGGTGGCCATGCTGGACGATGACCACACCATCAGCAGCTTTGCCAGCGCGCTGGCGCTCACCTTTAGCGCAGGGTTGTTGTGCTGGCTCCCCGTGCAGCACGTGCGCCATGAACTGCGAATCCGCGACGGCTTTCTGGTGACCTCACTATTCTGGACGGTACTGGGGGTGGCAGGTTCCCTGCCGTTCATGCTCACAAACGGGCTGGAATTGAGTGTGATGGACGCTATTTTTGAGTCTATTTCTGGCCTTACCACCACCGGCGCAACCGTGATTACCGGCCTGGATAACCTGCCACGCTCCATCCTGATCTATCGCCAGTTGCTGCAGTGGCTGGGCGGCATCGGGATTATCGTGATCGCCGTCGCGGTACTGCCCATGCTCGGCATAGGGGGTATGCAGCTGTATCGTGCGGAAATTCCCGGGCCAACCAAGGACCGCAAACTCACTCCGCGCATCGCCGAAACGGCCAAGGCGCTGTTTTTTGTCTACCTCGGGCTGACAGCGGTGTGTGCACTGGCTTACTGGGCAGCGGGCATGTCCGGTTTTGACGCTGTTGCACATGCATTTTCCACCGTAGCCATTGGGGGCTTCTCTACCCACGATGCGAGCATGGGGTACTTTCAGAGTAATACCATCCTGCTGATCTGCAGCCTGTTCATGGTGATTTCAGCGATGAACTTTGGCCTGCACTTTCTCTCCTGGCGCCGCCGCAGCCTCTCGGGCTATCGCCAGGACTCCGAGTCGCGGTTCTTTCTTGGCGTACTACTGATCGGTATTGCAGTAACGTGCAGTTACTTGATCCTTACCGACACACTGTCGCTGAGTGACGGCTTGGTGCACGGCCTGTTCCAGACCATCTCCATTACCACCACCACCGGCTTTGCCACCCAGGACTTTGCCACCTGGCCCACATTTCTGCCGGTGATGCTTATCATGTTCTCGTTTATGGGTGGCTGTGTGGGCTCCACAGCGGGCGGCATAAAGGCTGTTCGCTTGATGCTGATGGCCAAACAGGGCGTCCGCGAACTGAAGCAACTGGTGCACCCCAAGGCAATCATTCCGCTAAAAATCGGCAAACACCGGGTAGAAGCGTCTGTTGTGAGTGCAGTCTGGAGCTTCTTTGCGGTGTATATTTTCGTTTTTATTACAGTGATGCTGGCGCTGCTGGCAACCGGTATGGACTTCCTCACCGCGTTTTCCGCTGTTGCTGCCGCCATTAACAACCTGGGGCCAGGCCTGGGTGAGGTTTCGGCCAACTACGCGAGCATCACCCCTGTTGCCAAGGGGCTGCTGTGCCTGGCCATGCTGCTCGGCCGACTGGAAATTTTTACCCTGCTGGTGCTGTTCACCCCCATGTTCTGGCGTTTGTAGGAACACCTGCTACTGTCACCGGCGTTGCGGCTGCCCTGTGCGGTATTATCGCGGCGCGTCCTTGGGAAACCTTCTCTGGCACTGAAAGCTTGGCTGGCTGGCGGCGAAATCGCTCCGGCAATGGTCATCCACATAAACAGCGCTACTTCCGCGAACGCGTGATCAGCTCATAGGCCGAGGTGATTTCCTGCGACTTTTCGGTGGCCACTTTCAACATATCATCCGGCACGCCCTGAGCGATCAGTTTATCCGGATGATGTTCACTCATCAGCTTGCGATAGGCCTTTTTCAAGTCACGTTCAGGCACATCAGGGCTGACGCCCAAAGCAGCATAGGCAGCCGCCAGTCGATCCGGGCCCGCCTGTTGGCCGCTGCCCGTACCCTGATGGAACTGCCCTTGTGCCTGGGCCATACGCAACAACTGGTCAACGTGTGCCGCATTAAAGCCCAGCAAACCTGCCACGCTGTCTAGCACACGCCGTTCGGCCGCTTCGATGCCGTGGTCGACCACCGCCAGCGACACCAGAAACATCAGCAACGTTTGGCGCAAGGCAATTTGCTGGCCGCCCAGCGCCAGAAACTCAGCGACACAAGCAGCCGCATCGAATTCTTGCACCGCACCGCGTTTGAACAACTCGATGGCGCGTTGACGCTGTGCATTGGTCAGGCCCATCTGACGGATAATCATCTCGGTATGATCGATCTCCCCTTGGGAAATCCGCCCATCCGCTTTCGCCAAGTGGCCCAGTAACAGGAAAATCGTTTCGAAGAAGCGTTCCTTGATCCGCGCGATATTCTCCGGCGAATGTGCTTCCATCGTGCGGCGCAGGCCGCGATCAAATTGATGGCCGAGAAAAATACCCACCGCAAGCCCAATAGGCCCGCCGAGCAGCAGACCGAGTAGGCCCGCCACCAATTTGCCGTAAAACATACTGCTCCTGCTGTCAGCTCGCGCGGCTGATGTAACTGTTGAGAACAAGGGGCCTCGCATATAATGCGAGCTGAAGTGGCTGTATACTACCCAGCTTTTTTGCGAACCGCGAACAGGTGTTGCCGTGTCCCCAGCCCCACTGTCTTTTCAAGACCTCATTCTTACTCTGCAGCAATTCTGGGCCAAGCAGGGCTGTGTGATCTTACAGCCACTGGATATGGAGGTCGGCGCAGGCACCTTTCACCCTGCGACATTCCTGCGCGCCATTGGCCCGGAGAGCTGGAACGCCGCCTACGTGCAGCCCAGCCGCCGGCCCACAGACGGCCGCTATGGGGAGAACCCCAACAGGCTGCAGCACTACTACCAGTTTCAGGTCATCATGAAGCCCTCTCCCGCGGCGTTTCAAGAGCTCTATTTGGAGTCGTTAAACGCCTTGGGCATCGACAGCGCGGTCCACGATATCCGCTTCGTAGAGGACAACTGGGAGTCACCCACACTAGGGGCCTGGGGCTTGGGTTGGGAGGTGTGGCTCAACGGCATGGAGGTCACGCAATTTACGTACTTCCAACAGGCCGGCGGCCTCGAGTGCTACCCCGTCAGCGGAGAGATCACCTATGGTCTAGAGCGCATCGCCATGTATCTGCAGGGTGTAGACAGCATCTACGACCTAGTGTGGACTCGCGGCCCCAACGGCTGCGTCAGTTACGGCGATGTGTTTCACCAAAATGAAGTGGAGATGTCGCAATACAACTTTGAGGAAGCCGATACCGGCTGGCTGTTTGGCCAATTCGACCAGTGCGAAAGCGAGGCGCAGCGCTTGATCGAGCTCAACCTGCCGCTACCCGCCTATGAGATGGTGATGAAGGCCTCGCACACATTCAACCTGCTCGATGCCCGCCACGCTATATCCGTGACGGAGCGTCAGCGCTTTATTCTGCGCGTGCGCACGCTGGCACGCGGCGTTGCACAGGCGTATTTCGACGCGCGCGCGGCCCTCGGCTTTCCGCTGGCGGCAGAGGCATTGCGACACGAGGTCCTCGCCACGCTCAGCAAGGAGGCGCAGGCATGAGCGCGACTGAGACACTACTGATCGAACTTGGCACAGAGGAACTGCCGCCAAAAGCGCTGAAGACGCTTGGCCTGGCCTTCCGCGATGGCATCGTGGCAGGGCTGGCACAGCGCGGGCTGGAGCACACTGCCGTGCAATGGTTTGCCACGCCCCGGCGCCTGGCGGTGCTGATTGAGCAGGTGTCGCTGCAAGCACCGGATCGCGAGCAGGAGATTCAGGGGCCTCCCGCCGACAAAGCGCGTGACGAACAGGGCAACTGGACGCCGGCGGCGGTGGGCTTCGCACGGAAGCAGGGCCTGGAGCCCGACGCCTTGTCGGTTGTGGAAACACCTAAAGGCCCTCGGCTGTGCCTGCGCAACACCCAGCGCGGCGCGAATCTTGGCGACAGCTTCAACGAGATTATCCACGACAGTATTCGTGACCTGCCGATACCCAAACGCATGCGTTGGGGAGCAAGCCGGGTGGAGTTTGTACGCCCGGTACACTGGGTGGTCGCCATGCTCGGCAGCGAATCACAATTCGGCGAAGTGCTGGGTTTACCCACCGGCAACACCACCCGCGGGCACCGTTTTCACAGTCACGGCATCATCACCCTGAACCGGCCGGAGGAATACCAGGCCAAGCTAGCTGAGGCAAAAGTGATCGCTAACTTTACTGAGCGGCAGGCCATGGTGCGGGAGCAAGTTGAGGTCGAGGCCAGTGCATTGAAGGCACAGGCGGTGATCGACCCGGCGCTTCTGGACGAGGTGACCGGGCTGGTGGAATGGCCGGTCGCGCTGACTGGCAACTTTGAGGCGCGCTTTCTGAACGTGCCGGCAGAGGCACTGATCTCGTCAATGAAGGAACACCAGAAATATTTCCACGTCGTGGACGCCGAAGGTGCGCTGCTGCCCCATTTCATCACACTGTGCAATATTGAAAGCAGCGACCCGGCACAGGTGATTGCTGGTAACGAACGGGTGATTCGCCCACGCCTGAGTGATGCCGCGTTTTTCTTTGAGACCGATAAAAAGCACAGCCTGCATTCACGGGTGGACGGGCTGCGCAGCATTGTGTTTCAACAAAAGCTGGGCACGCTTTACGACAAAGCCCAGCGCGTCTCCACCCTGGCAGGGCAATTGGCCGAACGGCTCGGCAGCAGTGCAGCCGATGCACAGCGCGCTGGCCTGCTGTGCAAAGCAGACCTGGGCACGCAGTTGGTGCTTGAGTTTGCCGACTTGCAGGGTACCGCCGGTGCCTACTATGCACGCCACGACGGCGAGTCCAGCGACGTCGCCGCCGCGCTGGAAGAACACTATTGGCCTCGCTACGCCGGTGACCGGTTGCCCCAGGGCCTGACCGCCGCAGCGCTCGGTATGGCCGACCGTCTGGATACTCTGGTGGGTATCTTTGGCATCGGCCAGCCGCCCACCGGTTCCCGGGATCCGTTCGCCCTGCGCCGTGCCTCTTTGGCCGTCTTGCGTATCCTTGTTGAGAAGGAACTGGAGCTGGACTTACGCGATTGCCTGGCGCTGGCGGTGAGCGGCTATGCGCAGGGTACGCTGGCCGAAGGCACGGCTGAACAGGTTTTGGACTATATGCTGGAGCGCTTCCGTGCGTGGTACGAAGAGGCCGACATTCCGCCAGAGGTCTTTAAGGCAGTAAGCGCCAACAAACCCAGCAGACCCCTGGATATACAGCGCAGAGTCTTGGCGGTGCATGCATTTAGCCAACTACCTGAAGCGGCAGCGCTGGCCGCTGCGAACAAGCGGGTGAGTAATATTCTGGATAAATTGGAACAGGGCTTTACCTTTGGCGAAGTGAATACAAGCCTGCTGCACGACCCAGCCGAGCAGCTTCTGGCGCAGCGCCTCACCGAGTTGGGCAGCACCAGCGAGAGCCACCTCGGCGCCGGGGCATACCGCGAAGCGCTGTCCTGCCTTGCGGCCCTGCAGGGCCCGGTCGATGCTTTTTTTGATCAGGTCATGGTGAATACAGAGGATTCTGCGCTGCGCTGCAACCGCCTCAACCTGCTCCATGCTCTACGCGAAAGGTTCCTGCGGGTGGCGGATATTTCGCAACTGGCCGTGCCTCGCAGCGGCTAGGCGACGGTGCCGATCAGCGCGCTCGACAGCCCCTGGTTTTTGCCTGCTCTCGGCATCCTGATCGGGCTCGTCTGTGGTTTGCTCGCAGCGCTTGTTTGGAGGCTGCGGCTGCAACAGGGCCAGCAGGCCTCACAGTCCCAACAGCTGGCGCAGCTTTCCCAGCGCCATGAGAAGCTGCGCAGCGAGTATGACCGGCTGTTGGCGCGGCAACGCGAACAGGAGCGCCAGCACGGGACACAGCTGCAGCTTCTGAACGAAAACCGTGAGCAGCTGAAGCTGGAATTCGAGCACCTCGCCAATCGTATTTTTGAAGCTCGCGGGCGCCAATTCAGTGACAGCAGCAAGGAGGCCCTGGGGCAGCTGCTGCAACCGTTCCGCGAGCAGATCAGCAGCTTCCAGCAGCGCGTGGACCGGGTTCATTCGGAGTCCCTGCAAGGCCAAGCGACACTGGAAGCGGAATTACGCAAAGTCCTGGACGTCGGGCTGGCCATGAGCACCCAGGCCAGCAACCTGGCCAGCGCCCTCAAGGGCGACAAAAAGACCACGGGGAACTGGGGTGAAGCACAGCTAGAGCGCACCTTGGAACTGGCCGGTTTGCAGCCCGGTGAACACTATGTCACGCAGGCCGCTTTTCGCGACGAACAAGGCCGTCGGCGCTTACCGGACGCGCTGATCAAACTGCCGGATAATCGCCACCTGGTGATCGACAGCAAGGTCTCATTGGTAGACTACGAAGCGGCTGTTGCGGCCGATACAGACGCCGAAAGAGACGCCCGACTCGACGCTCACAGCAAGGCTGTACGCCAGCATATCGACGATCTCGCCGGTAAGGAGTACGCCAATCTACCCGGCATGGGCAGCCCTGATTTTGTCTTGATGTTCATGCCGGTGGAGCCGGCCTGGATTGAAGCGATGCGCCACAGCCGCGACTTATTTGGCTACGGCTACCAGCGTGGCGTGGTGCTGGTGTCTCACAGTACGCTTATGCCTGTGTTACGCACCGTCGCCAACCTGTGGATTGTGGAACGCAGCAACCGGGAAGCACAGGAGATCAGCCGCAGTGCCGGTGACCTCTACAACCAGGTGTGTACTGTAGCTGAACGTTTACAGCGCCTGGGCAACACCCTGCAAACCGCGGCCAATCAATACAATAGCACCGTGCTCAGCCTCAGCGGGAGGCAGGGGCTTGCAGGCAAAGTCGACCGTTTCCAACATTTGTCGACCACTACCAGTAAGCAGATGCCTACGCTGGAACCACTCCATTTAGATATCGACGTTGACCGCCTGGCCGCTGTGGACCGCGACGCGTGCGACTCAGCCAGCCCTCAACCACTCTCGTCACCAGGGCGGGAAGCCGGCGCAAAAGAGGATAGTTAACGCGGCTCAAGCTGCATCATCAGCGGAACGACGGGTGCCGCCGCAAGCGACCATGCGAATGGTCCGCTGACAGGTTTGCAACCGGATTTCAGCTGGCTTCGTTTGGAGCACCCGCACACAGCCGCGCTCGGTCAACCCAAAACTCCCCTGGGTCAGGTACGCGACATAAGCGGCCGTCGAGCTGCGCGACCGCCAATACGCCACTCAACTCTTCAGCGGCCTGGTCGCGCAGGTCATCCGCTTGCAGCAGCCGGTATTCCAATGGCAACGATGCCAGTGGCACTGCCCAATACGACGGTGCACCGTGGCCAGCGAGCCCAAACAATACGGCATAGGTATTTGCGGCAGGCGTCGTCCCATGAACGGGGACCAGTTGGCCACGCCAATCCAATGTGTCCGTCACCGGTTGCGAAACAACCACAACCTCTGCGAGGCTATTCAAGGGCACTACCCACGTGGCGCCATCGGTACAGGGCAAAACCACGGCAGGTATAGCGCTTGCAGCAGGGGGATTCATTTCAACTCAGCCGCAGTGGATACCCGGTCAACTCCGCGATCTGTTCAACCAGCAGTGGAAAGTTGAAGGGTTTACCCATATAGCCGCTACAGCCGGCCTGTTCAGCCAGCGCGCGGTGTTTGGGTCCGGTGCGCGAAGTCACCATGATCACAGGAATCGACTGCAAGCGGGCTGAGCGACGAATCTCACGCAGGGTTTGGATGCCGTCTTTCAACGGCATTTCAATATCCAGCAAAATGATATCGGGCAAGCGATGGATACCGGCCAGCAACTCCATTGCCACAAGTCCATTCTCCGCAGTCACCGTCTCTACACCCAAGCTCTGCAGCTGGCTAGTCGCCACCATGCGCTGGGTGCGTGAGTCGTCCACCACCATCACCAACAGATTAACATCGGGTACCGGCTCCAAGGGCAGAGCCGGCACAGACTCTAGCGCTTGCCGAGTCACCAGCTGGTTTAGGTTCAAAGCCACAATAGCGCGGCCGTCAGCACTGGTGGTGCCCCCAACCACCCAGGGCAGAGCGGCAAACTGGCTGCCCAGTGAGCGAATCACCAATTCCATCGCTTCTTCCACACGGTCCACCGCTATCGCCATGTGCCGCTGCCCAGAGCCCGCCACAATCACAGGTACCGTGGCGCCCCAGTTGTCACGGTCAGGTAAAGGCACGCCGGAACACAAGGCTGCCAGATACGCCGGCTCACAGCGACGACCGAGCAGTGGCAGGTCGGCGCACTCCTGCACCGCCTTAAGAAACTCCTCCACCGGCACATGCTCAATTCCGATCAGCCCGTCGAAGGGAATGGCATAAGCCGTATCTGCTACCGTCACCAGTAAAGCGCCATTGACGCTGATGTTGGAGGGAATACGAATACGGAACGTAGTGCCACGGCCAACGTTGGACTCAATTTCGATATCACCACCAATGCGCTGCAGCTCACCCATGACGATATCCATGCCGACTCCGCGGCCAGAAATCTCACTGATTTTGTCCGCAGTGGAGAAACCGCGGTGGAACACCAAACGCTGCGCCTCGCGAGCACTGAGGCTGTCGACGTCGATATCCAAACCTTTCTTGCGCGCCTGAGCGCGCATTCGCTGAGGGTCAATGCCACGGCCGTCGTCGCTCAGTGCGAGTACATAATCCGTACCTTGCTTGCGCACTTCAATGCTAATTACACCGGTATCCGATTTACCCGCCGCAATACGCTCAGCGGGCGACTCAATGCCGTGATCCAGCGCGTTACGCACCATATGCTCCAGAATAATCTGGCAGCAAGCATGGCTATCGCGATCGAGTTTACCGGCTTCACTAATGACCCGGAAGTTCACCGCCTTGCCGAGTTCGGCACTCACGGTACGCACAATACGCCGCAGCCCGGGCATCAGCCGCGAAACCGGCACCACCCGCGCAGCACGAATCGACGACCCGAGTGAGGCCACGATACCCGCTTGCTGCTTCAACAAAGCTTCGGCGGCTGAGGTATGGCGGCCCGCCAGGCGCGCCAATTCGTCCAAGTCGTCTACCGCCTCACGCAAAATGCTCGCCGCTTCGTGAATATCCGAGTACTGATCCATTTCCAGCGCATCGAGCTCATCATCGGCGCTGCTGCGTCGGCCCGTGGCACTGAGCAGTGCCCGGTCAGAAATACGCCCGATATGCGTGTGCAGGGAACCCAAACGGCTGAGTAACTCCCCTATGGCGCGCTTGTTCTGCAACATGCTCTGCGAGGCGCGTACACCCAGCTTCTGCACGTCGTTACCCAGATTGAGCAAATAATCCAGCGCATCCGGGCTGATGCGAATAGTCTGTTGGGTGCCGAGCGCCTGTGCCCCGGCATCGGCGATTTTGCGGTCTTCCGAGCGCTGCCCCGGGGCCAGTGGCTGCAACTGTGCTGCCAATGAGGGCCCGCCGCCTGCCAGCGCGCCATCGCTGACGGCAAGGGGGGGGCATCCTGCTGCAAGGGCAACTCGCTCGCCACGTCATTGCGGGTGTTCTGGACATGATCGTAACCACGCACCGTAGCGTCTAGCCAGGCGTTGATAATGCGAAAATACAACGCTTCCCCACCGGGTTCGCAAGGCAGGCGGTCGAGTAGCGTTTCAAAGTTATGGATGAGCGTGCCGTAACGCTGTAACCCCACCCCCTTGGCAATGCCTTTCAACGTATGCAGAACACGCGATACCTGCTTGGGTGCGTCAACACCGCCAGGATCACGCTCCCAGGCGCCGAAGCCATCCTCAAGCTTTTCCAGCTCGGCACCCGCTTCCTCAATGAAGGCGTCGAGAAAATCCTTAAACAGCTCACTGCCACCGCGAGTGCTAAAGGTAAAGGTAATATCACGCGGTACGCACCAGGAAAGCTCCGCCGCCGCCAGGGCCTCTGCCTCCAAGGGCGCGTCAGCAACCTCTTCCAGTGAAGCCTGCATCGTAAGCGGCAACCTTG
>JANQUV010000065.1 GCA_030730585.1 Haliea sp.
GCACCGGGTTTTGATCCCGGCATTCGTAGGTTCGAATCCTACCACCCCAGCCATATCCCCCCAGGAGAGAAGTGCCGTGTCCTCCAAGCTGATGGTCTTTACGGGTAATGCAAACCCGGAGCTGGCCCAGAAAATCGCCAATCGACTCTATCTGTCTCTGGGAAAAGCCAGCGTGGGTAAGTTCAGCGATGGCGAAATCGCGGTCGAGCTGAACGAAAACGTACGCGGTAAGGACGTCTTCGTGGTGCAGCCAACGTGTGCACCCACGAACGACAACCTGATGGAACTGCTGGTAATGATTGACGCGCTGCGGCGCGCATCGGCGGCGCGCATCACCGCGGTGGTGCCCTACTTCGGTTACGCACGCCAGGACCGCCGAGTGCGTTCCGCGCGGGTTCCCATCACGGCAAAAGTCGTCGCAGACATGATGGTATCGGTCGGCGTTGACCGAGTATTGACTGTAGACCTGCATGCCGAGCAAATTCAGGGCTTTTTCGGTTGCCCGGTAGACAACGTTTACGGCTCGCCCATTCTCAATACCGATATTCTGCAGTGCAATTACGAAAACTTGATCGTAGTGTCACCCGATATCGGCGGCGTAGTACGTGCCCGCGCTATCGCCAAGCAGCTTGATGATGCCGACCTCGCGATTATCGACAAGCGGCGCCCGCAGGCGAATGAAGCACAGGTGATGAACCTGATTGGCGAAGTGGACGGCCGAATTTGTCTGTTGGTCGACGACATGGTCGACACCGCCGGCACCCTGTGCAAAGCAGCCGATGCGCTCAAAGAGCGCGGCGCCAGCAAAGTTGTTGCCTACTGCACCCACGCCGTGCTGTCTGGTCGCGCCTTGGAAAATTTACGCAATTCGCAGCTCGACGAGCTGATTGTCACCGACACGATTCCTCTTAGTGCCGATGCCCGCGCCGTGTCGAAAATCCGCCAGCTCACTATTTCAGATCTGCTGGCAGAGTCGATTCGACGGGTATCCAACGAGGAATCCATTAGCGCGCTGTTCCAATAGGAGCAGCGTTTAACCCACCCACTGCTACGCCGGTCGCAGGCAAAACAGTGTGTTATCAAAGGAGTCCAGACAATGTCTGACCAATTTGAATTGTACGCAGAAGTGCGAGAAGACCTGGGGAAAGGTGCGAGCCGCCGCCTACGTCGTCTTGCGGATCAGGTTCCCGCCATTATTTACGGTGGTGAAAAAGCCCCTCAGCCGCTCACCATCATCCGCAAGGACCTGGAAAAGTCGCTGGAAAATGAGGCCTTCTTCTCACACGTACTGTTGCTCAACATCGGCGGCAAGAAAGAGAAAGTGATTCTCAAGGACCTGCAACGTCACCCCGCTCGCAACAGCGTCACCCACGCCGACTTCCTGCGCGTGAATGAAAACGTGGCGATCAAGGTGCACGTGCCTATCCACTTCCTGAACGAACAGACCTGCCATGGCGTGAAGGTGCAAGGCGGCATGATTCAGCACCAGGCCAACGACATTGAAGTGCTGTGCTTGCCGACCGATATCCCCGAGTTCATCGCAGTCGATATGGCTGATGTGAAGACCGGCGATATTATTCACCTGTCTGACATCGCACTGCCTGCAGGCGTAGTTTCCGTGGCCTTGTCACTGGGCGAAGACCACGACCTGGCGATTGCTTCCGTTGTGGCACCTAAAGGCGGCAGCGACAGCGAAGGATCCTCAGAAGACAGCAGTTCAGACAGCAGCGAGGGCTAAACTCTCGCAAACGCGAGGCACTGGCGTTGGCAAGCTCTATTTCCATGATTGCCGGACTGGGCAACCCGGGCAGCGACTACCGGGGAACCCGTCACAACGCCGGTGCCGACTTTGTCGAGGCGTTGGCGCGCCAGCACGGCGCAGCCCTACAGCCTGAATCCCGTTTTTCCGGCCTGACCACACGCATTCAATGTGCGGGCCAAGATATTCGCCTGCTTATCCCCACCAGCTTCATGAACCGCAGCGGCCAAGGTGTCGCAGCCATGGCGAGCTTTTTCAAAATTGCACCCGAAGCCATTCTTGTTGCCCACGACGAACTGGACATTCCGGCCGGCACGGCGCGCTTCAAACGCGGCGGGGGTCACGGCGGTCACAACGGCCTGCGCGATATTGTCTCTTGCCTCGGTAACAACTCAAGCTTTGCTCGCTTGCGCATTGGCATTGGCCACCCGGGGCACGCGTCCAAGGTTACCGGCTATGTGCTGGGGCGCGCCAGCGCAGTGGATCGAGCGCGCATTGATGCAAGCATTGACGCGGCGATCGCCGCTCTGGAGTTGTTTCTGGTGGGTGAAGATACGCGGGCAATGACACAGCTCCACAGCTTCAGTGCGCTATGAACAGCGCAGCTCATACACGCAACACCTAACAACTACAGGAAGCAAACATGGGTTTCAAATGTGGCATTGTCGGGCTGCCCAACGTCGGCAAATCAACCCTCTTTAACGCCCTGACCAGAGCCGGCATCGATGCAGAGAACTTTCCTTTCTGCACCATCGAACCGAACGCCGGCGTAGTGCCGGTGCCAGACCCACGACAGGGCCGTATCGCTGAACTCGTCAAACCGCAGCGTGAAGTGTCCACAACTATGGAGTTCGTGGATATTGCCGGGCTGGTTGCGGGCGCCTCCAAAGGTGAAGGCCTCGGCAACCAGTTTCTCGCCAACATCCGTGAAACCGACGCCATCGCCCACGTGGTGCGCTGCTTTGACGACGACAACGTGATTCACGTGTCGAATCAGATCAACCCGCGCGCCGATATTGAGGTGATCAACACCGAACTCGCGCTGGCTGACCTGGAAAGCTGTGAGAAACAACTTCAGCGTGTGGCGCGCAACGCCAAAGGGGGCGACAAAGAGGCCATCACACTCAAGGCACTGCTTGAAAACAGGCTCCTGCCGCATTTGAACGAAGCCTTGCCAGTGCGCTCACTGGCTCTGGATGATAGCGAGCGAGCACTGGTAAAAACGCTGCACCTGCTTACCGTAAAACCCACCATGTACATCGCCAACGTGGATGAATCCGGCTTCACTGACAACCCACACCTGGATACCGTGCTCGAAATTGCTGCCGCCGAGGGTGCGATTGTTGTCGCCATCTGCAACAAACTGGAATCGGAAATTACCGAACTCGAAGATGCCGAGCGGCAAGAGTTTCTGCAAGACCTGGGCATGGATGAGCCCGGGCTGGACCGGGTGATTCGGGCCGGCTACCAGTTGCTGAACCTGCAAACCTACTTCACGGCTGGCGTAAAAGAAGTGCGCGCTTGGACGGTACGGGTAGGCGCTACCGCGCCGGAAGCGGCCGCGGTTATTCACACGGATTTCCAAAAGGGCTTTATTCGCGCCGAGGTCATCAGCTACAGCGACTTTATTGCCTATAAAGGCGAACAAGGTGCCAAAGACGCAGGCCGCTGGCGCCTTGAGGGCAAGGACTATATCGTTCAGGATGGGGACGTTATCCACTTCCGCTTCAACGTTTAGGAGGCACCCTCATGCCGCGCACCGTCACCGTCGCCGCCACCCAAATGGCCTGCAGCTGGGACCACGCTGCCAACATTGCCAACGGCGAGCGGCTGGTGCGGGAAGCGCACCGCGCCGGGGCCCAGGTGATTTTGCTGCAGGAGCTGTTTGAAACACCGTATTTTTGCCAACAGCCCAATGAAGACTACATGCTGCTGGCTACCACGCTGGCCGACAACCCCGCCGTGCGTCACTTTCAAGCGCTGGCGAAAGAGCTGGAGGTTGTTTTGCCGATCAGCTATTTTGAGCTGGCGGGCCGCGCCCGGTTCAATTCGGTGGCCATCGTCGATGCCGACGGCAGCATTCTGGGCAACTACCGCAAAAGCCACATTCCTGACGGCCCGGGCTACCACGAAAAGTTTTACTTCAACCCCGGCGATACCGGCTTCAAAGTGTGGAATACCCGCTACGCGCGCATTGGCGTTGGCATCTGCTGGGATCAGTGGTTTCCAGAGAGCGCGCGCAGCATGGCGCTGCTGGGCGCCGAACTGTTGTTCTACCCCACCGCCATCGGCAGCGAGCCACACGACCCCAGCGTCCACTCGCGAGACCACTGGCAGCGTGTGCAGCAAGGCCATGCCGGAGCCAACCTCATGCCGCTGATTGCCAGCAACCGGGTTGGCCGCGAACAGCAGGACGGTAGCGACATTACTTTTTATGGTGGCTCGTTCATTGCCGATCACACCGGCGCGCTGGTGCAGAGCGCCGACGCCGCGCGTGAAAGCGTTCTGGTGCACTCCTTCGACCTCGATGACATTGAAAAAATGCGCACCGCCTGGGGCGTATTTCGTGACCGGCGACCACCGCTCTATGGGCCCATCAACACGCTGGACGGCGAGCACGCGTGAAACCGCTCACTACCCTGCCCCGCGCTGATGGCTTTTACATGCCCGCAGAGTGGGCGCCGCACACCCGCACCTGGATGCTGTGGCCGGAGCGGCCAGACAGCTGGCGTGAGGGGGCAGTACCGGCGCAAACGGCTTTTAAGGCAGTAATCAGCGCCATCGCGCGCTTTGAACCGGTTACCGTGGGGACCTCGTCATCACAGTTCCTGAGGGCTTCCGAACAGCTGGCCGACCTGCTAAATGTGCAGGTTATTGAGCTCTCCAGCGACGATGTGTGGATGCGCGACTGTGGCCCTACGTTTGTGGTCGACCACCAAGGTGGGCTGGCAGCCGTTGACTGGGACTTTAACGCCTGGGGTGGCCAAGATGGTGGCCTCTACCCCACCTGGGACATCGACAGCCAGGTGGCACGCAAAGTTGCTCAGCTCGAAGGCACGCCGCGCTACGCAACACCCGGCTTTGTGCTCGAAGGCGGCGCAATACACGTCGACGGCGAAGGCACGCTCATCACCACCGCCGAGTGCCTGCTGCACCGCAATCGCAACCCA
This sequence comes from Haliea sp., assembly GCA_030730585.1. Classification (GTDB taxonomy): domain Bacteria; phylum Pseudomonadota; class Gammaproteobacteria; order Pseudomonadales; family Halieaceae; genus Haliea. The sequence goes on from JANQUV010000065.1 coordinate 4,930, forward strand.
CAGCTGTCGCAGTCCGCTATAGAAGGCTACCTGCGTGACTATCTGGGCGTGGACACCATCATCTGGCTGCCCGAGGGCATGTACAACGATGAAACCGATGGCCACGTCGACAACTTCTGCTGCTTTGTGCGGCCTGCAGAGGTGTTGCTGTGCTGGACAGACGACGAGTCAGACCCCAACTACACGCGTTGCCGGTCGGCGCTCGCGGTTTTGGGGAACAGCCAGGATGCCCGCGGCCGCCGGTTGGCGGTACACAAGATCCCTATCCCTGCTCCGCGCTATGCGGTTCTTGAAAGCGAGGGCGGCGCGTTGGGGCAAGTGCCGGACGACAATGGCAGGCCCGAGCGGCTGGCGGCCTCTTATGTCAATTTCCTGATCGTTAACGGCGGTATTGTAGTCCCCGGCTTCGTTGACCCGATGGATGCGGTGGCGATGGAGATCCTGAAGGAGCTGTTTCCTGAGCGCGAAATCGTCATGGTACCTGGTGGAGAGATACTCCTTGGCGGGGGCAACATACACTGCATTACACAGCAGCAGCCCAAGCCCCAGCGCGCTTGACTTGCCCGTCCAAAATTAGGAAAATGCGCGCCTTCTCGGGATGCCAGTCCCATTGCGAATTATGGCTACGTAGCTCAGCTGGTTAGAGCACAGCATTCATAATGCTGGGGTCGG